>NZ_JBFTOG010000041.1:0-51008 GCF_056397865.1 Arthrobacter sp. 05L417
TCCTCGTCCCGTGCGGCTGCAAATAGTACTCATGCATGAACTCACGGATCTCTTCACGCGTAAAACCCTTGTTATCAACGGCCATCGCCGGCTCCTTCAATCAACAGGTAATGAATGACTCACAACCAGCTTGACGATGAGGGAGCGTTCAACTGAAACGGCCCAAAGGTGAGCGAGCGTCGCGGGGAGGGCCAAAGGGCGAGATTTCACGCCTCGATGCGTTGCCTAACCCCGTACAGCCTCGTCCACGGCCGCGAGCAAAGAGTTGAACCGAGGGTTGGCATCAAGGTCATCGATCAGCACCGCGCGTCCGCGTTCGTCGGCGAGTGGCACTTGCCAGTTGGGGTAGACCTCCGACGTCGTTCCCGGCTGGTTCTGCACCCTCCGCTCCCCTACGGCATCCACTAACGCAACGCCCAACAGGACCGACGGTGCAAGGGCCAGCAGACGATGCAGCGCCTCAATGACCTGCTCCTCACCAAGCGCTTTTCCGTCGGCAGGCAGCAGGCCCCGTTCCCGCAGCAACCCCATCATCTTGTCCAGGCTGGCCTCGTGCTCGGCCCGTTCCTCGGCCACGCTTCGTTCAAGCAAGCCCAGTTGGTTCCTGAGATCCACGTGATCGCCTGCGAGGTACCCGGCCGTCGGTGGGAGGTCGTGGGTGTTGACACTGGCGAGTGCCTGCGTTCGGTAGCGTTCGGGCGGCAGGGGCGAGTCGCCGTCGTACTCGAACCAAAGGATCGACGTGCCCAGGATGCCTCGGGCCGCAAGATAGTCCCGCACCCACGGCTCGAAAACGCCAAGGTCTTCGCCGATGACCACCGCTCCCGCGCGGTGCGCTTCCAAAGCAAGGATGCCGATCAGGGCCTCGTGGTCGTAGCGGACGTAGGCGCCGTCGCGGGCGGAGTTGCCGGCAGGTACCCACCACAAGCGGAATAGCCCCAGGATGTGGTCGACGCGGATTCCGCCGGCGTGGCGGAGGACGGTGGAGAGCATCGCGCGCAACGGCGCGTAGCCCGCCTCCGCCAAACGGACCGGGTGCCACGGCGGCTGGTTCCAGTTCTGTCCGAGCTGGTTGTACATGTCCGGTGGTGCGCCCACGCTGACACCCGGCGCGAAGCTGCTGCGCAGGGTCCAGGCGTCGGCGCTGCTCAGGTCCGCCCCGACGGCGAGATCGTGCACCACTCCCAGCCGCATGCCGGATCGCTTCGCCGCGGCCTGGGCTGACTCGAGCTGTTCATCGCAGATCCACTGAAGCCAGCGGTGGAAACCGATCCGATCGGCCAGGGACTGGCGCATCGACTCAAGCTTCGGAGAACCGAGCGTGGCCGCGGGATCCTGCCAGAAGGGGTCGTCCGGCGATCGGTCCTCGCGGATGGCGCACCAAAGGGCGAAATCGTCCAGGCCCGGGCCGGACTCGCGGCAAAATTCCTCGAAGGCGCGCTGCCGGGCCGGAGAAAGCTTGACCGTGTGAAGGAGTTCCAGGGCTGCGAGCTTGGCGGCGAAGATCTGGTCCCGGTCCAGCCGTTCCGCGTCCTTGTTGAGCGCGTGGACGTCATCCAACAGCCGGTCCACGGTGGCCCGCTTCCGCGGCTTCACATATGCCAGTTCGGGAATGGATTCGATTCGAATGTAAAGGGGGTTGAAGAATCGCCTTGTGGACGGAGAATACGGCGACGCTTGAACCGGAGGCACCGGATCTGCGGCATGCAGGGGGTTCACGAGGACGTAGTCGGCCCCGCGCGTGCCAGCCAACGACGCCAAATCGGCCAAGTCCGCGAAATCCCCGATGCCCCATGAGCGCTTCGAGCGTACCGAGTACAACTGCGTGGCGAGTCCCCAGCCGCGCCGTTCCTCGAGCTGTGCTGCCGTCTGCAACTTGGCTGGAACCACGGCCAGCACCGCGGTGGCCGTCACGCCGTCGGACTCGGCCGTGAGCGAATGCCAGCCGAGCGGCAACCCGGCCGGCACCTCAAAAGTGGCGCGGCCTGTGGGCACTCCATCCACGTCGCGCGGCGAAGCCCAGTCTTCCTGTTGGGTGGCCGCGAGTTCCGTTCCGTCCTCGAGCGAGATCGTCAGGCGCGCAGGCGAACCGTCGCGGACGTGGATGTGTACAGCCGCCGTCGTTCCCTCCTGGACGACGACGGCGGGCGGCAGCATCCGCCGCCACGGCGCCAGTTCCGCGTCCGCAAGGGCCGCTTCGATCTGCTCGTTGGAATGTGCGGCGACTCCCAGCGCGCCCAGCACTTGGATCAACGTGGTGGGCGAAACGTCGTGTTGCAGCCCATCCCAGCCGTAGAACGCCGTCCCGACGCCGTGAGCATCCGCGAGCCGGTGAAGCAAGTCCTCGTCAATGGCGGGGTTCGTAGCGGGTGGCATCGCCGTGGTGTCGGTGGCCTGCTGGATGGGAGTGTTGGTCATGTCCGCCTCGTCTGCGATGTGATTCGTCCGAAGGTGCATACCGCCCCGCGTGCAACTCAAGCGAGGCAACTGGTTCCGATTATTGCAGGGCGGTGGTGGCCGTCCCAGTTATTCCGACAGCATGACGCCCCATTCCGGAACCCTCGCTCACATATGGGCCCCCAACCCCAAACCCTCGCTCACCTATAGGCCCCTAAACCCAAACGCTCGCTCACATGCGCCTGGGCGCGGCGTGGTACATGATTGAGCCATGGACGCCGTAGACGCGCTCAACGAAACCGCCTTCTGGCTGGAACGGGAACTCGCGGACAGCTTCAAGGTCCAGGCGTTCCGCCGGGCCGCGGGCATCATTGCCGGCCTGAGCCAAGAGGAACTGGCCGCCCGGGTCAAGGATGGCCGCCTCAAGCGAACCAAGGGAATCGGCAGTAGGACTTTCGAGGTGATCAGCCAAGCCCTGAGCGGCACCGTTCCGGACTACCTTGAAAACCTCCGTCGTCGTGGCGCCGAACCCTTGGTCAAGGGTGGCCACAAGCTGCCCGCCGAACTCCGGGGCGATCTGCACAGCCACAGCAACTGGTCCGACGGCGGCTCGCCGATCGAGGTTATGGCCGACGCGGCTCGTATACTCGGACGGGAATATATTGCGTTGACCGATCACTCCCCCAACCTCACCATCGCCAACGGGCTCAGTCCCGAGCGTTTGATGGAACAACTCACCATTGTGGATGGGATCAACGGGCAAAACGGGCAGGATCCCGGCTTTCGGCTGTTGGCCGGCATCGAAGTGGACATCCTTGAAGACGGAGAGCTTGACCAGTCCGCGGAACTGCTGAGCCAACTGGACGTTGTGGTGGCCAGTGTCCACTCGAAGCTCCGGTCCGACAAAGGGCCCATGACCCGGCGCATGCTCACCGCCATCGAAAACCCGCACACGAACGTCCTCGGGCACTGCACCGGCCGCTTGGTCAAGGGATCGCGAGGAACCCGGCCTCCGTCGGAGTTCGACGCCGAAAAGGTGTTCGCGTCGTGCGCGGAACACTCGGTCGCCGTCGAGATCAATTCGCGGCCCGAGCGCCAGGACCCGCCGGACGAATTGATTCAAATTGCCCTCGACGCCGGCTGCCTCTTCAGCATCGACAGTGACGCCCATGCCCCCGGCCAGCTCGACTTCCTGCAGTATGGTGCGGAGCGGGCGGAAGCCAACGGCGTACCCGCCGATCGCATTATCACGACTTGGGCATTGGATCGCCTTCTGGAGTGGCTCCAGCCCGACTAGCGGCGCCGCGCCGCCCGGAATCGCAGGGCCGCAACCACCCAAACGACGGCGAACAGCCCAATCAGCACCAGGCCGGCGTCGCCGAGGTCAATTTCGCCCAGCCACGTGGTGACAGGATCGCTCAGTCCAAAGGCCGCATTGAGGAAGCCGCCCAGCGTGATGACCGAGATGAACAGGGCCGAGAAGGCCGAGATGCCGGTGATGATGGCGTTGAATCCAAGCTTGCGCTGGGGATCATGGATGGCGGATTTGTACATGCGCATCATGGCCACGCCGTTGATGGAATCGCAAAGGGTCATCGCCGCGGTGAAAGCGAGCGGCAGCGCCAGGAGGGCGAGCACGGGCACACCCGCGAGCGACGCCGCCGTCGTGAGCACCAGCAGCCCGATGGTGGTGGCGGTGTCGAAGCCGAGCCCGAACAAGAACCCGATCACATAGATGTTCCGCGGACGCTGGACCTTGGATAGCGGCTTGGCCAAGAGCCGCGCGATGAACCCTTTGGTTTCGAGGTCGTCGACGGCGACCGCGCCGCCGGCCTGGGCGGCGCGGTACAACTGCATCGTGCGGAGGAACGCCGACCCGTTGAAGATGCCCATGGCCAGAAGGAAGAGCCCGGACACGCCGCCGCCGATCAGCCCCAGCACGAGGTGCCCGGTGGTGCCGTCCTCCATGAGCTGGCCCACGAGGCTGGCGCCGCCGACCACCATCACCCCGGCCAGGATCACCACGGAGCTGTGGCCCAGGCTGAAGGCGAAGCCGACACTCACGGGGTCCTTGTGCTGTGCCACGAATTTTCTTGTCGAATTGTCGATCGCGGCGATGTGGTCCCAGTCGTAGCTGTGCTTGATACCGGCCACATACGCCGTCAGCACGAGGCCCAGCGCCAGAGGCTGGCCGCCACCGGCGCCACCCACCAACAGGAGTACGACGGCGGCAAGGTGCAGGAGGACGACGGAACCGAACATGAACGCAAGGCGCGATTTCATCGGGAGATGCTCACGCTGGCGGTACATCGAGGCGAGCTCCGCGAGTGAAGTCATCAGTACTTCCTGAGGTTCAGCGGCGCCCTGCCGTACCAGCGTTCGCGCAAAAGGCCAGTACAGGCACCGAGCAATCGATTCAGTTCCTCGGTGCTGTTCGAGAGGGATCGTAGGACCAGGCCCGTCGTGCCCGCAAGGGTTCGGGTCAACGACAAACCCGAGTACGCCTCATACCCCGCCGTCAGCCGGTGCAGTTCATCGGCGAGCGCCTGGTCAACCCGCGGATCCACCACAACGAGCGAACCCAGGTGGCTGTACCCCTCCATGAAGCCCATTCCGGTCACATCGCCCAGGGGCGGCCGGATCAGGAGGTTGTCGAGCGCAAGCAGCGCCGCGCCGTCGTCGCCCTCCACCTGGATCTCGTTCCGGAGCCGGAGTTCCTTGTACTTGAAAGAAGCGCCATCCGGGGACCAGCCCGGAGTGATGACTTCCGCCATGATGAGGCTCGACGTCGGGTGCACAGTGATGTGCGTGTCCTGCCGATAGCTGGCCTCCCGGTACGCGATGAGCTGGTCAGGTGCCAACTCCAGTTCCGCCCCCTCCCCCAGCCGGATAGTCATCCGCTGCTCGGCAAACGACCCCGGAGTCCGATAGATCTTCGTGGCCGACTGCGTCGTCAAAAGCAACGAAGCCCCCGCCTCCACCTCCACGTCCACAACATAGAGATCCGCCCCCAAATACGCCCCGCCAGGGTTGACCACGACATAACAAACCTGCCCGCTCTCATCCAAGTAATGCGGTCTCAAAACCCGCAAGGCACCCTGATGAAACTGCTGCACGGCCACGGAACGACCAGCACGTTTCCCTACGACGAGCGCAAGGCGACCCATCTCGGGCCGATCAGCGGACGCGGATGAAGGGGGCCGCGGCGTGGCGGGCACCGCGAAGCGGGCACGGCCCCCTTTATCCGCGGGCGCAGGCCCAGGTGAGATGAGAGCGTTCGCGAGTGAACTCATGACGCCAGGTCGAGCATCAGGACATCGTGCCGCATCCATGCGATGACCTTGTCGAGCCCTTCGTCGGTCTTGAGGTTCGTGAAGCAGAAGGGCTTGTCGCCGCGGAATTCCTTGGAGTCCCGCTCCATCACTGACAGGTCTGCCCCAACGAAGGGGGCGAGGTCGGTCTTGTTGATGATGAACAGGTCCGACTTGATCATGCCTTGGCCGGCCTTGCGGGGGATTTTCTCGCCCTGGGCGACGTCAATGATGTAGATCGAGAAGTCCACGAGCTCGGGGCTGAATGTGGCGGAGAGGTTGTCGCCGCCGGATTCGACGAAGATCACCTGCAGGTCCGGGTGGCGCTTCTTGAGTTCCTCGATGGCCGCCGTGTTCATGGAGGTGTCTTCGCGGATGGCGGTGTGCGGGCAGCCGCCGGTTTCGACGCCGATGATGCGGTCTTCGGGCAGGATGCCGTTGGCCGCGAGGATTTTGGCGTCTTCGATCGTGTAGATGTCGTTGGTGATGGCGGCCATGGAGATTTCCCGGCTCATGTGGCGGGTCAGCCGCTCCACGAGCTGGGTCTTGCCGGCGCCTACCGGTCCGCCGATGCCGATCTTGATGGGTTCAGACATGTGTCCTCCTATGGTTCTAGCTCATGAACATGCGCGCACGTTGCCATTCGTGCCGCATCTGCGAAATTTCCAGGCCGGGGCTGACGGCCCCGAAGTCGTCCCAGCCGAGGTGCTGGACATGTTCGACGGCGGCAGCGACGCCGTCGTGCGCTTTGCGCAGCAGGCGCTGCCCGGAGTTCTGGCCAAGCGGGATGGCGCGCACGGCGTTCTGCGTCAGGGAGGTGACCGCCGCGAAAAGGTACGCGGCCAGCGCTTCTTCGAACGGCACGCCCAGCGAGCGTGCGACGACGGCGAACGCCAGCGGCTGATGCCCGGCAGCCCGGCCCGTGGCCACCATAGCCCGGTAAGCTTCCAGCTCGGCCGACGGAAAGACTTCGGTCCCGATCTCGATCAGCCGCCCACCCATTTTGGTACTGGCCTCCCGCAACTGCCGAGGCAAGAGCTGAGCACTCAAATGAGCATCCAACTCCCCCAGACCCACCCCTTCATAAAGGAACCGAATGCCCAAACCATCGGAATAAGTCAACTGCTGCCCCACAAACGCAGCCAGCCAAACCCCAAAACTCCCCTCATCAGCCACGACCCCCCGCTCGATGTACGTCTCAAACCCCAGCGAGTGAGCAAACGCCCCGGTAGGAAGAGCGGAGTCGCACAACTGCTGGAGGGCTAGCTGATAGGAGCTCACTGCTGCCCCCCCGAAGGTGACGTGCACGGCGTAGGTGGGTGATAGGGGCCGCGGCGTGGCGGGCACCGCGGGGGCCCACTGCCGCGAGGGCCCCGACCCGAGCTTGCGAGGGTTGGGAGCGGCTGGGGACGGGCACGGCCCCTATCACCCACCGGAGGCTTGCCGACCGGGTTAACAGCAGCCGAAGCAGGCTCAGTGCGTGTGTTCAGCATGGCGAAAAGGCACCAGCATTACGCGTTCCTGGCGGTCGTAAGGCACACCGACGTGTTTGAGGTAGTCCTCGACCGTGTGGTCGTACTGGCACACCATGACTTCGGCCCCGTATTCGGAGTCGCCGTCGAAGAACTGGGCCTGCAGGTGCCGGTTGCCGAGGGAGTGCGCCACTACGCCCATTTCGTAGATGCTGCGGGCGGCGATGACCAGGACGTCGCTCGGCAGCACGGACACCACGATCAGGTTCGCGTCCTCGACTGCGAGGATGTCGCCGTCGCGCAGGTCTCCGGATCCGGCCGGGAGGCGGATGCCGAGCTCCTTCCCGTGGTCTGTGGTGACGCGTTGGATGCGCTTGACGAGTTGGGCGCTGGGCAGCACGACCTTCTCCTTGTGGAGTTTGGCGAGCGCCGCGGCCTCGGCCTGCGGCAGTTCGTGCAGGTTGCCGAGGATCTTTTCGATGATCATGTGGTTTTCCTCCGGCGATCTAGAAAAGGAAGTAGCGCTGGGCCATGGGCAGCACGTCGGAAGGTTCGCAGGTGACGTCTTCGCCGTCGACCGTCACTTTGTAGGTTTCGGGGTCGACGGCGATATCGGGCGTTTCGCCGTTGAACTTGAGGTCCGCTTTGCTCAGGTTCCGGATACCGGAAACCGGCCGGATAACGCGCTCCAATCCCAGTTCCTCGGGGACGCCGGCGTCGATGGCCGCCTTGGACAGGAAGGTGATGGAAGACTGCTTCAACGCCTTGCCGTAGGTGGCGAACATGGGGCGCATGGTGCGTGGTTGCGGGGTGGGGATGGAGCCGTTGGAATCGCCCATGAGCGCGTAGGCTATCTGCCCGCCCTTGATGACCAGGTCCGGCTTCACGCCGAATAAGGCCGGATTCCACAGGACGAGGTCGGCGAACTTGCCCACTTCCACCGAGCCAATGGAGTCGGCCATGCCCTGCGCGATCGCGGGGTTGATGGTGTATTTGGAGATGTAGCGCTTGATCCTGAAGTTGTCGCTTTCCTCGCCCAAGCCGTTCGCAGCGCCGTGGCTGGCGCCGGACGCGTCCTTGAGGACGCCCCGCTGCCGTTTCATGGCGTCGGCCACTTGCCAAGTGCGGATGACAACTTCGCCCACGCGGCCCATGGCCTGGGAATCCGAGGAGGTCATCGAGAAGATGCCCAAGTCCTGGAGCACGTCTTCGGCGGCGATGGTTTCGGCCCGGATGCGGGAATCGGCGAACGCCACGTCTTCCGGGATGTCCGGGTTGAGGTGGTGGCACACCATGAGCATGTCCAGGTGCTCTTCGATGGTGTTGCGCGTGTACGGGAGCGTGGGGTTGGTGGATGCCGGGAGCACGTTGGGCAATCCGGCGATCTTGATGATGTCCGGAGCGTGCCCGCCGCCGGCGCCTTCGGTGTGGAAAGTGTGGATGACGCGGCCGTCGATAGCCTTGATGGTGTCCTCGACGAATCCGCACTCGTTGAGGGTGTCGGTGTGGATGGCTACCTGCACGTCGTATTCGTCAGCCACGCGCAGGGACATATCGATCGACGACGTCGTGGCGCCCCAGTCCTCGTGGACTTTGAGTCCTACTGCGCCTGCGCGGATCTGTTCGGCCAGCGGCTCGACGGCGGAGGCGTGGCCCTTGCCGAGGAGGCCGATATTGATCGGCAGGCCTTCCGCGGCTTGCAGCATCCGCGAAATGTGCCATTTGCCGGGCGTGATGGTGGTGGCCTTGGTACCTTCGGCCGGTCCCGTGCCACCGCCGACCATGGTGGTGATTCCGCTGCACAGGGCCGTGGGGACCTGGTCCGGTGAAATGTAGTGGATGTGGGTGTCCACGCCGCCTGCGGTGAGGATCTTGCCTTCCCCGGCGATCATCTCAGTGCTGGCGCCGATCACGATGTCCACGCCGTCGGCGATCTGGGGGTTGCCGGCCTTGCCGATCTTGAAGATGTGCCCGTCTTTGAGCGCCACATCGGCCTTGTAGATTCCGGTGTAGTCAAGGACCACCACGTTCGAAATGACGGTGTCCGGGACGTCCTCGTCGCGGGTCACTTGGCCGTTCTGCCCCATGCCGTCGCGGACTACCTTGCCGCCGCCGAACATGACCTCTTCGCCGTAGACCGTGTAATCCTTCTCGATCTCAAGGAAGAGTTCGGTGTCCGCCAGGCGGATGGAGTCGCCCGTCGTCGGGCCGTATAGGTCTGCGTACTGCTTGCGCGAAATTTCAAAGCTCACTGGGCTGTCCCTTCTTTGCTGGCTCCGGGCCCTTCGGTGGCAGCGGCAGCGCCGCCGTCGTTCTTTCCGGCGTCCGCGTCAAGGGGACCGTTGACGGCGTTCCGCAGGCCGTAGACCTCGCGGCTTCCTGCGAGCGCAACGAGTTTGACGGTCTTGGAATCACCGGGCTCGAAGCGCGCCGCCGTTCCGGCGGGGATGTCCAGGCGGCGGCCGTAAGCGGCGTCGCGGTCAAAATCGAGCGCGGGGTTCGATTCGGCAAAGTGGTAGTGCGAGCCCACCTGGACGGGGCGGTCGCCACGGTTGACGACGTCGACGGCGATTGCCTCGCGTCCGCTGTTACAGGCAATGGGCTCTGCTTGGAGCCGGTACTCACCGGGAATCATATTGGCCTCCTAGCGGATCGGGTCGTGGACGGTGACGAGCTTGGTGCCGTCAGGGAAAGTGGCCTCGATCTGGACGTCATGGATCATCTCGGGCACGCCCTCCATGACGTCCTCGCGGCGGAGCAGGGTAGTTCCGTAGCTCATGAGTTCGGCGACGGTTTTCCCGTCGCGGGCTCCCTCAATCAGTTCGTAGCTGATGATGGCCACGGCTTCGGGGAAGTTGAGCTTCAAGCCACGGGATTGCCGACGGCGGGCGAGGTCGGCCGCGACCACGATCATGAGCTTTTCCTGCTCACGGGGCAAAAGATGCATCGGTTCTCCTTAAAAGTTGTGTGCTGCAGAGGCGGACATCAGATCACTCGAGGCTCAGATAAGCCGAGGACGTCGGGGCAGCTACTACGGTTATAACGCCAAACATCAGACATATCCAGTTCGTCCCTTCGCCGCCCCTCCCGAACAAATTGTGACCAGCCTAAAGCCTTGACGTTTCCGCCAGATTTCCGTGTTCCTGCGGCATCAGGCCTTCTTGGCGCGGTGCTTCCTGACTTGCCACACAAGCAGAATCGCCACCACAATTACCGCCACCACAGCCGCGGCACCCCGGCCCACGACGCGGGCCACTTCTTCGTACGAATTTCCGGCCACAAAGCCGAGAGTCACGAACAACGACCCCCAGATAATGCCGCCGCTGAAATTCCAGAACGCGAAACGCCGGTAAGGCATACGGCTGAGTCCGGCGAGCGCGGGCATGACGGCACGAAAGAAAGCAGTAAACCTGCCCAGGAGCACCGCGATGCCGCCTTTGTCTTTGAGGAAGTCTTCGGCCTTCTGCAATTGGGCGCGTCTTTTGTCCAGGATTTTCAGGGCCATCACCCGCGGGCCGAAGTGCTTGCCTATCTCGTAGCCCACGGTGTCTCCCGTGATCGCGGCAATGACCACAATGACGATCATGGCCCACAATTCGAAGAGCCCACGGCTTGCAATCACTCCGCCGACCACTGCCGCCGTTTCACCGGGGATAACAAAGCCCACAAAGATTGCATCCTCAGCGAACACGAGGGCGAAAACGATGCACGCGATCACAAGTGGGCTGGTGTTCAAGAGTCCGTCCAAAAGCGCGTGCATGAGGAACAGTCTGGCAGGAGAAGCCGTACTTGGGCAGGAAGAGTCAGATCCGGCTGGCGTTGCCCGTCCGTGTGGGCCCGTCCAGAATGGTGAGTGTGAACGACAGCTTCGCTGATGTGGCCTCCCGCATGTGGCAAACAATCTGCGCCGATAACGACAGTGCGGATTTGCAGGCCGCCCAGCTAACGACGAGCGGGCCACGGGCGGTCCTACCGGCCGCTTTCGACGTGACAGGACTTGCGACGGGAGCGGTTGCCGTCGCAACGGTGGCCGCAGCGCAGTTCCTCGCAGCTCGCAGCCAGTCAAAGCAGCCAGTAGTGACGGTAGACAGTCGGGAGTCGTGCGCCGCGTTCGCGTCCGAGAGGCTGTTCACCCCGATCGGCTGGACCCGGCCACCGATGTGGGACCCCATCGCCGGCAACTATCGTGCCGCAGATGCATGGATCAGGCTGCACACCAACTATGCCAGCCACCGCGCCGCCGTCGAGCGGGTACTGGGCGCCCATGACCAAGAAGCAGTTCAGGCCGCAGTGGCAGGGTTGCGTGCCGAAGAATTGGAGACGGCGATTGTGGAAGCAGGCGGATGCGCCGCCGTCATGCACAACCGAGGCCAATGGCTCGCGTCGGCTCCGGGGATGGCGACCGCGGACGCGGCGCCGCTGACCGTCGTCGAACGCTACTCATCCGGAGCCGGCACTCCGGACTCCGTCGGGCAACTGCCCTTCGACGGAGTGCGCGTGCTCGACCTGACGCGGGTGATCGCCGGACCGGTGTGCACCAAATTCCTCGCTGGCTACGGTGCCGATGTGCTGCGGATCGACCCGCCGGGCTTTGACGAGGTGCCGTCGCTGCTGCCTGAGACGACTCTCGGCAAACGTACTGCCGCCCTGGATCTCACTGCCTCAAGCGACCGCGCGACGTTCGAGGAACTGCTCGCGGGTGCCGATGTGCTCGTGTCGGGACTGCGGGCCGACGCCCTGAAACGCTTGGGCTACGACGACGAAGCCCTCACCCCCATGAACCCCGGACTGATCGTCGCCAGCTTGGACGCGTACGGCTGGGATGGCCCGTGGCGCAATCGCCGCGGGTTCGACAGCCTGGTCCAGATGAGCTGCGGGATCGCCGACGACGGAGCCACCGCCACGGGACAAGCGGAGCCGGCCCCGCTTCCCGTCCAAGCCCTCGACCATGCGACCGGCTGGTTATTGGCCGCGGCCGTCGCACGCGCTCTGACCCGACGGCTCACCCATTCGATGGCCGCCCGCATCCAGGGCTCACTCATCGGCACGGCCAACCTGCTCTACTCGTTGCCCCTGCCGGACGACCACCTGGCTGTACCTACACCCGAAGACTTCGCACTCGTGGCAACCACCACCGACTGGGGGCCAGCGCAACGCGTGCCGCTTCCAGGGCGAATCGACGGCGTCCCCGCGCACTGGTCGCAGCAAGCCGGCCCGCTCGGCCGTCACCCCGCCACGTGGGCCACGCGGTAACAGGCCACGTACAAGTAAACCCCCGGAACCGTGCGGTTCCGGGGGTTTTAGGGTGGGCCCTGTGGGGATCGAACCCACGACCCACGGATTAAAAGTCCGATGCTCTACCAACTGAGCTAAAGGCCCCTGCCGACTGTAGAAACAGCCATAAATACTGTACCTCAAGCTCAAGGCCGTTTTGACACGGGCAGCACCCGCGCCGTCGAACGCAACAAGCCCAGTCAAGAGTGCACGAGCGAAAACACAGGAGTAGCGTTGGGGCATGAGCGAACAATCGGGACCTCCTGTATACGGCGGAGCAAATAGGCACCACAAGCCGAAACCCTTCGCGCCGATTGACTTCGAGCCGTTTGCCGGCGGAGCGGACCCCGCGCGCGTGTCCGAAGCCGCGCACCTTGCCGCCCAGGCGCTCGTGCGGCGAGGTCGGGATAGCGATGATCCCAAGATCACGAGGCGCCTCGTGAAACTCGCTGACGAGCAAGGCCTGGAGGCCATCGCTGAAATGTGGGCCGAGAGCCCCGCCCGGTCTTTGCCCGGCGCATTGTGGCGGCTCTATGCCTTGCGCGCGGCCACCATGCAGAACTCCGAGCGCATTTCCGTGTACTTCAAGGCCGGGAGGGACACCGCCCAGGTTTCCCATGTTGTGGCGGGGGCAGCCGAGCCGCCGGGAGCGGACGAAATGAAGCAGATGGCAGATGCCATCCTTTCGGGAGCGTTCGACGGCGATTTCGACGTCGCGCTGGAACGCTCAGCCGCGTTTTGCCGCGTCGTCGCGCTCGGCCAAGCAACCCTGGCGGACAGCGCAGAGCATTCCAACGAAGGCCACGCGAGCAAGCTGACACGGAACTCGCACCAACTCGTGAAGACCGCGGAAGATCTCGAGCACGCGGCCAATGCATGGCGCCTCGGAGAGCTGGACTGACATGAAACATAAGGGCGACGGGCCGTCACAACCACCCCCGGCGCCAGCTGTCAAGATTGACTTAGCTCGGCCGACGTAGAAAACTGAAACTGGTGTCGAACCGCGAAACCCCCGGGCTTCAACTTATAGCCGCTTCGAGCGGCCTACCGCCGAGAGGCGTATCCGGTTCGGCACCATTTTTATGCCCTTCGGCGAAGACGCCGCCCCGCCCGCATCCCTCCCGCCTACCGGAAGCCAAATGAAGCTGCGTCTCTTCCCCCAAGAACCCGCCGGGTTGCAATTGTTGTCGCAAATGGCCCGCCAGATTCTTGAGGCAACCGGGACGCTTTCTGAGATCTTCGGAGCCCCTGTCGCGGAGCACGAACGGCTTGTGGAGGAGTTGCACGAGCACGAGGCGAAATCCACGGATCTGCATTTCGCCTTGCTGACCCACATGCGCACGAGTTTCGTGAACCCGCTCCCCCGCGAGGACATGTACGCCCTCTCGCGTTTCCTCAACGAGGCGATGGAGAAGCTGGATGCCGCGGGTGAGCTCGTAGCCCTCTACAAACTGGACCGCGTGCCCAAGCGCGCGGCGGATCAGTTGGAGATCATCAGCCGCCAGGCGGAACTCACAGTCGATGCCATGCGCCAGTTGGACGATCTGGACGAACTCGAGGACTACTGGATCGAGGTCCTGCGGCTGGCCAAGCGTGCCGAGCGCAGCCACCGGACATGGGTGGCAGAGATGCTCCGCGACATGAAGTCCACCCAGTTTTCGCGGAACCGCGACGTAGCCAACCAACTAGTGGACGTCACCAAGGACATGCGGCGCGTCGCCACCCAGGTAGGCAGCATCATCGTCAAGGAAGCATGAGGTGGCGGTCGCGTTCTTCGCCCTTGTGGTGGCGCTGGCGGCTGGCTTCGCATTCCTGAATGGCTTCCGCGACGTCTCCACCGCCGTCGCACTCTCCGTGCGGACCCGGGCCCTCACTCCGTCAGTTGCCGTTGTGTTGGCGGCTGTCTTCAACTTCGCGGGGGTACTGCTCAGCGGCGGTTTCGCGCTGATTTTCAGCCAGTCGTGGGTGGTTCTCCCCTCGGGAGTGAGCGGACTGACTGTGCTCGCCGCGGGGCTGTGCAGCGCCATCCTTTGGGGAATCTACGCTTGGTGGCGCGGTGTGCCGCTCTCGTCGACCCATGCCTTGGTGGGAGGCCTGGTGGGGGCCGGAGCTGCAAGCGCAGTCATGGGAGGCGGCTACATCAACGGGGTAGGCAGCGTTCTGCTGGCGCAAGTGGTCTTGCCGTTGCTGCTATCCCCTGTGATCGCGTTCCTTGGCGCCTACCTTCTCGTGTGGCCTGTCACATGGGCGGCGAGATACACCCAGCCCGATGTTATGCACGGCCGTTTCCGCCATGCACAATCCGTCTCGGCCGCTGCCGTCGCGTTCGGACATGGCCTGCAGGACGGGCAGAGAACAGTAGCGGTGATCCTGTTGGGCGCTGTCGCGGCCGGGGTGTCCGACTCCAATGACCTTCCGATCTGGGTCATCCTCCTGACGGCTGTCATGCTCACGGCGGGAACGCTTTGCGGTGGCTGGCGCATCTCGTACACCCTGGGCTACAAGCTGACACGGGTAGACCCGATGCGGGGATTCATCGCCCAGAGCCTGACGTCGCTGATGCTGTTCGTCGGCGCCATCGGCTTCCATTTGCCGCTTTCCACCACGCACACTGTGACGTCGGCGGTGCTCGGCGCGGGAACCAACCAGAACTTTTCCGTCACCAACCGCCGGATGGTGCTGCGGATCCTGGGGTTCTGGGTCGCGACGCCGATCGTTACCGCCGCTGTGGCGTTCGTCCTTGGGCTGGCGCTCTCGCCGCTGTCGCACTGAGTTGAGCGGGTCCCGCTGAGTTCAGCTGGCCCACTGAGTTCAGCGGGGCCCAACACTCCGCCACACGTACCGACGCTCCGGCCGGCCCACTCCGCCATAGCGGAGCTGAACCGTGACCAGGCCTTCCTCGCTCAAGTACTCAAGGTAGCGCCGGGCACTGACCCGGGAGGTTCCCAGGACATCGGCGGCCTCGCTTGCGGAGAGATCCCGGTCCGATTCCTTCAGCAACTGTTCCACCATCCGCAGCGTCTCCGCGCTGCACCCTTTGGGCAGGGGACGTTCACGCCGGCTGAGCCCGAAGACCCGGTTCACGTCGTCCTGCTCGGCCGTGGTCTTGGACGCGGCCAGCGAGCTGTACGCGCGCTGGTAGTGCTGGAGCCGTTCGTTCAGGTCGTCGGCGGAGAAGGGCTTCATTAGGTAGTGGACAATGCCGCCACGGAGTGCGCGGCGGACAGTATCCACTTCGCGCGCAGCCGTAATGACCAGCACGTCAAGCTCCGGCAGTGCCTCCCGGAGCTGATGCAGCAAGTCCAGGCCACTGATGTCAGGCAGGTGGATGTCCAGGAGGACCAGATCCGGTTTCAATCGCCTAGCCTCGTCCAAGGCCTGCGCGCCTGTGTGTGCCACACCGACCACTAAGAAGCCGGGGGTCTGGCGGACAAATCCTGAGTGGACCTTGGCCACCATGAAGTCATCGTCGACTATCAGGACATTGATCATTCGATTGGACTCCGCTTCTTAAGGCTCGCGGTGAACACGGCACCGCCGTCGTTGTGGACGTTCACCTCTCCGCCCCGCCTCAGACAAGCCAGCCGGGTGAGCGCCAGCCCGAAGCCACGACCGCCGTCGGCCGTTATCGCTTTAGTAGTGAATCCCTGCCGGAAGATGTCCGCCATCCGTTCCTCGACCACACCGGGACCGGAGTCCCGCACCGTAATCACCACACTGTCAGGCTCTTCGGCCAACGTCACGCGGACGGTTGCGTCAGGGGAACCCGCGACGGCGTCCATCGCGTTGTCCACGAGGTTGCCGACAATGGTGGTCAAGTCCCTCGAGAGCTGCTCGTCAACGCGCCCAAGCATCGAGTTCTGGTCCAGCTGCAGCGTTACGACCCGCTCGGCGGCCAGGCTCGCTTTAGCGATGAGCATGGCTGCGAGCGCAGGATCGTGGATACGGGAGGTGACGTCGTCATGCAGGCGTGTTCGGCTGAGGCTGACGCCGCTGACGAAGCTGACAACCTCGTCGTATTCCTTGAGCTGGATCAGTCCCGAAATGGTATGAAGCTGGTTGGCGAACTCGTGTGTCTGTGCCCGCAAGGTGTCCGTTGTAGTGCGGGTGGCTCCGAGCTCCTTCTCCAAGGTGGAAAGTTCCGTGCGGTCCCGCAATGTAGTCACTGATCCGATGACCCGCCCATGTGAAAGGACAGGTTTGCGGTTCAGAACCACTACCCGCTCTCCTGCCAGCACCAAACGGTCCGGGTCCGGCTGCTCCGTGGTCAGGACCTCCCGCAACTGCGGTTCCACGCCAAGCTCGTTGAGCTTGCGACCCACACAATCCATCGGCAGGCCGAGGAACTCGCGCGCGCCTTCGTTGGCAACCGTGATCCGTTCGTGCTGGTCCAGGGCGATAACGCCTTCCTTCACGCCATGCAGGATGGCCTCACGATGCTCCACGAGGCCGGCGATCTCCTCGGGTTCAAGGCCGAGTGTCTGCCGTTTCACGCGTCGGGACAGCAGCACGGAACCGGCCGTGCCCAAGGCCAAGGAAACGCCGAGGTAAGTAAGCAGATCCGGTACGGCGTCGCCCAGCCTCTCCCACACCGAAGGGTAATTCCCGCCGACGGCGACGATCCCCACCATCCGGCCCTGGTCATTGAGCACCGGGACATGTGCCACAAGGGATACCTTGCCGTTCATGTTGACGGCGCCGGTCCATGCGCGCCCCAGAAGGACGTCGCTATCACCCAGGTCCAGCAACGTACCAAGCTGGGAGGGGTCAGGCGAAGTCAGGACGGTGCGGTCCGGTTTGGCCAGGATGACGAAACTTGAGCCGGACACGGTCCGGGCGGATTCGGCGACGGCGGGAAGCGCGGCGCCCTGACCTGGCTCCGCACCAGGAAGCAGGGAACGGACCACGGGCATCGCAGCGAGGGATTCGGCGGCTGACAGGGCGCGCCGCCCTTCCACACGCTCGAAGGTCTGCACCGATTGGGCAAGCGAGATGAAAATGACCCCGACCAGCACAGCGAGCACAATCAGCAGTTGCAGCCCCAGGTATTGGCCCGCTAGCGACATCCGGCGGCGGCGCAGGATCCTTCGCCTTCCGGCAGCTTTGAGCACAGGTTTTTTCCTTTCCGCATCGGGGCCAGCCGGGTGCAGGCCATTCTGCTTCGCGGCTTTTCCGCGCGGGGTCTGTTCCATTATCGGCCCACCTGGCGCTTGTGTGACCGTGACCACAATGAACACAACGATCTTTGAGAACACAACAGTGACCTGCATCACTGCCGCCCGTAGCGTGAAGACACTCCCACCAATGATGAGAAGAGGAACACATGCGTCCAATGAACGCACTGCGCGCCATCGCTGTCGCTGCAGGCCTTGCCGTCGCGGCCACCGGCTGCGGCGTGACCGGCGGCGCCGACGCCGGCAAGACGAGCAGCGCCCCTGCCGGACCGCTGACCGGGCTCCGGATCATGGTCCCCAACACCCCCGGCGGCGGCTACGATACGACGGCCCGCACAGCAGCCAAGGTCATGGGTGATACCAAGACCGCTACAAACGTCGAAGTCTTCAACCTTGCAGGCGCCGGCGGCACGGTGGGCCTGGCACGCCTGGTCAACGAAAAGGGCAACAAGGACCTCGCCATGCTCATGGGCCTGGGCGTTGTTGGCGCCAGCTACACCAACAAATCCGAGGCGAAGCTGACGGCCACCACTCCCCTCGCCCGCCTCATCCAGGAACCCGGCGCCATCATGGTCGGCAAAGATTCCCCGTACAAGACCATCGACGATCTGGTGAAGGTCTGGAAAGAAGACCCATCCAAGGTCTCCGTCGGTGGCGGTTCCTCCCCTGGCGGCCCTGACCATTTGCTCCCGATGCAACTTGCCAAGGCAGTTGGCATCGACCCCAAGAAGGTCAACTTCGTCTCCTTCGACGGCGGCGGCGACCTGCTTCCGGCAATCCTTGGCAATAAGGTCGGCTTCGCGGCCTCCGGCGCCGGTGAATACCTCCAGCAGATCAAGTCCGGCGAAGTACGCGTGCTGGCCACGAGCGGCGAGTCACGTCTGGAAGGCGTTGATGCCCCGACACTCAAGGAATCCAAAATCGACCTCGTCTTCACCAACTGGCGCGGCATTGTGGCTCCGCCCGGAGTTTCCGACGCCGACCGCGACCGTATTGTGGACGCCCTGACCAAGATGCACGCAAGCGATGAGTGGAAGGCAGCCCTTAAGACGCGCGGCTGGTCCGACGCATTCATCACCGGCAATGAGTTCAAGACCTTCCTCACGGACCAGGACAAGCGGGTGGCCGACGTACTGAAGGAACTGGGGCTGGCGTGACGCAGCACGCCACCGCCGCCGGTAAGCCGGCGGCACGCAAAGGCCGTTCCGAGCTCGGCATTGCTGCCCTGCTCGGGGCGGCCGGCGCCGTCGTTCTCTGGGACGCATCCCGGCTGGTAGTCCCGTACTCGGTATCAGATCCGGTGGGTCCCAAGACCCTTCCAATCATCATCGGGAGCCTGCTCCTCGTCACTGCCGTGCTGCTGGCTGTCAACGTCTTGCGCGGCGGCCGCGGCCAGGCCGAAGAAGGCGAGGACGTGGATCTGAGCCATCCCGCGGACTGGAAGACCGTCCTGCCCCTGGCTGGCGCCTTTGTCCTGAACATCCTGCTGATCGACGTTGCCGGCTGGGTCATTTCCGGAACGCTGCTTTTCTGGGGCAGCGTGTGGGCGTTGGGTGGCCGCAACTACGTCCGGGACGGGCTGGTCTCCGTGGCCATGGCCCTTCTGACTTTCTACGGCTTCTACTTCGGGCTGGGCATCAAACTCCCCGCCGGCATCTTGGCAGGAATCCTCTGACATGGATACTTTCAATCTGTTGCTACAGGGGTTCTCCACCGCGCTGACCCCCATGAACCTCATGTTCGCGTGCCTTGGCGTGCTCCTCGGCACCGCCGTGGGCGTGCTTCCAGGCATCGGCCCGGCCATGGCTATCGCGCTGTTGCTGCCCCTGACCTACAACCTCGAACCCACCAGTGCGCTGATCATGTTCGCCGGCATCTACTACGGCGGTATGTACGGCGGCTCCACCACGTCCATCCTGCTGAACACCCCAGGCGAGTCGTCCACGGTTATCACCGCAATCGAGGGCCACAAGATGGCAAAGGCGGGCCGGGCTGCACAAGCCCTGGCCACGGCAGCCATCGGTTCCTTCGTGGCCGGCACCATAGGAACCGCGCTTTTGGCCGCGTTCGCCCCCGTGGTGGTGAAGTTTGCGGTGAGCCTGGGCCCGTCCAGCTATCTGGCCATCATGATCCTGGGCCTGTTGACCGTGACTGCGGTCCTTGGAGCCTCCAAGCTCCGCGGCTTCGCATCCCTCGGCCTCGGCCTGGCCATCGGACTGGTCGGCCTGGACCCGGTGACCGGCCAGCAGCGCCTGGTCTTCGGCATCCCCTTGCTGAGCGACGGCCTCGACATCGTAGTGGTGGCCGTGGCGATCTTCGCCGTCGGCGAGGCCCTCTGGATCGCTGCCCATCTTCGCCGCAGCAAGACGTCCACCATCCCGGTGGGCCAGCCATGGATGGGCAAACAGGACTGGAAGCGCTCTTGGAAGCCGTGGCTCCGTGGAACCGCGCTTGGCTTCCCGTTCGGCGCTATGCCGGCGGGCGGGGCCGAGGTCCCCACATTCCTGTCCTACTCGGTCGAGAAAAAGCTCACCAAGCACCCGGAGGAGTTCGGGCACGGTGCCATCGAAGGCGTGGCCGGCCCCGAGGCCGCGAACAACGCCTCCGCTGCCGGGACGTTGACGCCCCTGCTGGCGCTCGGCCTGCCGACCAATGCTACGGCGGGCGTCATGCTTGCCGCCTTGATGCAGTTCGGCATCCAACCCGGTCCGTTGCTCTTCCAGAACGAACCAATCCTGGTCTGGGGCCTCATCGCCAGCTTGTTCATCGGGAATACCCTGCTCTTGCTCATCAACCTGCCCATGGCGCCCTTGTGGGCCAAGCTGCTGCGGATTCCCCGGCCTTACTTGTATGCCGGGATACTGTTCTTCGCAACGCTGGGCGCGTACGCGGTCAACCTGCAGGCATTCGACTTGGTCATCCTGCTGGTGCTCGGTGCACTGGGCTTCGCCATGCGGCGCTTCGGCCTGCCGATCCTGCCCCTGATCATCGGCCTGATCCTGGGTCCCCGGATTGAAGGTCAGCTGCGCAAGGCCTTCCAGCTGAGTGCGGGCGACGTCTCCGGCCTGTGGAACGAACCGGTCGCCGTGGTGGTCTACCTCTTGGTGGCGCTCATTCTTTGCTGGCCGTTGGTGGCCTTGGCCTGGCGCCGCTTCCGGCCGGCGAAGGCAGCGGCTCGGGAGGCGGCCCTTGAGAGGGATCCGCACCAGATCCGCTTGTAGCCCTCAGGTATGCAAAAAGCCCGACGGCGGCAGTCACCTTCCGAGGTGACCGTCGCCGTCGGGCTTTACTGGGCCCACAGCAGCAGGGGTCCCCGGGCGTGGGCCCACGCCGCCAGGGTTCCCTGGCCGGGGGCCCACGCCGCCGGGGTTCCCTGGCCGGGGGCCCACACCGGCGAGGGCCCCTGCCTGAGCTTGCGAAGGCTGGGAGCCGGTGGGGACTTGCGAAGGCTGGGAGCCGGTGGGGACTTGCGAGGCTAGGGTGGCGGTGGGGCTTATCCGAACCGGCCGGAGACGTAGTCTTCCGTGGCCTTCTGGGACGGGTTGTTGAAGATGGTGGTGGTGTCGGCGAACTCGATGAGCTTGCCGGGCTTGCCGGTGCCGGCGATGTTGAAGAACGCGGTCTTGTCGGAAACGCGTGCGGCCTGCTGCATGTTGTGGGTCACGATCACCACGGTGTACTCGTCCTTGAGCTCATTGATGAGGTCTTCGACGGCCAAGGTGGAGATGGGGTCAAGCGCGGAGCAGGGCTCGTCCATGAGGATGACCTGCGGTTCCACGGCGATGGCACGGGCAATGCAGAGCCGCTGCTGCTGGCCGCCGGAGAGTCCGGATCCCGGCTTCTCAAGGCGGTCCTTGACCTCGTTCCACAGGTTCGCGCCGCGCAGGGACTTCTCCACGAGTGCGTCGGCCGCGCCCTTGCTGATCTTCTTGTTGTTCAACTTCACGCCGGCCAGCACGTTGTCACGAATGGACATCGTGGGGAACGGGTTGGGCCGCTGGAAGACCATGCCGACCTGGGTGCGGACGGTCACTGGGTCCACGCCGGGGCCGTAGAGGTTGTCGCCGTCGAGCAGGACTTCGCCTTCGACGCGGGCCCCGGGCAGTACCTCGTGCATGCGGTTCAGGGTGCGCAGGAAGGTGGACTTGCCACAACCGGACGGACCGATGAACGCCGTGACCGATTTGGCTTCAATGTTGATGTTGACGCCTTCAACGGCCAGGAAGCTGCCGTAGTAGACGTTCAGATCCTTGACGTCGATCCGCTTAGACATGGTGTTCCTTCGGTGCTGTGGTTGGAAGTTTGCGTGTGGCCTGGCGGTTCAACGGCCGGCCTTGGGGGCGAAGATCCGGGCTATCAGCCTGGCGCCGAGGTTCAGGAGCATCACCAGGATGATCAGGACCAGTGCGGCGCCCCATGCCCGCTGGCTCGACGGGTCCGGGTTGGACGGCGAGGTCGGGTTCAGGATCTGCGTGTAGATGAACGTAGGCAGTGAGGCCATCCAGCCGCCGAACACGTTGTTGTTGATGGTGGTCGCGAAACCTGCGGTGACGAGGATCGGAGCCGTCTCGCCAATCACTCGGGCGATCGCCAAGGTGACGCCGGACGCGATGCCGGAAATCGCCGTCGGGATGACCACCTTGAGGATGGTGCGCCATTTGCGGACGCCGAGCGCGTAAGCCGCCTCGCGGAGCTCGTTCGGGACGATTTTGAGCATTTCCTCGCTCGAGCGAACCACCACCGGGATCATCAGGACTGAAAGCGCGACGGCGGCAACCGCACCGGTCTTGGTGCCCGGGCCGACCACGGCGAAGAAGAATGCTGCGGAAAAGAGACCCGCCACGATCGAGGGGATACCGGTCATGACGTCGACGAAGAACGTGATGGCACGGGCGAGGGCCCGGTCGTTGCCGTACTCCACGAGGTAGATAGCCGTCAGCAAGCCAACCGGGACCGATATGACAGTGGCGAGCAGGGTGATCTGCACGGTGCCCAGGAGCGCGTGGTAGACGCCGCCGAGGACCTTCGTGCCGTCATCGACGCTCTTGTTGTCGAGGGCACCTGTGACGCCGTTCATGGATGTCGTCAGGAAGCCGGGGGTGATGATGCCCGGGATGCCGTTCACGAGGACGGTCCAGATCACCGAGATCAGGGGCAGCAGCGCAACAAGGAACGAGCCGACGATCAGGCATGTGGCAAGCTTGTCGTTTGCCTTGCGGCCGCCTTCGACGGCTGCGCTCCAGCCGACCAGGCCGATCGTGAAGAGAATGGCGGACACGAGGCCCCAACCGAAGGCGTTGAAGCCGATCAGTGCAAGGATTGCAGCGCCGAGTACCAAGGCGACGGCCAGGACGACATACGGCGCGAAAGCGGGCAACTGGCCCTTGGTCAGTGCGGAGCGTTTGCGCGCTACGGGGGCTGTGACAGTCATTAGTTGGCTCCCGAGAATTCTTTGTGCCTGGAGATGATCCAGCGTGCAATCATGTTGACACCCAGGGTGATGACGAACAACACCAAGCCGGCCGCGATCAACGTACTGACCTTGAGTCCGCTGGCTTCAGGGAAGTTCAAGGCGATTTCCGCGGCGATGGTCTGGTTGCCGGACTGGATCAGGCTTGCGGTCAGTGCGCCGGAGGAGAGGACCAGCGCGACGGCCATGGTCTCGCCAAGTGCACGGCCGAGGCCTAGCATGATGGCGCTCACGATGCCGGGTCGCCCGAACGGCAAAACCGCAATCTTGATCATTTCCCAGCGGGTCGCGCCGAGGGCCAGGGCGGCTTCCTCGTGGAGCTTCGGGGTCTGCAGGAAGATCTCGCGCGACAGGGAAGTGATGATCGGCAGGACCATGACGGAAAGGACGATGCTCGCGGTCAGGATGGTCTTGCCGGTAGCGGAAGCCGGGCCTTGGAAAATCGGCAGCCAGCCCATGTTGCTGGCCAGCCAGCCGTAGGCGGGCGAAATCTGGGGGGCAAGGAATGCCGCGCCCCATGCGCCGTAGACCACGGAAGGAATGGCAGCGAGGAGGTCCACCACATAGCCAAGGCCCGAGGCAAGCCTGCGGGGCGCGTAGTGGGAGATAAACAGTGCAACGCCGATGGCAACGGGAGTTGCAATCACAAGTGCGATGACGGCGGCAATCAGGGTTCCCACCACGATCGGACCGATGTAGGCGAAGAAGCCGTGGCCGCCCTGGATGTCCGCGGGTGGAGCCACAAGGGCCGGAATGGCCTGGATGACAAGGAAAAGTGCGACGCCGAAGAGAACCGCGAGGATCAGGCATCCCGCGGCCAAGGTGGCTCCGGAGAAGACCTTGTCCCCGGCGCGTCCGGCACCTTGGGAAGTGGTCAAGGAGTTGGTGGTCACTTCACGATCCTTCAGATTCACTCAAAAATGGCCAAGTTCCCCGCCCCGTCCGGTGATGTTTCACCAGCGCGGGACGGGGAACGTTGATATTCAAGGGTAGTGGTGACGCGGTCCGCGGCACCACTACTCCATTGTGGTCCTTAGGCCTTGGCCTTGATGGAGTCAACAGCGGCCTTCGCCTTGTCCTGCAGCGCCTTGGAGAGCGGAGCGGACTTGGCGGAGCCGGCAGCAGCCTGCTGGCCGGCGTCGGAGACTACGTAGCTCTCGAATGCCTTGACCAGGTCAGCGGTTTCCTTCTTGTCGTAGGTGGTGCAGACGACGTGGTAAGAAACGAGGACTACCGGGTAGGCCGAGGAATCCGTGGTGGTGCGGTCGAGCTTGATGGACAGGTCGCCGGTCGGGCGGCCTGCAACGGGCTTGCCCAGTTCAACAGCCTTGGCGGCAGCGGCAGCGGAGATCTTGACGAAGTCCGAGCCAACCTTGATTTGCGCGGTGCCGAGCTTGCCGGAAACTGCGGAATCGTCAGCGTAAGTCACGGCACCCGGGGTGTCGGTGACGGTCTTGACGACGCCGGAGGTGCCCTTGGCGTTCTCACCCTTCAGGGAAGCAGGCCAAACGCCGGCTGCCTTGTCGGTCCAGACCGAGGGAGCAGCGGCAGCCAGGTAATCGGTGAAGTTCTGGGTGGTTCCGGAGTCGTCAGAGCGGTTGACCGGGGTGACCTTGAGGTCCGGAAGCGTGACGCCGGCGTTCAGGGCGGCGATTGCCGGGTCGTTCCAGTTGGTGATCTGGCCGCGGAAGATCTTGGCAACCGTGGTGGCGTCGAGCTTCAAGTCCTTGACGTTCGGGATGTTGAAGGCAACGGCGATCGGCGAGACGTAGACCGGGATGTTGATGGCGCCATCGGTGCCGCACTTGGTCTTGGAGGTGGCCAACTCAGCGTCGCTCAGGTAGGCGTCAGAGCCTGCGAACTGCGCGGAGCCGTCGAGGATGGCCTTACGGCCTGCGCCCGAGCCATCCGGGGAGTACTGGACGGTGGCACCCGGGTTGGCGGAAGCGAACGCGGCCTTCCAAGCGTCCATGGCCGCGCCGGTCGAGGAGGCGCCGATGCCGGTCAGCGTGCCGGTGACCTTGACGGCTGCGGCGCTCGGGGTGGCTGCCGGTGCGGCGCCGGTTGCGTTATCTGAACCACAAGCGGTCAGCGCAAGGGCGCCGACTGCGAGGACCGCAATTGCCGCGTTGCGGCCGAAGCGAGTTGCCTTCACTGGGATGTACCCCTTCCAGGGATTCTCTGATGCGTGCCGAGGGAGAAAGTCGGCATACGAAAGATTTGCGTACGTGTTTGTACCTTGATTGACGGTAGGAGCCGCAGGTAACGGGATCGGCGGTCCAAAGTGAACGGGAGATGAACGGCGGCGGACCATTGGTTTACAAGTGCAGCGTCGCCCTTGCGCTTGGCGTGTCATGGGGGATTAAGTGACGCCCCTCACTTCAAGGCTTCCTCGGCGTGCCGCACTCCGTGAGCCGCTCCTGAATAGACTTGAGCCATGACCGCCCCCCAAGGACTTTCAGCAAGCAAGAAATTCCTGCGGGCGCGGCTGCGCACCGGCTTCGTCCGCAGCCGGAACTCCTTGGTTCCGGCCGTCCAGATGACCGTGTGCGCCGTGGGCGCCTACGCGTTCGCTGAATACATCCTGGGGCACAAGGGACCCCTTTTTGCTGCCACCTCGTCCCTGATCGCGCTCGGCTTCTCGCGGGATCCGCGGCTTCGCCGGGTGGTGGAAGTCGGGCTCGGCTGTACCCTCGGGATCGTCATCGGCGATTTGCTGCTCCACTGGCTGGGTTCGGGAATCTGGCAAGCCGCCGTCGTGCTCCTTTTCTCCATCCTCCTGGCCCGGTTCCTGGACAGTGGCTCCATCTTCACCACCCAGCTCGGCCTGCAATCACTTCTCGTGGTCCTGCTGCCGGCGCCGGAAGGCGGGCCGTTCACGCGGAGCATCGACGCCGTAGTCGGCGGGGTTTTCGCGCTGCTCGTCACCATGCTGGTCCCGAAGGACCCGCGACGGGAACCGCGCCAGGACGTCCGCAAACTCCTCCACGAACTCTCGGAGGTCCTCCGTGAGTGTGCCGACGCATTGATCAACAGCGACTCGACCCAAGCCTGGCATGCCCTCATCCGGGGGCGGAATTGCCAGCCCCTCGTGGACCGGATGCGCCAATCCCTCAAGGCCTCCGGTGAGGTGGCCACGCTCGCCCCGGCGTACCGGCGGCACCGCGACGAGTTGACCATGCTGGAGGAATCGCTGGATTCCATCGACCTCGCCCTTCGCAACGGCCGCGTGTTCGCGCGGCGGCTGACGAGTGCCATCAACCACGCAGCCCTGACGGACGAGGCCACGGACAGCATTTCGGAGGCCCTGCAGGACACTTCCGCCGCGGTCGAGGAACTGTCGCTCGGACTCGCGGAAGTGCACGACGGCGCCCGCCGCGCCCACCTGCGAGGCGCTCGGCAGGACTTGGCTGACATTGCCACCCGCCTGCACCCCAAAATGCTGCACGTCCAGAAGCTCGAGGGCGAAACAGTGGTGATGCTCTTCCGCCCGCTCATGGTGGACCTGCTCGAAGCCGCGGGCATGGACCCCCGCGAGGCAAGGGACGTGCTTCCTCCATTGCAGTAAGGCGCACTTGACTGTCCTACCCCTCCACTAGCCTTGTACGCATGGCTTCCAAGACCTCACGCACCTCCAAGACACCCGCGTACAAATGTGCCGAATGCGGGTGGACCACGGTCAAGTGGGTGGGGCGCTGCGGCGAATGCCAGGCGTGGGGCACCGTGGAGGAAACAGGCGTCACAGTTGCGCGTACGACGGCGGCCACAACGGTTTTGGAGCCGGCCCGCCGGATTGCCGAGGTAGACGGCACCACGGCCGCGTTCCTGCCCACCGGCGTCGACGAACTGGACCGCGTCCTGGGCGGAGGGCTGGTTCCCGGTGCGGTCATCCTGCTTGCCGGGGAACCCGGCGTCGGGAAATCCACGCTGCTCCTGGATGTCGCGGCGAAGTTCGCCCGCACGGGCCAGGACGTCCTGTACGTCACGGGCGAGGAATCGGCGGCCCAGGTCAAGCTCCGTGCGGAAAGGATTGACGCGGTCGCGCATACCCTCTATCTCTCTGCGGAAACGGACCTCGGGCAGGCACTGGGGCAAGTGGAGAAGCTCGAGCCGAAGCTGCTGATCGTGGACTCGGTACAGACCCTCAGCAGCGCCGATGTCGAAGGTAGCGCGGGCGGAGTCTCACAGGTCCGGGAAGTCGCAGCGTCCATCATCGCCGCCGCAAAGCGCCGCAACATGACCACCCTGCTGGTTGGCCACGTGACGAAGGACGGCTCCATTGCCGGTCCGCGTCTCCTGGAGCATCTGGTGGACGTCGTGTGCCAGTTCGAAGGCGAGCGCCATTCGCGCTTGCGATTGTTGCGCGCGGTCAAGAACCGCTACGGGGCCACGGACGACGTCGGCTGTTTCGACCTGAACGAAACCGGCATCGAAGGCCTCGCCGATCCCAGCGGGCTTTTTGTGTCGCGGACCCGCGAGCCGGTGTCGGGCACATGCATCACCGTGACCATGGAAGGCAGGCGCCCGCTGCTGGCCGAGGTGCAGTCGCTCCTGGCTGAGAGTGCCAGCTCACAGCCGCGCAGGGCCACGAGCGGCCTGGACAGCTCGCGCGTCGCCATGCTCCTGGCTGTGCTTCAACAGCGGGCCGGCTGCATCCTGCACAAGGACGACTCCTACGTGGCCACTGTCGGAGGGGTGAAGTTGAGCGAACCGGCCACCGACCTCGCAGTGGCGCTTGCCGTGGCCTCGGCGAAGGCGCGCAAGGCACTGCCTCAGCGGCTCATTGCATTCGGCGAAGTTGGCCTGGCTGGCGAGGTCCGTCCCGTGCCGGGGATCAACCAGCGCATCCACGAGGCGCAGCGGCTTGGTTTCACCCACGCCGTGGTGCCCGCCAGCCCCAACGGACCGGGGCCCATCCCGGAGGGTTTCTCGGTCCGCGAAGTGGCACACCTGGCCGAGGCTTTGGAGTTGCTGATCACCTAGCGCCGTGACCGCATAGGAGTTTCGATATCGCCGGTGTCGGCGCGTTCGGCGCCGCAGGTTCCGAGTGCCACCTACGCCCTCTACCCATCGCCGCCTTCGTGTGTGCGCGCTGCGGGTTCGTCGGGCGACGGTCCGGTGTGGAAGATCGGCCAGCAGATCTCGGTGCGCCACTCGGCCGCCTCTGCGCTCTCGTGGCGCCCGACGGGGTAGTACTCGCGGATCGGGCCGTCCACGGCGAGGGCATGTTCAGCGACGTACGTGCCGAGGGCTCCGTAAGCCAGGTCGATATTCGCATGCGGGCCGCGGTGCACAATCGTCGCCAACTCGACCGCCGGGATGACCAGCGCACCGACCCGACCCATGGGGCGCAGCGGTCCGGCGCAAGGCACGAAGATCGTCGCCGGTCCGCGCCCGTGGGTGAACAGGTCTGTACTGAAGATCCCGCCAGCCGGCGCGTCGGCGGCCAGGCCCTGGGCGTCAAGCGTCGCGTAGATCTCACCGAGCGCACCCTGGTACCAGGTCAACGCCTCGGCGACGTCAACGGTCTCGGTGATCGCAGCCGCCGGCGTGGCCGGAACGCTCCGGCGCCCGATCTCGGCCCGGGTGCCGCCCGGCGGGCGGGTAAGCAGGTCGCGCAGCGAGGCGACCGCAGACTGGCTGCGCGCCAACTCCCGCTCCATCTGGTTCAGGTGCGCGGCCAGCAGCGCGTTGCGGGTGTCGAGGTCGGGGGCGGCCAGCACCTTGGCGATCTGCTCGACCGGCATGTCCAAGGCGCGAAAGCGGCGGATGATCTGCGCGGTCGGGATCTGCGCGGTGGTGTAGTACCGGTGGCCGGTATGCCGGTCCACCTCGTCCGGTTCCAGCAGGCCCACCTGGTGGTAGTAGCGCAGCGTCTTCACGCTCAAGTGCGTGGTCCTTGCGAAGTCCCCGATCGGCAGTGTCGCGTCCATGCCTGCCACTATGCCACCTCCCCCAACGGGAGATACACGGGCGCGAGCGGGTCTTGCACCTCTCGTCGGGGCACGCGGCAGGGTTGTCCGTAGAGGCTGATCAGGGCCGCGAGATGAAGGGAGCAAAGTCATGACGACGACCGAGCAGGACAAGGAAGCCATCATCGCCATCGTCCGCGAGATGGCGACGTCGATGACCGGTGCGCAGAGCACCCTGCACTGGGCGTCCGACGTGCTGTGGTTCGACATCCCCCCGTTCGCGTCCAGGGGCGTCCCCCCGGCGCGCAAGCTGTTCGACGACACCTTCGCCAACTTCGAGTCCTGCAACGTCGAGATCCTCGAACTGTCCGCGAAGGTCAATGGGGACATGGGCATCGTCTGCACGGTGCAGAGCACGAACATCGTGCTCAAGAACGGCTCCACCAAGCACGTCATGGCCCGGCAGACCGACTGCTTCGAGCGGCGTGAGAACGGCTGGGAACTGATCCACCAGCACGCCTCCGTCCCGGCCGGCGGCGGGTGGGACGGCAAGATCACCACCGTGTAGGGCCCGATCCGCGACGCGACCGGCCTCCCTGCCGAGCGGATAGGTCCGCGTCCACTGGATCTCGAACGCCCATAAGTAGCACCACCTGAGGTGCCCCGAAGTTGATCCATGCCGTACGAACAGGTGGTCAGCACCTAGTCCACCACTGGACCTGCCCCCTGTTTGAGTTGACAGCTTGGCTCGGAGTGTCGGGCGCGTGAGTTAGCCGTGGCCACCGGAAGATTGTCCCCATGACCAAAAGAAATGTGCTCATTGGGGGACGCCTCTTCTTTGCCCTCCTGACCCTTGTAGCCGTCGGGACGCAGCTCACGGTCCACATCGGCCTGGGCTTTGATCCGTGGAACTTCTTCAGCTACTTCACCAACCTGTCCAACATCTTCGCGTCGGTGGTGCTGTTGATCAGCGGCTACCGCGTGATGGTTTGCAAGCGGCCCAGCGAACTCGACGACGCCACGCGGGGCACTGCAACGATCGCCATGGCCGTTGTGGGACTCGTCTTCGGCGCACTCCTCGCAGGACAAGACCTCGGCTCCTTGCTCCCCTGGGTCAACTTCGTCGTCCACTACCTCATGCCGGTTGTCATGGTTGCCGATTGGCTGTTCCAGCCTCCGCGCTCAAGGCTGACCGTCAAGCACCTCTGGTACTGGCTGCTCTACCCGGTTGCCTACCTCGTCTACAGCCTGGTCCGGGGGTCATTCGTAAACTGGTACGCCTACTGGTTCATCGACCCTTTGCGCGCCGGCGGTTGGGGCGGAGTGGCGGTTTTTGCAGTAGCGATCGCCGTAGGATTCCTCGCGGTGAGCCTCGCCATGCTGGGGTTGGGAAACAAGCTCGAACGCCAAGTGAGCTACTGAACGCCCGCCCCAAGCCCAGGTCCCCACGGGACATGCCCCCTCTTCGAACCAAGGACTGGACATAACAGCATTATGTCCAGTCCTTAGCTCATACGAGGGGAATGTCCAGAGGAGTGCTTCGCGTTTGGAGGACTATTTCGCAGGGTTGTGCGTGCCGATCGGGACCAGCGTGAGCTTCGGGTGGTTCTTCTCGATCCTGCGCAGCGCCCAGACATCGTTGAACAACGCGAGGTATTCGCCGTCGGACCTCAGAAGCACCTCAGCGCCGGGGACGTTTGCGAGCGCCGGCATGGCCTCCGCCGTCGAGATCCTCGCCATCGAGTACGGGAGGCGCTCCAAGCGCATCGGGGCGTTGAAGTCGTGGGCCATGCGGTCTTCCACCACTTCGAACTGCATGGGACCGACAGCGGCGAGGACGGGTGCCTGGTCGCCTCGGACGTCGGAACGGAGCACCTGGATGACGCCTTCGTGCTCAAGCTGTTCGATGCCGCGGCGGAACTGCTTGAAGCGGCTGGGATCCTGGGACCTTGCCACTTGGAAATGCTCTGGGGCAAAGAGCGGAATGGCGGGGAATTCCACTGGTTCGTCCAGGAACAAGCTGTCCCCTACACGGAGTGAGGACGCGTTCACCAAGCCGACGACGTCGCCGGGGTAGGCCTCGTCGATGACTTCGCGTTCGCGCCCGAACACCTGCTGGGCGTACTTGGTGGCGAAGGACTTCCCGGTGCGTGTCTGCGTGACCACCATGCCGCGCTCAAAGACGCCGGAGCACACACGGATGAACGCAACGTGGTCTCGGTGGGCCTTGTTCATGCCGGCCTGGACCTTGAAGACGAATCCGGCGAAGGGAGCGTCAACGGAACGGGGCTCGCCGTCGACGTCCGGGCGGGGTGCGGCCGGGGGCGCGAAATCCACCAAGGCGTCAAGGATTTCCTTGACCCCGAAGTTCAGGGCCGCCGAGCTGAAGAGGATAGGTGTTGCCGTTCCGGCGTGGAAGCTCTCAACGTTGAATTCGAGGTTTGATTCGATCACCAGTCCGGCTTCGTCGACGGCGTCGCTCCAGTTGTTGCCCTGGGCCTCGGCTGCTTCTTCCGGGGTGAAGTACTCGGTGATGGCGATGTTGGCGCCGGCGTTGTTGCGCGCGAACCGTGCGAAGCGGTCATTGCGCAGGTCCCAGACTCCACGGAAGTCGCCCGAAATGCCCACGGCCCAGGTCAAGGGCATGGGCTGAAGGCCGGTGCGTTCCGTGATCTCGTCCATCAGCGCGAGGGCGTCCAGGCCCGGACGGTCCCATTTGTTGATGACCGTGATGATGGGAAGGTTCCGCTGCTTGCAGACCTCGAAGAGCTTCATGGTCTGCGTTTCCAGGCCCTTGGCGGCGTCGACCAACATCACTGCGCAGTCGACTGCGGCCAGGACGCGGTAGGTGTCCTCGGAGAAGTCGGCGTGGCCCGGGGTGTCCAGCAGGTTGATCACAGTGTCCCGGTAGGAGAACTGCAATGCTGCGGAACTGATGGAAATACCGCGGTCCTTCTCCATCTGCATCCAGTCGGAGACGGTTTCCTTGCGGTTGGCCTTGCCGCTCGACGCACCGGCGGTGCCGATCACTTTGGCGTGCAGGGCGAGGGCTTCCGTGAGCGTGGACTTGCCGGCGTCAGGGTGCGAAATGACCGCGAAAGTACGACGCCGGGAGGCCTCATGGTGAATTTCCTGGACTCGGGCGGGGCTCAGGACTTCTTGGGACACGGTGCTACTTTCGCTGCGATCTGGGCGTTGCCCGCATTGAAACGACGGGCCGAACGTGGAATGGAGGCTGGGTACGGCCCCGTGCCGGCCGGGGGCCAACTCAGGGAGCGGCACGATTTGCGCGCCAGCCAAGATACCAAGTTTATCGCAGCCGGGGACTCCGCCGGAGGCAGGGTCCCAAGGCCGGCGCTTAACAGGATCGAAACGAGGTGCACAAACCTCCGAAATCACCTGCCGATAGTTTGAATTGAAAGGCGGGAGCTCCAGCTCGCGTTGGAGCCATCCGCCAGGAAGAACACCCGAGCAGCCGACGATGGCATGAAAGGAACAGGCATCAATGAAACCAGGGAATGACTTGTTCTACGATCCCCTCGGCCCCTCCCCCGCAACGTACCCCGCGGCGAATCCCCCGGCGAGCCTCGCCGCGAACCCTCCCGGGTTCACGGAAGCGAACTCCGCCGCGGCCAGGAGCCGGCTCCGGCAAGGGCACCGCCCGGACGCCGGCAGAGGGGCAACCCACTCTCCCGCGAGGCAAACGCATCCGGACACTGGAAGGGCGGCGGCCCGGGAAGCCGCGTTGCAGAGTGTGCGACGCGACCTCGAGCGGCTCGCGCGGCTTCGGACGGCCCCCTGAGGTCCCAGTGACCAAGTTGAGGGTCCCGGGGACCGAGCTGAGGGTCCGGGGACCGATCTGAGGGTCACGGGGACCGAGCCCAAAGTGGCGGTCGGGCGGCCGCCGTCGAACGCGTTTCGAAGCACCCGCCACATAACCTTCTTTGGGGCACTTTAAGGCTTGCCCGTGCGGTTGTTGCCGGTCTATACCTCTATCATTGAGCTTGCGGGAAACCTGGCATTTTTATCCCGTCGACTCATTGCTGAAAACCGGCACACTTGCGGGCGCGCCTGCGTGCACCTTTGAAGGGAACACCTATGGCTCGGAGCCCCGAAGATTCGCTCAAGGCGACTCTGGGCAGGGTGGCCCCCGGAACACCTTTGCGCGACGGCCTGGAACGCATCCTCCGTGGGCGCACTGGCGCCCTGATTGTGCTGGGAACGGACCGGACCATCGAATCCATCTGTTCCGGCGGCTTTGAAATCGGCATCGATTTCTCCCCGACGCGGCTGCGCGAACTCGCGAAGATGGATGGCGCCATCATCTGCGACAAGGACGCCGGGAACATCCTTCGTGCCGCGGTCCAGCTTGTGCCGGACTCCAGCATCGAGACCCAGGAATCAGGAACGCGCCACAGGACGGCCGAGCGCGTGGCCATCCAGACCGGAGTTCCGGTGATTTCGGTCAGCCAGTCCATGCAGATCATCGCCCTCTACGTCAACGGCTTGCGGCACGTGCTGGAGGGCTCCGAGAAGGTCCTGGCCCGCGCCAACCAGGCTCTCGCAACCCTCGAACGCTACAGCGCCCGCTTGGACCAAGTCACCAGCGCCCTGTCGGCCCTCGAAATCGAAGCCATGGTCACCGTCCGGGATGTGGCTGTGACCCTTCAGCGCCAGGAAATGGTCCGGCGCATTGCCGAGGAAATCGCACAATATGTCCTGGAGCTTGGCGAGGACGGCCGGTTGCTCTCATTGCAGTTGGAGGAGCTCACCACGGGCCGCGGGCCGGGCAGCGACGTGATCATCCGCGACTACGCGGGTGCCGATGCCTCGCCGGAGGACATCGACGGCGCGGTGCAGGCCCTTCTGGATCTTGGCCCTACAGAGCTGATTGATCTGGGCAAGATTGCCGGGATCATCGGTTTCGCCGGAGGCATGGACGTGCTCGACGCCGGTGTGCAGCCGCGCGGCTACCGCCTCCTGTCGGGGTTGAAGTCCGTTCCGAAAGCCGTGGCCGACCGTTTGGTGGAGCACTTCGGCGGACTCCAAAACCTTATGGCCGCCACTATCGACGACCTCATGACCGTGGACGGCATCGGCGACCAGCGCGCCCGGACCGTCCGCGAAGGGCTCAGCCGCATGGCCGAAGCCAGCCTGCTGGACAGGTTCCTCTAGCGCAGCTCGAAGACGGCTTTGGTGCTCGCCTTGTTTCCCAGGACGGCCTTGAAGGTGTACGTACCGGTGGCTGGCTTGGCAGAGATCACGCCGCAGCCTTCCGTCGTCCGGTTGCGTTGCCACGGGAAGTTGGCCGTCTCGCTCTTGCCCGGATCGATCTGCTTCACGAGGTCATCGCCCTTGGCCTGGCAGTCCTTCGAGGAGAAAATCCGGTCCTCGCCACTCATCACCAGGAACTCCATCTGGGACGTGCCGACATTGACCTGGCACGGTGCCGTTCCGCCGTTGGTGATCTTCATGCTCAGCACGGGGTTCTGCCCGGCCGCATAGGCAGGCTGGTCCGTGGACGCCGTTACCGTCACCAGATTGAGGTCGCACACCGGGGTCGGCGCGGGCGTTGTAGTGGGCACAATTGGATCAGTCGAAGGAGCTTGGACCGCGGGGGCCGCCGCACCCGCGTCGTTCTTGGAGATTCCGGAATCAGCCTTGCTCGCAAGGGATGAACTCATGGCCACGACCCCGGCCACGAGCATCGCAAGGACCAGCAGGAGGGCACCGAAAACTACCAGCCTCCGACGCCGGTAAACGGCAGGGCTGGTCCGGCGCCTTTGAGGCCTGGCCCCGTTTGTCGGACGGTTTGCGCCTGCGGTCCGGGCAGGGCTGTTTGCCGACGACGACGTGCGCGCCCTCGGCGGTTGCTTGCCCTTGTTGACCATGCTTCTAGGCTAGGCAACGCAGGGCCTTGATGGCGCCGCACCACGCCGCCAGGGCCCGATCGGGGCCAGTATGACCTACGTCATCCCCGCGACTCCACTACAGTGGATGGCAGGAATCGGCCGCCATCAGGGCCTGCCACGAACCGCAGCAAGGATCTTCATGTCACTGCCCGGCTCCGCCGAGATTGCCAGCGCCGCTGAACTTGCCGGCACCCATCACCTCACGGACCTGCATCAGTCCATGGACCGCTGGTTCTCCGAGGTGGCCCGGGTATTGCCATGGAGGTCACCGGACTGCAGCCCGTGGGGAATCCTGGTCAGCGAGGTGATGCTGCAGCAGACGCCGGTAGTTCGTGTCTTACCGGTGTGGGAAGACTGGATGGAACGCTGGCCGGAACCTGCGGATCTCGCGAGGCAGCCCTCGGGCGAGGCCGTGCGACATTGGGGCAGGCTCGGTTATCCCCGCCGCGCGCTCAGGCTCCACGCGGCCGCCGTCGCGATCGTGGAACAGCATGGCGGCAAGGTGCCGGATACACACGCATCGCTGTTGAGCCTTCCCGGCGTCGGCGACTATACGGCCGCGGCGGTGGCTGCTTTTGCGTTCGGGCGACGCGAAACCGTGGTGGACACGAACATCCGGCGAGTGCATGCCCGGCTTGTTTCGGGACTTGCGCTGCCGGCGCCGTCGCTCAGCGCGTCGGAGATGCGCCTCGCCCAATCGCTCATGCCCGACGACGTCGGGCTCTCCGTCCGCTGGAACGCTTCCGTCATGGAACTCGGAGCGCTGGTGTGCACGGCCCGCTCCCCCAAGTGCTCAGACTGCCCCGTCCGCGACTCCTGTGCGTGGCTTGCCGCAGGTGAACCGCCGCCGACATACACGCCCAAAGGCCAGGCGTGGCACGGCACGGACCGGCAGCTGCGGGGTGCCGTGATGGCCGTATTGCGCGTGGCCGATTCGCCGGTAGCCCCGGAACTGTTCGAGCGCCCCGCGGCTGACCTCGGTTTCGCGGCCGAGGGCGCGGCCGTACCGCTGGCTGCCCTGCACCGCTTGAATTCGGCTCCGGAGCAGCTCGAACGCGCCCTCGAAGGGCTCCTGCGCGACGGCTTGGCAGAGATGCACGACGGCGGACTGCGGCTCCCTGCCTAGGCCTCCGTTTGCGCGGCTTCGTTCACGCCGTGGCCGGTTTGCGCGGCGGCTTGCGGGCTAGAAGGTAGGCCTGCGGGGTCTTCTCGTGCATTTCGTCCGGTTCGCGGAGAAGCTGCGCGTCCACGACAAAGCCGGCCCGAAGGAGGAGTTCCGTGATGCGCTCAGGCGGCAAGCGATAGGCATCGAGATCGATCTCGTGGCCATACGCGAAGTCCAAATGCCTGGGCTCGTCACCGGCCTGAAACGCGAGAAGCAGCAAGCCGCCGTCCAGGAGGGTCCGGTGGAATTCCGCGAACACCGCCGGCAAACGGCCCGGCGGCGTGTGGATGATCGAATACCAGCCGACGATGCCACCCAAGGTGCCGTCCGCCAGCTCCAGCGCCTCCATCGACCCTTCATCAAACTGCAGGCTGGGGTGATCGCGGCGGGCTACTGCCACCATCTCCGGCGATAGATCGATGCCGAAAGCCGCCAGGCCGAGCGAATGCAGGTGCGCGGTGATCCGTCCAGGTCCGCAACCGATATCGGCAACAGCACCGCCTCCGGAAGACCCCACGAGCTCGGCAAAGGTGCCAAGCATGGCCCGGTCAAATGGTTTTGCCTCGAGCTCGTTGCGCAGGAGATCAGCATAGTCGGCAGCTACTGTGTTGTAGGCGGAGCGAGTGGCATGCACGTCCGAGGGTTCAGTCATGCAAAGAACCCTATTCTTTGCGGCCGGCTAATTTTTTGCGCCCGGCCGTGACCCGGTCCTGACCGCCTCGGAAGTCGACGTGACCCGGCCGTGAGGTCGCGGCGCGGCAACGATCCGCAAATGTCGGTAACGATGTGCCTGCCAGTTGCAGGCCTCCCGTTCCGGGCCACGGCAGCGGGATTATCCTCAAGTATGCGCAGGTTGTGGGCCGCCATCGCATTGACCACGACGGCGGCACTCTGGTCGGGATGTGAACCTCAAGTCACCGCTTGCCCGGCAATTGCCATGGCCCCGGTGGTGTCCCTGACAATCACGGCGGAATACGCGCCGACGGTGAAAACCGTCCATTTGAAGGCGTGCCAGGACGGGAAATGCCGCGAGGCCGATTTGGATTTGCGCCCAGGCAGCGTGTCGGTCCCCCAATCCTGCAGCCCTGAACCCGACGGGTCATGCTCCGCCGTCACGTCACCGGATGGCACCCGCTACGGCTTCCTGAACATGGGAACACTGACGTCCTCACCCATCGATGCCGAGGTGACCGGCACGGACGTAAACGGCGGGACCTTGCCGCCCTGGACACTCGACTTCACACCCAAAACCGCGAAACCCTGGGGCGAGCAGTGCCAGACCACCATCACGGCGAGCCTGCTGCTCGATGCCCACGGTCTCCGGCAGTCCTGAATCCCAAACCCCGCGCGGCGTTCAGGTCTCGCCCCGTCAGATCTCGCCGAATCCCTGTTCCACCAACCGCCTGACATACTCCACGGCTTTCGATGAGTCTGTGCCCCAGGCCTCGACCCTGAGCTTCCCGCCCTTGCCTACTGCGAGGCTCATGAGTTCCATAATGGATGTGCCATCGACGCCGTTTACTGTTGCCTCGACATCCATGCCGGCCAGTCCACCTGCAATCTTCGCCGCAGGCCGGGCGTGCATTCCCATCGGGTTTACGAGTTCGAACTCGCCGCTTTCCGCCGGTTGACCCCTGCCTTCGGATTGAGACGGCGCCTCGGCATCAAAAACAGGCTCCGGGCCGAATCGAACGGCCTCGGCGGCGGCCTTCACCGCGGCGGCCAATGCACCACCCTGGGTCGCCACCGCCGCGGCAACGAGGCCCTCCACCAAAGGAGCGTCGGCAAGGAGGACCTTTTCCGGCTCGCTGGAGAACTCGACTGCTGATTCTGCCGTCATGACGGCCGAACCGAGGTCCGTCAGGACCACCACGCCATCCCCGGAAGCCTCCGCAAGTCCTGCCTCGAATGCGGTGATCGTTTTCTCCAGGTCCGTCCCAATCCTGCCATCGTCCGTGCCGCCTACAGCGTAGAACCGCACATCGGGGGCCATCTGCGCGGCCAATTCCACTGCCCCCTCCGCGATCTTCCGGCTGTGTGAGACCACCACTAAGCCCACCGTCATTCGGCGGACCCCTCGGGGAATCCCGCCGCGGTGGCGGCCGCGCGCAACAGCAAAGCAGAAGACGCGGCCCCCGGATCGCGGTGACCGGCGCTGCGTTCACCGAGGTAGCTGGCGCGACCCTTGCGGGCTACCAACGGATCAGTCGTGACGGCTCCAACCTCGGCAGCCTCGGCCGCCGCAGCCAGCACTGCAACAGCATCTCCACCGGCCACCAGGACCTCGTCCGCCGCTTCCACCGCCGGAGACCAGGCATCCACCATGGTTTTGTCACCTAGCTCCGCCTTCCCGCGGGCAACGATTCCGTCCCGTGCCGCAGTCAGTGCACCCGCTAGCGCTGCCGCATCAATGTCGGCGTTTTCTCCCAGCGCCGTGGCCGCCCGAAGATACGCGGTTCCATACAGCGGTCCGGCGGCCCCGCCCACTTTGGACATCAGGGCCATCGCAGCCAGCTTCAGAGCTGCGCCGGGTGTTTCGGGAGGAGTTTGTGCAAGCTTCTCCATGACGGCCTGGAATCCTCGGTCCATGTTTTCGCCGTGGTCCGAGTCGCCAATCGCACGGTCCAATGCAATCAATTCCTCCCGATGCTCGGCCATGAGCCGTGCGGAGAGTGTCAACCATTCGACCGCCCATTCGACCCCCAGGCCCACCGTCACATCCCCCAACGCAGGGCTGGAGTGTGGACGGGCGCGTCCCAAAGGGCGGTGAGTTCGTCATCAAGACGCAGTACCGAGATGGAGCAGCCCTGCATCTCAAGGGACGTGACGTAGTTGCCCACGAGTGAGCGCTCCACTTTGGCTCCTCTTTCCGTGAGGATCTGGGCCGCCCGGCGGTAGACAATGTACAGCTCACTGAGCGGCGTACCACCCATGCCGTTGACGAAGAGCAGCACCTCTTCACCGGCCTTGATCCCGAGGTCCTCCAGAACGGGGTCCAATAGGCGGCTGGTGATGGCGTCGGCTCCCTCCATGGCGATCCGGTGCCGCCCCGGCTCACCGTGAATGCCTATGCCGATTTCTATTTCGTCGTCGGCGAGCTCAAAGCTGGGTACCCCGGCATGCGGCACGGTGCAGCCAGACAAAGCGACGCCCATAGTGCGCACGTTGCGGACAACTCCCTCCGCTACACCCGCGACAGCTTCCAGGGAATCCCCGCGCTCGGCTGCGGCGCCTGCAATTTTTTCGACCAGCACGGTGCCACCCACGCCGCGTCGGCCTGCCGTGTACAGCGAATCCTCCACTGCGACGTCGTCGTTGACGAGAACCGAGCGGACGCTGATTCCTTCAGCCTGGGCCATCTCTGCCGCAGTCTCGAAATTCAGCACGTCACCGGTGTAGTTCTTCACAATGTGTATGACCCCGGCCCCGGAATCGACGGCCGCGGTGGCCGGAATGATCTGGTCCGGGGTGGGCGAGGTGAATACGGCGCCCGGCACGGCGGCGTCGAGCATTCCGTGCCCGACAAAGCCGGCATGAAGCGGCTCATGGCCGCTCCCTCCTCCCGATACAAGCGCCACCTTGCCGGCAACCGGCGCTCCTTTTCGAACGACGAAGATAGGGTCCGTATGGACGTCCACGAGATCGGCATGGGCCATGCCGAATCCCTCGACAGACTCGTCCACCACCGAGCGGGGATCGTTGATGAGCTTTTTCATGGCGCGCTCCTGGGGCGTTGCTGGTAGGTGATTTGACCCTACTACCAGCGCCCCGGGCACGGTAGGGGAATGGTACGTATGTGGGAACGTGCAATACAGAACCCAGCGGTAGACACAAGGAAGGGACAACCCCCAATGGCTGTCCCTTCTGGAAAAACTTCCGGCATGCGCCTGGTCAGTGCGGCGGCCCGCCCACTGTCAATCGAGCGATACTCAAGTCTTGGCCTGTTGCGTCTTTGGCCATCGAGTCCGGCCAGAGATCCGTGCACGCGGACCGCATGCAACCCCCGGTTCCCTGCTTGCGCGACTCCGGTGTGGCGCCAGGGCGCGGCATGTCGATTTGGAAACCTGAAAAGTCCGGAAACATAACGTGGTACTTCATTTCTCGCCTCCACAGTATGGTTGGCCCGCCGCAACCGAGCCTCCATTAGTTTATCCATCAAGTTGATATACGTAAAGACTTGAGGACCGGCACATTCAGGAACCGAGAGAAGAAACCGGAGCTACAGGACCTTGATCATGCGGGTGTTGCCCAGGGTATTGGGCTTCACACGGGCCAGATCAAGGAACTCGGCCACGCCTTCGTCGTGGGAACGCAGCAATTCCGAGTAGACCTGGGGGTCGACGGCGGTTTGGTCCGCCATGACTTCGAATCCGTGGCGCTTGAAGAAGTCCACTTCGAACGTCAGGCAGAAGACCCGGGCGACGCCCAAAGCCCGGGCGTCCTCCAGGAGCTGCTGGACAAGGACGTGACCCACGCCCTTGCCCCGCCAATTGTCGTCCGCTGCCAAGGTGCGCACCTCAGCCAGGTCCTCCCACATCACGTGCAAGGCACCGCAACCGATCACCTCGCCGTCGGACGATTCGGCAATCCGAAACTCCTGAAGGCTCTCGTAGTAGGCCACGGTCTCCTTGGCCATCAGGATTCGCTGCTCTGCCAATGGCGCTACAAGCCTCTTGATCGCGGCAACATCGCCGGTGCGGGCAGGGCGGATACTGAAAGTCGAAGTCACAGCCCCAATCTTACGAGGCCGAAGGCGCCTAAAGCCCCAGGTCCCCAGGAACTGGAACCTCCTGTCCCAGTAGCTGCTTGGCCAAAAAGTGCTCCACGACGCCGTACCAGACCTTGGCGTGCTGTGGCTGCAGGATCCAGTGGTTCTCGTCAGGGAAGTACAGGAAGCGGTGCTGGGTCTCGCCGTTGTCGTCGGCGGGCAGCCCGGAGCTGGAAAGAAGTTCGTACCAAAGCCTCAGGCCCTCGCCGATCGGCACCCGATAGTCCTTGTCGCCGTGGATCACCAGCATGGGGGTCTGGATTTTTGCAACATGGAGATGGGGCGAGTTGTCCATTGCCATCTCCGCGGTCATTTCCTTGAGCCAATACTGCGAAGCATCCGTGGTGGGCCCGAACTGGTCCAAGGCCCACAAACTGGCGTGCGTCACGATCGCCTTGAAGCGGTCCGTCTGCCCGGCCACCCAGTTGGCCATGTATCCGCCGAATGATCCACCCATGGCGGCCGTCCGCGTCTGGTCAATGTCGGACCGCCGGACCACTGCGTCGGTGATGGACATGAGGTCGGTATACGGCGCCTTGCCCCATTGGCCCCAGCCGCGCTGGATGAATTGCTGGCCGTAGCCTGTGGATAGTGCCGGGTCCGGCAGCAGCACGGCATACCCCTTCGACACGAGCAGCCATGGATTCCATCGCCAGGTCCAGGCATTCCACGATCCCAAAGGCCCGCCGTGGATCCACAACAGCAACGGCGCCGGATTTGCCGCGGACGCGCCTTCCGGGAGCGCGAGGTAAGCCGGAACCCTCGAACCGTCAGCCGCACTGGTCTCCACCCGTTCCAGCGAGCCTTTGATCCTGGGGCGTTCAGCCGGGGCGGGGAGCCGCTCGACCTCACCCGAGGCGAGATCGATCCGGACCGCTTCGGCCGGGAATTCATAAGAGCTGCGTAGCGCAAACGCGCTCAGACCAGCGGGCGAAACCACGACGTCGGTGTACGCCGCCGCGTCACGCGTCACCCGGGTGACCGTACCGTCAGCGACCTCGACCCGGAAGACCGGCGTCGCGCCGTCGTCGTCGGCTGTGACGAGGAGCGAGAGCCCGTCGGGAAGCCAGGCCGCCGGGCTCCCCCAGCGGTCCCAAGCGGGCGCGAGCGGCTCAAGGTCAAGGGTTTCTCCCACGCCGACATTCAAAAGGTGGAGTTTGACCTGGGGCGCCTCCCCGGGGGTACTGTCGCTTTCGCTGACTACGGAGAGCATCTTGTTGTCAGGGCTGACCGGGCCCGGGAAATAGCTCATTCCCTCATGGTCAAGGAGCACCTTCAGTGAGCCGGAAGCGACATCGACGGCGGCGAGCACAAAGCGCGTATCGGCCTTCGCGAGCGGCTTGGCGAGGCTCGTATAAATCGTCTTGCCGTCCGGGCTGACCACCGCATGGGTGTTGCGGAGGTTGCCGCCGACGTCTGGAGTCAGATTGCGCAGCTTCAGGGGGGCGGTAGCATCCACGGTCGCGGGCTTGCCGGACTCAGCCGCATCTCCGTTTTCCACGGCAAACAGCCTCGGTTGGGCTGGTCCCAGATCTGCGTCCCAGTAGCGGACCGGGTAGCCGGTGTGCAAAATGGCCGCTACCTTGTTGTCCTTGCGGCTCTTGCGCCGCTCCTCGTCATTTTCCTCATCGGTGGAACCGGAGAGGACCGAGGCCGTCACGAAAGTGGCATCCGCGGATGACGCGGCCATGACGCCACTTACGCCGCCCGCGCGGGAATGCACCACCCGGGCCTCACCGCCGTCGGCAGGCAGGAGCCACAATGCGCTCACGGGATCCGCTTCGGGGCTGTCCGGATCGGGCCGGGCTGAGGTGAAGTACAGGTCACCGTTGGCCGCAAACACCGCACCGGTCTCCCCCTTGGCGCTGCGCGTAATGCGGCGGGCGTGCTTCTTTCCCGCTGGATCGAGCTCCCACAGGGCAGTGACGTATTCAGTGCCCTTGGCGTTGAGGGTGGAAACCGTGGTGACCAAGCGGCTTCCGTCGGTGCTGAGGGCCAGGCCGCCGACGCGGGGGATGGCCAGGTAGTGGTCGAGATCGTGGAAAGGAGTTTCGGGTTGGGTGCTCGGGGTCTCTGAGGCATTCGAATCCATGCTCTGATTCAACACGCAATGTGCCGCAGATCACAAAGGATTCACTAAGAGTGAAACACTTATTTCAGATATTACGCTCATCGGGGACGCAAAAACCCCGCCCGCTCCTTTGGGAGCGGACGGGGCCTTTGAATCGGAATTCGGCGGAACCGGAACCTAGGCGCTCGGAGCGATTTCCGGGATGCGCGGCTTGGCGTTGCCGGCAAACGTGAACTTGGCGTCGTCGCCTTCGCCGTCCACGTCGACCACCACGATGTCACCTGAGTGCAGCTCGCCGAAGAGGATCTTCTCGGAGAGCTGGTCCTCGATCTCGCGCTGGATGGTGCGGCGCAGCGGCCGCGCACCCATGGCGGGATCGTAACCCCGGGTCGCCAGGAGAACCTTGGCGGCCGTGGTGAGCTCGATGCCCATGTCCTTGTCCTTGAGGCGGGCCTCGAGGCGCGTGACGAACAGGTCAACGATCTCGATGATCTCGTCCTGCGTGAGCTGCGGGAACACCACGACGTCGTCAACACGGTTGAGGAACTCGGGGCGGAAGTGCTGCTTGAGCTCCTCGGTGACCCTTGCCCGCATCCGGTTGTAACCGGTGGTGGTGTCCGTGCCGGACTGGAAGCCCGTTGCGACGCTCTTGGAGATATCGCGGGTGCCCAGGTTGGTGGTCATGATGATCACCGTGTTCTTGAAGTCCACCACCCGGCCTTGGGAGTCGGTCAGACGGCCGTCCTCGAGGATCTGCAGCAGCGAGTTGAAGAGATCGGCGTGGGCCTTCTCCACTTCGTCGAACAGGACCACGGAGAACGGACGGCGGCGGACCTTCTCGGTCAGCTGCCCGCCTTCTTCGTAGCCGACGTAGCCCGGAGGGGCACCGAAGAGACGCGAAACCGTGTGCTTCTCGGAGTACTCCGACATGTCCAGCGTGATGAGGGCGTCCTCTTCACCGAACAGGAATTCGGCCAGCGCCTTGGCGAGCTCGGTCTTGCCGACGCCGGTGGGGCCGGCGAAGATGAACGAGCCACCCGGACGCTTGGGATCCTTGAGGCCAGCACGGGTACGGCGGATCGCCTGGGAGAGAGCACGGATGGCCTCGTCCTGGCCGACGACGCGCTTGTGCAGCTCGTCTTCCATCTTGAGCAAGCGGCTGGATTCTTCCTCGGTGAGTTTGAAGACCGGGATGCCGGTGGAGTTCGCGAGAACCTCGGCAATCAGCTCCTCATCCACTTCGGAGATATCGTCCATGCCGCCGGACTTCCAGCTGCGTTCCTTCTCGGCACGCTCGGCAATGAGCTTCTGCTCCTTGTCGCGCAGCGAGGCGGCGCCTTCGAAGTCCTGGGCGTCGATGGCCGATTCCTTCTCCATCTTCACCTCGGCGATGCGCTCATCCATGGCCTTGAGCTCCGGCGGAGCCGTCATACGGCGGATGCGCAATCGCGCCCCGGCTTCGTCGATCAGGTCGATCGCCTTGTCCGGCAGGAAGCGGTCCGAGATGTAGCGTTCGGCCAACGTTGCCGCAGAGGCAAGGGCGCCGTCGGTGATGGTCACCCGGTGGTGCGCCTCGTAGCGGTCACGCAGGCCCTTGAGGATCTCGATCGCGTGCGCGACGGAAGGCTCCTTGACCTGGATCGGCTGGAAGCGGCGCTCCAACGCGGCATCCTTCTCGATGTGCTTGCGGTACTCATCCAGAGTGGTGGCCCCAATGGTCTGGAGCTCACCCCGGGCCAGCATCGGCTTGAGGATGGACGCGGCATCGATGGCACCCTCTGCAGCGCCGGCGCCCACGAGCGTGTGGATCTCGTCGATGAAGAGGATGATGTCCCCGCGTGTCCTGATTTCCTTGAGGACCTTCTTCAGGCGCTCTTCGAAGTCACCACGGTAACGGGAACCCGCCACAAGGGAACCGAGGTCAAGCGTGTAGAGCTGCTTGTCCTTGATGGTCTCCGGGACGTCTCCGCGGACAATCGCCTGGGCGAGGCCTTCGACGACGGCGGTCTTGCCGACGCCGGGCTCGCCGATCAGCACCGGGTTGTTCTTGGTGCGGCGGGAGAGGACCTGCATGACGCGTTCCATCTCCAGCTCGCGGCCGATCACAGGATCGAGCTTGTTTTCCCGCGCGGCCTGGGTCAGGTTGCGACCGAACTGGTCCAGCACCACCGAACCGGCCGGGGTGCCTTCCTGTTGGCCCGGACCTGAGCCAGGACCGGCAGTTTCTTTGCCCTGGTAGCCGGACAGCAGCTGGATGACCTGCTGGCGGACGCGGTTGAGGTCGGCGCCAAGCTTGACAAGCACCTGCGCAGCAACGCCTTCACCCTCGCGGATGAGGCCGAGCAGGATGTGCTCTGTACCGATGTAGTTGTGGCCGAGCTGCAGGGCTTCGCGGAGCGAGAGCTCAAGTACCTTCTTGGCACGCGGGGTGAAGGGGATGTGGCCGGACGGGGCTTGCTGGCCCTGGCCGATGATCTCCTGTACCTGCTCGCGGACGCCATCGAGCGAAATGCTCAAGGACTCAAGCGCCTTGGCGGCAACGCCTTCACCCTCGTGGATCAGACCCAAGAGGATGTGCTCGGTACCGATGTAGTTGTGGTTGAGCATGCGTGCCTCTTCTTGGGCAAGCACAACAACGCGACGGGCACGGTCCGTAAATCTCTCAAACATTTCGCCACACTCCTAGCTACGACGTACTTTGATGCTACGTGGCAACGCTGGAATTTTGGGGCGTGTTCGCCACAGGGGAAACATGGCCGCACCGGGAATAAGCCCGCTCAACCCGTCTGTGGCCCCTGGGACCACGGCGGCGACCAAATCAGGGCCTCCACGATCCGGCGGCGCTCCCGCCGCCACCCCCACGAGCCGGCGGACCGCCGTCGTCCTTCTCAGCAAACGCAGTGATCGCCTACCGGATATGCCCAGTCGGCTCCAAGCCTTCCCGGGAATAGTGGCGCACGACACCGTTATCCCGACCGCCCGGCGGTTAAAAGACAATACCCCGGCCCTAGGGCCGGGGTATTGATACTTGATGTCAGGAATTGGCCTTCTGGTAGGCTTCTTGAATTTCGGCCTGAATGCGGCCACGGCTGTTTACGGTATAACCGTTCTCGCGCGCCCATTGACGGATCTGTGCGGAGTCCTGGTTTCTCCCCGCAGCAACGCGACTACGCGTTGCACGGCCGGTCGATGTCTTGCGCGCCTTGGCTACAAATGGCCCAAGAGCGTCCCGCAGCTTCGCAGCGTTGGCACTGGACAGATCCATTTCGTAACTGACTCCATCAAGGCCAAAGCGGACAGTTTCATCCGCGGAGCCCTCATCCAGGTCGTCAACGAGGATAATTTTGACTTTCTGTGCCATGAAAAGACTCTCTTTTGGAGGGGTCGGATATGCAGAATAGCTAGACTACTAATTAATGATTATCGTCCAGTGCATGGCGTCAGTCAAAGGCACAGTCAAAGGCTCTATTAAAATCTTCGCGGGCGGCCCGGAGAAAGAGCTATTTGGCAGGTGTTGAGCCGTCGCCCGCCGGCTTCGCAATTCCGAGTCCGGCTTCTTCCTGGGCGCGGGCTTCTGCTTGGCGCTCTGATTTGTCCGCGTTGAAGATAGCCTTCATGGCAAACCAAAAGAGAAGTCCGACAACGACGGACGGCGCAAGAACGGCAATGTATTCCATGGTCAGTGCCCTTCGGGCTTGAGGAGTGGGAACAGGATGGTTTCCCGGATGCCTGCTCCGGTGAACAGCATGACCAAGCGGTCGATGCCTAGGCCGATGCCGCCCATGGGCGGAGCACCGTACTCAAGGGCGCGCAGGAAGTCTTCATCCAACTGCATGGCCTCGACATCACCTGCAGCCGAACGACGCGACTGTTCCGTGAGGCGTTCGCGCTGGATGACGGGGTCGATCAGCTCGGAGAAGGCCGTGCCGCGTTCCATGCCGCCAATGATGAGGTCCCAGGCCTCGATCAGGCGGTCGTCCTCCCGATGCGGGCGGGCAAGAGGCTGCGCGGAGGGCGGGTAGTTGTAGACAAAGGTCGGGTTGAGCAGCGTGGGTTCGACAATCTCGCCAAACAATTCGACTACAAGCTTTTCGGCATCCCACTTGGGATCCACCTTGACTTCGTGCTTGGCGGCAATCGCCTGCAGTTCCGCCACCGTGGTGTCCGGAGTGATTTCCTCGCCGATCGCCTCGGAGAGGCCCGGGTAGACGGCAACCCAAGCCCATTCGCCGTCGAGGTCGATCTCTCCGGCGTGCGTCTGGATGGTGCGGGTGCCCACGACGTCGGCGACGTTCAGGATGATTTCCTTCATCCGCTCGGCCATCACGAACTGGTCCGCCCACGCCTCGTAGCATTCCAACGTGGTGAATTCGGGGCTGTGCGTGGAGTCGACGCCTTCGTTGCGGAAGACGCGGCCCATGTCGTAGACGCGGTCAATTCCGCCCACCACGGCGCGCTTGAGGAAGAGCTCGGTGGCGATACGCAGTGTCATCTTTTGGTCGAAGGCATTCATGTGCGTCTCGAACGGACGCGCGGTGGCACCACCGTGGACGAGCTGCAGGATGGGTGTCTCCACCTCCACGTAGCCGCGGCGGTCCAGCGTGTCGCGAACCGAACGGGTAATCGCTGCGCGGGTGTAGACCATTTCCCGCGCTTCGTCGCGGACCATCAGGTCCACATAGCGCTGCCGGACACGGGTTTCCTCATTCAGTTCGGCGTGCAGCACCGGCAGCGGGCGCAGGGCCTTGGAGGCCATGGACCAGGAGTCGGCCATGACGGACAGCTCGCCGCGTCGGGAGGAAATGACTTCGCCCTTGATGAAGACGTGGTCTCCGAGGTCCACCAGCGCCTTCCAGTCCGCGAGGGTTTCCTCGCCGACGTTCGCCAGGCTCAGCATCGCCTGCAGGCGCACACCTTTCCCGTCCGCACCGCCCTCCTGGAGGGTTGCGAAGCAGAGCTTGCCGGTGTTGCGCACGAACACCACGCGGCCAGTGATTCCCACGATGTCGCCGGTGGTTTCATCAGCCTGGAGATGGGCGTACTTCTCGCGGATCTCGGCAAGTGAATGCGTTCGTTCAACACCCACCGGGTAGGCCTCGGTGCCGCGCTCGATCAGCTTGTTGCGCTTTTCCATGCGGATGCGCATCTGCTCGCTGGCGTCGGCGGGCTCGGCGGCGGTGTGCGGGGATGGGGTGTTTGCGGAAGTCACAATCCACAAGTTTACCGGGGATTCCTTAGAGTTCCCTCTCTTCCCCTCCCGCCCCCGCAGCAACATAGACTCGGGCTGTGGAGACATGGACAGTTGAAACGGACGACGACGGCGGTCACCTTGAAGTGCACTCCTTCCGGCCGGCGGCAGAGGCATCCATTCCCGGCGCCTCGAGCGCTGCGGAGGAGCCCGGCGTCGTGCTTGTTCATGGCACCTTGGTGACTGATTCCCTTTACTGGCCATTCGCCCGGAACCTCAGCGTCCTGCTTGGCCGGCCGGTGCATTCCTACAACCGGCGCGGCCGCGGCCGTTCCGCACCTCAGCCGCCTAGCTACTCCGCCGAGACTGAGACCAGCGACTTGCTTTCCGTGATGGAGGCCAGCGGATCCACCGATGTTGTCGGGCACAGCTATGGCGGATTCGTCGCGCTCCAGGCAGCCCTGCGCGCACCCATTTCCCGACTCGTCACTTACGACGCCGCGGTTTCCCTCTCCGGCAACTTGAACGAGCGGTGGCGGCCGCAATTGGAAGAGGCCGTCACCTCGGGCCAGCTCGACCACGCATGGGCGCATTTGGTCCAAGGGCTAGGCACGGCCGGACCGATTTCGTATTTGCCGCTCGGGGCACTGCGGGTGCTTAGTATCCTCTCGGCCAAGACGAGGTTGGGATCCGAGATGAGGGAACTGCTTCCGACCGCGGTGTTGGAGATGCGGGCGATCATCGACGCCGGCTCGCACATCCAGGACTATGCGGAGTTGCAAACGCCAACCCTGATGCTCAGTGGCGGCTGGAGCCCGGCGTACTTTGCCGAGACCGGTCGGCAACTTGCGGCTGCCAGCCCGGTGGTGGACTTCGCGGTAGTCCCCCTGCAGTTCCACGAGGGTCCCCTCCGGCCGGGGAAGCAGCTCGCGGTGAGAATCGCCCGCTACCTGGCACAAGGAACTGCGAAGGCGCCATCCCCCTAGGATGAAGCGGTGAGAGAACGTGAGGTCCCTACGCCCGACGGCGGCAAGCTCGCCTTGTACAGTTACGGCGCAGTGGACGCGCCCGGAGAGCGCCGCGTGGTGCTCATTGGCGGCGCATTCCTGACCGCGCTCATCTACCGGCCATTTTCCATGGCGCTATCCAAGGGACTGGGCGAGGGCTGGGCAGTCGACGCCTACGATCGCAGAGGTCGGGGCAGCTCGACGGAACTACCCGCGGACTACTCCATGGCCACCGAGATTGCGGACGTGCGGAGCATCATGGACGCCACCGGGGCCAGGAACCTCCTCGGCCACAGCCTTGGCGGATCCGTGGCACTGAATGCCGTGCAGGAGTTCGCGGGAACAAGTTACGAGCCGGACAAACTTGCCGTGTACGACGCCGCCGTGAACATCGACGGGAGCGTGGACACCGGCTGGCTGGACGGCTTCGCCCAATCCGTGGATAGCGGGAATGTGGGGCATGCCATGGCCAGGATGAAGCGGGGCATGCAGCCTGGAACCGCCCTGGCGCGGATACCCGAGCCCATCTTGGCCGGACTCATGGCCCTCGTGTCCCACACGAAGGTCAACAAAGTCCTCCGGGAACTCATGCCCACAGGGGTAGCCGAGCTCAAAGCCGCCTACGACGAAGGTGCCCTCCCCCGGGATTTCTCCGTGCTCCCCCGCAACACGCGGTTCATGGTGGGCAGCAAAAGCCCCCAATACTACAAGGTCACTGCGGAGCGGCTATACGCAGCCGTCCCAGGAAGCACACTGGTGGTATCGCCAAAAGGCTTCCACGGATCCATCCCCGCGGCGGTCAAGGAACTCGTGACGGACCTTTCAAGCTATTTCAAGGACTGACGGAACCCTGCGGCTCCGTTAGGCTCGAAGCATGACGCGCGAGAACATCACAACGGCTGACGGCGGAACCCTCGAGCTCTTCACGACGGGCGGTGAGCTTGCTAACGGCGGCTCAGGCGTCGTCGTCGTGCCCGCCTCCATGGTGACGGCCGCGGACTACTCCAAGTTTGCCCAGAAACTCAGTGCTGCCCTTGGCCGCCCGGTCCACACTTTCAACCGCCGCGGCCGTGGTGAATCGTCGCCCCAGCCCGAGGACTACACCCTCGACGTCGACATCCGGGATCTTTCCGAAATCATGAAGCACACGGGCAGCACCGATGTCTTCGGCCACAGCTTCGGAGGCGCAGTGGCCCTGCACGCGGCACGCACGCTGCCGGTGGAACGCCTGGCGGTCTACGACCCCGCAGTATCCGTCAACCACAGCGTGAAGGCCGAGTGGACAAGCGAATACGAGCGCGCGACGGCGACCGGAGACTTTGACCGCGGGCTCGCTGTGCTCGTGAAGGGCGTCGAAACGGAGGGCGCCTTCGCGCGGATGCCGCTATCCATGCTGACACTCGTCAACAAGCTGACGTCGGGCACCCCCATGGGCAAACAAATGCGTGAGCTCATGCAGGCCGGCGTGCGGGAGATCAAGGCAGTCATCGCCGCGGACATGCCCGCAGAGCCGTTCCTTGAGCTGCCGCTGGAGACGCTCATTGTGGTCGGGGAAAAGAGCCCCGCCTACTTCGGGGTGGCGTGTGGCCAGATCCACGACGTCCTCTCCGGATCGAGCTACACCATCCTGCCCGGCCACGGACACGACGGAGTGATCCGCGCACCCGACAAGCTCATCGCCGAGCTCGCCGACTTCTTCTCGGGCTAGACGCCSGCTCACGTATGCCGGGTTTTCGTTGGACGCCGGCYCRCGTGCGGGTGGGTGGGTTTAAATGGTTCAGGCCCCGACGTGTGTCGGGGCCTGAACGTGAATGGTTGTCCGGCGGTGTCCTACTCTCCCACACCCTCCCGGGTGCAGTACCATCGGCGCTGTGGGTCTTAGCTTCC
>NZ_JBFTOG010000042.1:0-47680 GCF_056397865.1 Arthrobacter sp. 05L417
GGCTACTTCAGCAGCGCCGCCGACAACACACCCCTCCACGGCCTCGCCAGCGGAACCGACGGACCCAACGGCGTCTACAACTACGGCAACGCCGCCTTCCCCACCAACAGCTACAACAACACCAACTACTGGGTCGACGCCGTCTTCACAGCACCGTAGCCGGAACCCGTAAGCCGGTAAGAAGGGATAACTCCGCGTGAAAACAGCTCAAGGCCTCAAAATGATGGCCGCCAAGCTCTTGATTCCGCCAGCCACCGGAGCCCGGGCCGTGGCCGGAACCATGCCGGCGCTTCACGGCCGCACGGATCACGTTGTTGCTGAACCTCGTGTTTCCCGGACCCGCATTCGTGAACACACCGTTCCAGAACGCCACGCGGGCAACTCCGCAAATGCGCCATCGGGACGGGTACTCCTTGGCGGCGCCGTGGTCGACCTTCTGGGCTTCCCGGAGGCCATCGGCCTGATTTCCGCGCGGGCGACTTCGAGGGAGTTGCCGCCCCTGGCTATTGCCTCGGCCAACCTGGACCACATCAACCACTTCGGCATCGGGAGCAGATGGGCTTCCGTCCTGGCAAACGGTCGCTCATGGGTGGACGGTTCCCCGGTTGTCGATTGGCTCACGCTGCTCGATGGCGCCCCCTTGGTGTCCGAAGCGCAGCGACTGACCGGGCGCAGTTGGCCGCGACTGGCCGGCAGCGACCTGATCGGGCCGCTCCTGGATGCTGCAACAGACCTTCAGCTCCGGGTCGGCTTCCTGGGCGGTGCGGAGTCCGCGCACGAATCGCTCAAGTCGAGGTTCTCCCGCGAACGGCCGGGCCTTGTGGTGGCAGGCTTCTGGTCCCCGGGGCGCGACGAGCTCACAGATCCCGCGGCTTCAACCTGTCTGGCGGCAGCCATCGCCGCGGCCAAGGTGGACATCCTCGTCGTCGGACTCGGAAAACCAAGGCAAGAGCTGTGGATTGCCGAATACGGGGCGCTCACGGAAGCCCGGGTCCTGTTGGCCTTCGGCGCTGTGGTGGACTTCCTGGCCGGCCGCATCCAGCGGGCCCCCGAATGGGTGAGCTCCCACGGCCTCGAATGGGCCTGGCGGCTCGCGCTGGAACCACGACGACTGGCCCGCCGCTACCTGCTCGACGGCCCCGCGGCCTACGCGTCGCTCCGGTCGAAAAGTTCCGGCCTGGAGGAAGTGCCCGGGGACGCATCGAGCGGTCCGGGCGATGGACCCGCGCCGGCCACTCCCGCCCCGCCCCCCGCAGGCAACCGGACCTTTGCGATCGCCGGGCAAGCCGCGGATGTCGCCGTCCTGGTAGTCACCTACAACAACGCCGACGACGTCGGACCCCTGATCGAAAGCCTGCGATCCGAGGCGGCCGAGCAGTGGCTCCGGGTGATCGTCGCGGACAACGGCTCCTCGGACGGTACGCTGGACGCGCTCTCCAGGTACGGCGACGTCATATCGTTCGCCACCGGCGGCAACCTGGGCTACTCCGGCGGCATCAACGCCGCGCAACAGTTCTGCGGCGACGTCCAGTACTTGCTGGTGGCCAATCCGGATCTGGTCATCGAACGCGGCTCCGTCGCCGCGATGATCCGGCGGCAACGCCTCTCCGGGGCCGGGATCGTGGTTCCCGCTCTTCTGGACGAAGACGGCTCAACATATCCGTCCCTGCGCAGGGAACCAACCCTCCCGCGCGCCTGGGCGGACGCCGCGCTGGGCTGTCGGCTACCAGGCCGGCCTGCCTGGCTCTCGGAAATCGACTATGACCAAGTCAGCTACGAGCATGCGCACCCAGTGGAATGGGCCACGGGCGCGGCGTTGCTGATCGACGCAGGCCTCGCGACCGAACTCGGGCCCTGGGATGAGCGGTTCTTCCTCTACCTCGAAGAGACCGACTTCTTCCGGCGGGCCCGGGAGGCAGGGACGGACGCATGGTTTGAACCCGCCGCCAAAATGCGGCATCGCAGGGGCGGCTCCGGCAGTTCGGCGGCGCTCACCGCCTTGATGGCGGTGAACCGGACCCGCTACGCGGAAAAACACCACCCGCCTGCAACCGCTGCCGCATTCCGCGGTGCGGCGGTGCTCTCCGAGGCACTACGGGCATACCAGCGCGACCACCGGCCGGCGCTTCGAGCCCTCCTGAACAAACGCAGCTGGGAGCAACTGCCCCATGCCGTGCCCGCTCCACAAGCAAACCACGACGACGGCGGTCGCCTCAGGGACTTCCCCGCCGGCTCGATCATCATCCCGGCGCATAACGAAGCGGCGGTCATTGCCCGCACGCTCACCAGCCTGAAGCCGCTCGCGGCCACTGGCGCCGTGGAGATCTTCGTGGTGTGCAACGGCTGCACTGACAACACCGCCGAAATAGCCGGCCGGTTCAGCGGTGTCCAGGTAGTTGAGGTCGACGAACCATCGAAAACCATCGCCATGGACACCGGCGATGCGTTGGCCACGGCCTGGCCACGGCTCTATCTCGACGCGGACGTGGAGATCAACCCCGTGGCCATCGAGCAGCTTTTCAGGCGCCTTGGGCAAGGCGACCTCCTGGCGGCACGACCGGCGTCGCAATACGACACCGGCGGTGCCACCGGCCTCGTTCAGGCCTTCTATCGTGCACGGGGCCGTATGGCGTCAACCAGGAGCGGCCTATGGGGCGCGGGGGCCTTTGCCCTGACCCGCGAGGCCCGCGCCCGGTTTGGCAAGTTTCCGCCGGTGCAGGCCGATGATGTGTTCGTTGACCGGCACTTTGGCGCCAACGAAAAGGAAATTATCACCTGCCGTCCCATCAAGGTCCACACCCCTAAGGACGCCCGCGCCCTCGTCACGGTCCTGCGACGGAACTACCGGAGCAACGTGCATCTGCTCAATTTCCAGCCGGCCGAGGGCGGTGGCGGCACGAGCCAAAGCCTCCGGGAACTCCTGGGTTCGGTTCGCGGTCCCCTCACGGCCTTCGACGCCGCCGTCTACGCGGGCTTTGCCGTCGCCGCCCGGCTTCGGAAGGGGCCCGCAACCGCGACTACATGGGAACGGGACGAGAGCAGCCGGCGCTAAGCCAGTTGGGCCAACACAGCACCGCGTGCCTTTCGCACCGCTAGTCGGCGCCCGCTATTACGCCGCCAGTCGGCGCCGGCTATTTGCCGGAGACCCCGCATGCGTTGCCGCCTTCCACCCGGTAAATATGTACCGCGTTACCGTCGGCAAAAGTGTCGGTGAAAGAGCCGTTAGCCATGGCCAGGGAGCGGTTTTCGCCGAGTACCGTTGCGCTGGTTCCGCCGCCGCATTTGAGGTTCAAGGCGACAGATTGCGCTCCTGTCTGGGTGGACCCGGCAATGATGTAGAAACTGCCGTTGTAGGCCTTTACTGCGGTATCGATGTTGCCCCCCGCGGTTGCCACGCCATCCACGAACGGCGAATTAAGCACCGGGGCCAACTCTGCGATCTGCTGGTTGACGGCTGTCACCGTCGCCCGGATCGCGGCGCCGCATGCATCCCGCAAGACGTGTTGAGAGATACAACTCCCACCAAAACTGTGGTTGAAATACGTGATCCCGCGTGCACCATGGATGATGCTGCTCCACACTGCGGCCCTGATTTCCGGTGCCGTGATGGTTGGAGCACTGGCTTCCGTGAAGGGGTGTCCCAACTCAACGAAGGCCCAGACAGGTACGTTTCCCTTTGGGCTGACGAAGGCACGGGTGCGTTCCACGGTCCAGCCGTAATTTGAGGCTTTGCGGCACTCGGAGTCGGTCAAAGCACGGGGTGTCGCCAGCATCACCCCGCCTTCAGTCGGAGCACAGATGTTGGGATCGGTGAACCAGTAATTGTCGGCAGAAACCACCTGCTGGTAGGTATTGACGAATTGCCCGGCTTCAGTGGCCGACTCCCAGAACGTCACGCCTTTGCCATAATTCGCGTAGATCATGGTGTTGGCCGGGGCTTTGTTGAGCAGGGTTCCCTGCACCGTGAATCCGCATTTGCTTTCGGCGGGAGCGCAAACCGTCCCGGCACCGGGGTAATTTCCGGTCCAGCTGGCAGAGCCGGGCCCGGCCCACATATCCGACTCGTCCGAGAGCAAGAACCCGGAGGCAAGCGGCGATGTCCAGGACGGGATCGCATAGGACCCGGCGTCCCTGATGTACTGAACATTCGAGTCGGCGGTCAACTCGACGTACAAATTAATGCCCGCTGCCCTGTCCAAGGGAACATCGGTAGGATCGAGGACGCTTTCGAACCAAATGCCCACAGGAAAGTAGTTTGGCGTGGCCGGCAGGGCGTTGGGAAACTTTCCGTAGTACTGCGGGCCCCCGTCAACCGCGCGGACGGTCACTCCGGCCGGCAGCGGCACAACGGTCGGCACAGTGGAGCTCGCCACCGAGGCTGAGAGGGCCAGGAAAGCAGCCAACAGGACACTCGTTCGGGCGGAAATGTTGGGCTTCGTCATCGCCATCGGCTCCCGTTAATACATCGGAAATTTCACAGGCCACTCTTGCAAGGAGCCCGAAACGGAGACCATCAGCTACGGAGTTCGTCCCAAAAGATACCACCGATCAAGGTGCTGAAGACACCCTTTCTTGCCGATGGAAGTGACATCGGGCCGAAGTCGAGTGCTGATCGAACCGAGCACGAGCTTCCGGGTGTGGGGTGAGTAGCGGGCCGTCGCGAATGCGGGTACCAGCCACTCGTGCCTGGCCTTCTAGCCCGCAAATAGGCTGAGACGAGCATTCATGTAAAGGTTCGATCCCGGTTCTCAGGATGAAGGGAAGCAATCACCATGACAAGCAGGAAGCTGCGAGTTGCGCTGATCGGGGCAGGCTACTGGGGGCCGAATTTGGCCCGTAATTTCAAAATCAGCGCGGACTGGGATCTTGCGGCCATCTGCGATCTCGATGCCGGCCGGGCCATGGACGTCGCCGAGCAAGTGGGCAACGTGCCCGTGGTGACGGATCTGGATGAGCTGCTGGCCTGGCCCGATCTTGAAGCCGTCGCCATTGCGACACCCGCACGAACCCACCACCGGATTGCCCTGGCGGCAATGCTGGCCGGGAAGCACGTGCTGGTCGAGAAGCCGCTTGCGGATAGTCGTGAAAAAGGTGAGGAGATGGTGGAACTCGCCCGGCAAAAGGGGTTGGTGCTGATGGCAGACCACACGTACTGCTACACGCCGGCTGTTCTGAAGATCCGGGAACTCATCGCTGACGGGGCGTTGGGCGACATTCTCTTCATCGATTCCGTCCGTATCAACCTTGGCCTGGTCCAGCCTGATGTCGACGTCTTCTGGGATCTCGCTCCGCACGACCTCTCGATCCTGGACTTCATCCTTCCGGGAGGACTGCAGCCCGCCCATGTGTCGGCACACGGCGCAGACCCGCTCGGTGCCGGCCGGGCTTGTGTAGGTCATTTGAGCTTCCCGCTGGCAGCCGGAGGCTTGGCGCACGTCCACGTCAACTGGCTCAGCCCAACCAAGATCCGCCAGATGGTGATTGGCGGATCGAAGCGGACCCTGGTCTGGGACGACTTGAACCCACAGCAGCGGCTGAGCCTCTACGACCGGGGCGTCAATCTCCAGCATCAACCCTCCGACGGCGCCAACCGGACGGCCGCGACGATCTCGTACCGGCTCGGAGACACCTGGTCCCCTGCTTTGCCGGAACATGAACCGCTCGGCCAAATGGTCAGCGAGTACGCGGCCAGCATCCGTGAAGGAAGGCTCTCGCGCACCGACGGATCGGCGGGCTTGCGCGTCTTGTCGGTCCTTGAGGCCGCTTCGCGAAGCCTGGCCGAGGATGGTCGCACCGCCCTGGTTGACGGTGCCGAACTGCAGCTTGAGGAGACGGCGTGAGCAATTTGGCCGGAGCACAGATTCTCGTCACGGGCGGTGCCGGGACCATCGGCTCCACCATTGTGGACCAACTCCTCGACGCCGGCGCGGCCCGCATCGACGTACTGGACAATCTGGTGCGCGGGCGCCGGGACAACCTGAGCGATGCGCTGCTCAGCGGCCGCGTCACTTTGGTCGAAGGCGATTTGCGTGACCGGGACCTCGTCCACGATTTGACCAGGGGCAAGGACATCGTCTTCCACCAGGCCGCCATCAGGATCACCCAGTGCGCGGAAGAGCCCCGGCTGGCCCTGGATGTCCTGGTCAACGGGACGTTCAACGTTTTGGAAGCCGCCGTTGCGCAAAAGGTCGACAAGGTGATTGCCGCCTCCAGCGCCTCTGTCTACGGCTTGGCGGAAACCTTCCCCACCAATGAGCGGCATCACCACCACAACAACGACACCTTCTACGGGGCCGCCAAATCCTTCAACGAGGGCATGTTGCGCAGCTTCCGCGCCATGGACGGACTGGACTACGTGATACTGCGCTACTTCAACGTCTACGGTCCGCGAATGGATGTCCACGGGCTCTACACCGAAGTCCTGGTGCGATGGATGGAGCGAATTGCTGACGGCCGACCACCGCTGATTTTCGGGGACGGCCGACAGACGATGGACTTTGTCTTTACCGGCGACATCGCGCGGGCCAATCTGCTCGCGGCCGCCAGCGAACTGAGGGAAGGGGTCTACAACGTCGCCAGCGGAACGGAGACAAGCCTTTTGCAACTCGCACAGTCCCTGTTGCGCGCCATGGACTCCGAGCTTGCCGTGGAACATGGACCGGAACGGGCGGTCAACGGTGTAAGCCGCAGGCTGGCTGATATTTCCGCGGCCCACTCGGACTTGGGCTTTGCGGCCGAAGTCTCCCTCGACGATGGGCTTCGGCAGTTGGTGCACTGGTGGCAACCCCTTCGAGCGGAAATCGCCGCCACGCGAACCGCCGGGGTATCCTCATGACCCGCATCAATGTCATGCAGCCGTGGTTCGGGGCAGAGGAAGTGGCCGCCGTCAGCGCAACGATCGAGTCCGGCTGGGTCGCGCAAGGTCCTCGGGTCGCCGAATTCGAATCGGCCTTCGCCCGCAGCCAACATGCTCCTTTCGCGGTCGCCACCTCGAATTGCACGACGGCGTTGCATCTGGCCTTGGTAGTTGCCTCCATCGGCCCGGGCGACGACGTCGTCGTTCCGTCGTTCTCCTTCATCGCCACAGCGAATGCGGCCACCTATGTAGGCGCGCGGCCGGTCTTTGCCGACGTGGACCTGGCCACCGGAAACCTCACAGCCGAAACGGTGCGCGCCGCGTTGACGGACCGTACCAGGGCTGTCATTGCCGTGGACCAGGGCGGAGTCCCGGTTGATCTGGATTCCATCCGTCGGCTGTGCGACCCGCTCGGGATTGTCGTCATCGAGGATGCTGCTTGCGGCGCAGGATCGAGCTATCGGGGCCGGCCGGTGGGAGCGGGCGCTGACGTGACCGCGTGGTCCTTCCACCCCCGGAAAATCCTCACAACCGGCGAGGGGGGCATGTTGACCACGCCGCACCAGGACTGGGCCGATCGTGCCCGCCGGCTGCGCGAGCACTCTATGAGCGTCTCCGCGAGCGCCCGGCACGCCTCCGTGCTGGCACCCGCCGAGGAGTATGGGGAGCCCGGTTTCAACTACCGCATGACTGACCTGCAGGCCGCCGTCGGCTTGGTTCAGCTGGACAAGTTGCCGCAGATAGTCCGCAGACGCCGGGATATTGCCTCCGAGTACAGCAAGCAATTTGCGGATGTCGAGGGAATGCGCGTGGTACGGGACCCGGCCTGGGGTACCAGCAATTTCCAGTCCTTCTGGTTGGAGGTCCTCCCCGGATCCGCCACCGACCGTGAAGGCGTGCTCGAACATCTGGCCCGGGATGAAATATCGGCCCGTCGGGGAATCATGGCGGCCCATCGCCAGCCCGCGTATCGCGGACGGGACACAGGAGAGGCTCTGCTACCGGTGACCGAACGCCTCACGGACAATACGCTCATCCTTCCGGTTTTCCATCAGATGACCGAGTCTGAACAGGCAAGGGTCATACACTCCGTGCGCGCCGCGGTGACCGGGGGACGGTGAACCGTGCAGGAGCTGATGCTGATCGCTGCCAGTGGATTGGCCCGGGAAGTGCTGGCCGTCATCCGGGGCTCGGATCAGTACCGCGTGGTCGGCTTCCTCGATGACTCCTCCACCATCCAAGGCAGGCTCGTTGGCGGCGTAACCGTCCTGGGCACCATCGCGGATGCCGCCCTGTACAACTACACCCAGTTCCTGGTCTGTGCCGGCTCTGGAACCGCGCGGCAGCAGATAGTGCAGCGCCTGGCATATCAGGGCATCACGGGCGAGCGCTTCGCGACGGTCCTGGACCCGGGAGTGCGGGTGCCACCCGGCTGCACGGTCGGACGCGGAAGTATCCTGCTGAGCAATGTCGTGCTGACCGCCGATGTCACCGTGGGGAGGCATGTGGTCGCCATGCCGCAGGTAACGCTGACCCACGACGACGTAGTGGAGGACTTCGCCACCCTTGCCGCAGGCGTGACCCTGGGCGGCGGTGTACATATTGGACGTGCCGCCTACCTGGGCATGAACTCCAGCGTCCGCCAAGGAGTGCGCGTGGGCGAAGAAGCAACCCTGGGAATGGGGGCCGTACTGCTGCAGGACCTCCCTCCCGGTGAGACCTGGGTAGGCGTACCCGCTGCCCCGATTCGCCTGCCCGTCAATGACAGCCAACAAGAACAACCCGCATAGACCTCTGACGGAAGGTACAGCTGATGGACCCATCCTTGGCGACGAACATACCCCTGGTTGACCTCGCGGCACAGCACGCCGAAGTCGAGAGCGAGGTCCTCAGCGGCTTGGAGGACGTGTTCGCGACCACGGCGTTCATAGGCGGGGCCGCCGTCGGGCAGTTTGAAGAAGCCTACGCCGCGTGGCTAGGCGTGAAGCACTGCATAGGTGTTGCCAATGGCACCGACGCCCTGGAACTGGCCCTGCGGGCAACAGGAGTTGGCCCCGGCTGCGAAGTGGTCCTGCCGGTCAATACCTTCATTGCCACAGCGGAAGCCGTGGTCCGGATCGGAGCCGTTCCCGTGTTCGTCGATGTGGATCCGGTCCACCTGCTCATCGATCCCGCGCTGGTGGCGGAGGCGGTCGGGGACCGCACGCGGGCCATCGTTCCGGTCCACCTATTCGGCCAGACGGCGCCCGTCGAGCAGCTGCGCGCGGTCGCGGAGTCCTGTGGAGCAGTGATCATCGAGGACGCAGCACAAGCCCAGGGTGCAACCCGGCACGGGAGTTCGGCGGGCTCCCTGGGGGCGGCCGCCGGGACGAGCTTCTACCCCGGTAAGAATCTTGGCGCCGCAGGCGATGCCGGCGCGGTGACGACCAACGACCCTGAAATAGCCCGCGGCGTCCGGATGCTTGCCTCGCACGGCAGCGCGACGAAATACGTCCACGACGTGGTTGGCTTCAATTCACGGCTGGACACGATCCAGGCAGTGATCCTCAATGCCAAGCTTCGGCGCCTGTCTGCGTGGAATGATTCCCGCCGGGAGGCCGCAGCGAGATATAGCGAAATGCTCGACGATGTTCCGGGAGCCGCCGCGCCTATCAGTGCTGGAGGCAATGACGATGTATGGCATCTGTACGTCATCCGGGTGGCAGACCGGGATCGCATCCTTGCCAGCCTGAACGGCACGGGAATCGGAGCGGGAATCCACTACCCAACGCCCCTGCATCTGAGCGGGGCCTTCGCCCACCTGGGTCTCGGGCCGGGAACCTTTCCGGTGGCGGAGCGCGCGGCAGGCGAAATCCTGTCCTTGCCTTTGCACCCGCACATAACCATCGCGCAGCAGAAGTTCGTAGTCGAAACTCTTCGGGCCGCCTTGTAGCGTCCGGGCCGAGCGTTGAAATCCGCCGAGCCCTACTATCCGGGGGCGAGGGTAGCCGCCGGAGTACGGCTATCCCCGCTGTTCGCACGATCCGTCATCGGGACGGTTCGCCCACGGACTCAGCCTCAAGAACTTCCTGGGTCTCCCGACTGTGGGTCCCTGAATCCCGACGGCGGCCGCGGCCTGTGGGGAAGACGGCGAGTTCGGGACTCAGCCACTCCTCCGCCGTGGATCCTGCGTCCAGTGACAATGAATCGCGCTCCGGCCTGCCTCCTGCGCCCGACGCCGCAGCGGCACGCAAGGCGGCCTTCCGCTGGCGTGCGATTCCGCGACCCCGGGCCACGGAGACGGCTCCGAACATCAGGACTGCACCGCCCACGAGGACGGCGATCAGCGAGCGCAGCCGGCTTGAAAACTGCTCAGTCGCTTTGTCCGGGGATGCGACCACCAGCGAAGAGAAGAGATAGGTGTCGTCAGCGCCGTCGATTTTCTGAATAGTGCGAAGGTTCTGCGTCAGCAGTTCCCCCAGGCGCCGCGTCGTAGCCAGCGAGCGGTCCGGCGTCGAGCTGACCCCTGTGATGTCAACAAGGAATGAGTTCTGTCCGCCAACCGCATCCCGGGTGACATCATAATCTTTGCTTAGCCCCTCGGCGGTGAGTCCGTCAGCTGTGGAACTGTCCTTGAGGCGCGTGATCAGGACCTGCACAACCAGGGTGGGATCCGATGAACGCAAATACGGATTGCTTGAATTGAGGTCTTTGAGCGCCGGATTCTTTATTTTGTCGGCTTCGGTCGGGATATTGGGGTTGATCAGGGCATACGTCATCGTGGATTCGTAGGTGCGGGGCGCGAGCTGGAAAACGTAGATTGACGCAATGAGCGTAATGAAAAGGACAGGCAAAGCAACAGACTTGTAGTGCCAGAGTGTCTTGAGTACTCCTAGGGGATCCATCGTCTTCCTTTCGGGGTGGAATGTACCGAAACTGGTGTCTTCCGAAACGGTGGGTCATTCCCATCGTGAGGTCCGGGCAATTCGATCTCGCGTTTGACCATTATCCAGACGGCGCCGGCCAGACCGATGAACAGCGGGTAAGTCAGCGCGAAGACCGGGAATGACAAAGAATCGAACGTCAGCGAGCACACGGCTGCCACCAGGCCGCCGGCTGCCACTGCACCGGCAAGGCATTTCAGTGCCTGGGAGCGTGCTCGGCGGGCGACGCTCACCGTAATGGCTCCCGGCAAAACCAAGTAGGCGATAATGGCGACCAGGCCCACCAGGCCCAGGGTGACCGCGGAATTCAGGTATTGATTATCCAGAATGTGCAAGGCGTTATCCGGTATGTAGTTGCCGGGGCCCAGGCCGAGTATCGGGTTCTGGCCAACCATTTCGATAACGCGCGGATAGTTGTTGGTGCGCGTGGAAATTGACGGGTCGTTTTCAGCGGTGGTGAAAGAACCTGCGATCGTTGCGATAAGGCCCGGCACCGCGAGGAAGAGACCCGCTGCGGCAACGGGGACTAGGACGAATGCCCAGCGTCGGGCCAGCGCTGGGAGGAACGGAATGAACGCAATCATCCCGACCAGCAGTGCAATAACGCCTGCCCTTGAGATCGTTGCGGCGATCGCAAACACCAGGAGGCCGGTTCCGGTCCAATGCAGCCATTTTCGGCCCACCGGATCAAATAGGCCCCGCCAGATTGAGAGCGGAAGCAGCATTCCGGACACGACGGCCAGTTCGATGGAGTGAAAGGTGCTACCCGAAACGCGGACCAGCGTGCCGCGGACTTGAAATGTCGTGCCTGCTCCGTTGTCGGTAAACCCAGGCATCGCCAGTTGGAACCAATCCATCGGATTGATGTGGAAAATGAACTGGACCGCAGCCACTATGCAGCAAAAGAGGGCCCCCGCCAGTATCGCCCGGACGAGCAACAGGACGTCGCCCATGGTCCGGACAACCTCCGCCGTGACAAGGACGATTCCGGCGCTTGCAACAAGCAAAATCACCCATCGATCCGAAGCCGCCCGCGACGCTATTGAGCTGCCGCCGGTCAAGCCCAGGTAGAGCGCAACGTAGGAAGCGCAAGTCCCCAATAGCAGGAGGGCGAGCCCGATCCTGCCTGGATGCCGGAATGTGAAAGGGTCGTGCAAGCCAAAGAGAACAGAGCAAAACCACAGCGCAAAAAGAAACAGAGCGAGTATCAGGGGCATTGTCCCTGCTGCGCCTACCGGCGCCAGGACCATGCTCGAGGGAAAGAAAAAGATGCTGAACGCGACAATCCTTAGGAAGAGGGGCGTGCGGCCAGCCTTGGACGTCTGAGGGTCGAAATCGAGCATGGTGACAGCAGGAGGCTTCGGGAACACCAAAGGGCTCCGGGATGACCGCTTGGCCCTCCTTTGGCTCTTTGTCCCGGACATTTCCTGGCTTGCGGTCACGAGGCACGATCCCCGGTGAGAACCTCGGCACATGCTGTCTCGATAATGGAAGCCACCTGCTTCTTGGTTTCTTCCCAGTCCTGGCGCTCCCTTGTGGCCACCCGCGCAGCCCTGCCCTCGACGTCGGCGGCCTCCACCGCCGTCGAGAGCGCGTCCGCCATCCCCCACGGGGTGGGACGCCCCCAAACGGCATCATCCGTGGACAAGACGGCACGGGAATACGCAGATTCGTTGAGCACCGGGATATTGCCTGCAGACATCAATTCTTCCGGAACCAACGAAATGTTCGTAAAGGATATGGCCAGGCCAGCGATAGTCCGGTTGTAGAGCTCGTTCAGCTGTGTTGGCGTCAAGTTTCCGTGGTTCATGACAGGGATGGACCAACCCGATACGTTGTCACCGTAAACGTGGATCTCTTGTTCCGGGTGTGTCTGGTGGAAGCGCTCAAGCGCCAGCTTCGCGAGCAAATAGCCTCTGCGGTCCACGCTCTTCTTGGCGTAGAAGACCACCCCACGGCGCGATACGGGACGTTCGGGAAGAACCCGATAGATATCGTTGTCGCAGCCGAACGGAACAATCGCGTCCGGGGGCGTCCCGACCTCGTTTTCCATCACCCCGGCGATCATGTTCCCCAGCGCGATGTTCTTAAAACCGAATCGGTAGGTGTCCTCGGCCAACGCATAGAAGGTGCCACGCGGGTAGAAAAAGGGCTCGTAGTCCTGAATGAAGTAAAAGCGATGGGCCGGGCTGGTCACGCGGGACGCCACGACGTGCGCGGTTGCCCATGAGCTAGCAACTACCGCGTCCACGTCCGCCATGCCCTGCGTGGCGCTTCGAACCTCTGCCCGCATCCCGGGCCAGTTGCGGCGCACGACTTCCTCATGTCGCGCCACATCGTCCGCGTACCGGTCGTAGAGGAACAAGGTGCAGCGATGGCCACGCTCTTCCAGGCCCTGGACCATCCGGAACAGCGTCGTGTGCCCGCCGGATCCGGCAGCGGGTGGCGTGCATACCCAGCCGATGTGCAGTTGCTCCTTCAGGATCTGCCGCGGCGCCGGCAAACCCAGATTGCCCGAGTCCGCAATGTCCTCTTGACGCAAGGGAAAATCGAACTCTGCCCAGGAGAGCCGTTCACCCAAAGCTTGAAAGAGCCGGCGGCTTCCACGCCGGGCGAAACCAGACCACCCCTCATTCCTGAGGTGCGAGATCAACTGGGTGGCGTCTATGCGGGAGGGCACGGTCAACTCCTGTTCCCTGTGCGGTCAGTGCCGGCCAATACGGGATTCCTGAGGGTGGCCTCGCCTGCGGCTGCTTGTTTGATGTCACTGAGCAACGCCCGCGCCCGACGAAAGGTGAAAAGGGCATAGACGACGAGGCCAGCGAACGCTCCGGCCAGAACCGCGAGAAGGGCAACCGGGATCTGGGCGGCTACCAGCCAGGCCAGGACGCCGCAAACAACCGCCGCAGCCGCAGCGGGGAAACAAATACGCAAGAGGGACAGGATCCTTGCACCGGTGGATTTCGCCACCAGCACGAGATAAACGGGAATGACGACGAACCAGGTCACGACGACGTGGGCGAACCCGGCACCCGCAATTCCCCCCAGACGCACGCCGATGAGCATCGCCGGAACAAGGGCAACGAGCCAAATGACCTGGACCCAGAACAGGCCAACGGTCTTGCCCGCGCCCACACACAGATCAGCGAACATCTCCGAGAGGATCCTCGCGGCACCGAAGATTCCCAAACTGACCATCGCGGCGGCTGCTGCACTCCATTTGTCGCCGTAGAAGGTGACAATGAGGGGTGCGCCGAGCCCCGCCAGGAGGGCCGAGACCGGGAAGCCGATGTACGCAATTCCGGCCGTGACCTTCAACGCCGCGGCGCCGAGAGTTCCATTTGCATTCAGCCTGCCGAAAGTCGGCACGGCAACCGTCCGGATCACGGCGGTAATCACGCTGCTGGGCATACTCGCCAAGTTGAAGGCCAGTAGATACAACCCTAGCTGCACGGGTCCCAACTCCGGGCCGATGATCATGTAGTCGAGGTTCAGGGTGACAAAAACGACCAGATTGGCCATGGCCAGTGGAAGCCCGAGCCGAAGAATCCCCTTGGCTTCCACGATATTGAAACCGGGGAAGTAGCGCTTTGGGCTGATGATCCAGTAACCGATGGTTGCTGTCAGTTGCCCTCCCACCCGTGAAAGTGCCAAAGCCATCGCACCCCAGCCCCACAGCGCCATCGGAATGACCAGAACCAGGGCAACGACGGTGTTCAGTACGTCAACCAGGATCCTGCGCTTTTGCAGGAAGTCGCGCCATATCAGTGCAGTAGGAACGGACGCCATTCCAGAGAGCAATACCGTCAGCCCCATTACCTGGACGACCGGGGCTGCACCGGGATCCCCCAGTGCGGCAGCAAGCAAGGGTGCAAGCAGGATCACGAGCGCAGTCAGCAGGACGCTCGTGACCAGCGAAATGGTAAAAACAGTCGGAGCGATCTCGTCCGGATCGCGATCACCGCGGCCGAGGGCAGCCGTGGCTCCAAGCTCTGCGATATTCACGGCAATTACCTGCACGACGAGTGCCACCGCCAAGGCGCCGAAATGTTCCGGCGCAATAAGACGGGCGACCACGAGCGTGGTGATGAATTGAAGGACGCGGGAAAGACCAACATTGAGTGCACCCCAGAGAGTGCCCCTGCGCAGCCTGCTGGCCAGCGATCCGGTCCCTTCGCCGAGTGCGCTCATGAAATCCCCACCATTCGCCAAGCACGCCAACGCAAGCGGTCCGCCTGGGTGCGGAAAATTTCGACAGTCCGCTGCCAGGGCAGCGGCGGTTTGCCCTCATCGGCTCGCACCAAACGCCAGCGCACCCCACGGATCCGGAACGACGCCGGTTGTCCCGGCCAGACTCGCAACGCGAAATCCTGCAGGGCCGAGGCGTCCGAGGTGGAACCACCTGAGTCGAGCGTGCGAGCCGCGAGGATAAGCGCTTCACGGCGCAGTGCGCGCCGGGCTCGGTCCAGGAGCCTGTCCGCTTGGGGTAACCCGCGCAAGACCTCCGACGTCAGCAGAACCCGGAACGCCTCAAGCCGATGCCGTAGATCAACCACCATGGTGGCAAACGAGGTCAAATGCATATTGGCGCCATGGACCCGGTAGAACGCCTGGATCGGCCCGTTGATCCTGCCGACATCCCAATGGGCCGCGGTACGGAGCCAGTATTCCAAATCTCCGGAATGGGGCAGCAATCCATTGTAAAAGCCCACTTGTTGCAGGACCTCGGTGCGCATGACCACCTCAGGGGACAAGATGAAGCACCTCCCCCGCCGACAAGCCCAATTGATCCATTCGTGACCCGCCCAAACGGTCCACGACTGCCACCTCGAGCTGGCGGCCCGGGGCAGTTGATGCTCATTGGAGAATTCCAGCGGCCTCCCGTAAACCATTCCCACCCGCGGGTTGGAATGCATCAAGTCAGTGGCACGGGACAGGGCCCCGGGGGCCAGCAAATCGTCTGCCGAAAGAAGTGCGACATACTCGGTGACCACGCGCGACAAACCGTCGTTATACGTGGCTATATGACCCATGTTCCGTTCGTGGACCACCACAGTTATCCGGGGATCGCGTAGCGCCAAATCGCGGGCCACTTGGGCCGAATTATCGGTGGACGCGTCGTCAACAACTATTACTTGTGCATCGACGCCGGCCTGGGACAATACTGAAGCGGTGACGGCGGGCAAGTATTGTGCGTAGTTATAGCAAGGTACGACGACGGTCACTTGGGCTGTGTTCCGGGCGCTACGCGGTCGCATGATTCTCATGGTTCCCCGCATCCACGTATTTCATGGTTAGAGCGTCCCCTCCAGTTGAGACCGAGACCAAAAGCCAGATCGAACATTGGATTCAGCCTATGGACGTCCGCCCCGCGGAGCGCGAGTACTTGTCACTTGAATTGACCTCATCCGCCACTCGTCCGGGCCCGAATGACCACTCAGCAGGAACTCGGCCCTGCCCTGATCCTCAAGCGTTCAAAGGTCCCGCCGTCTTTGGTGTGGCCTAATATGCGCCCACGGGCCGGATCATCGCCCGCGCCGTCCGCCAAAGAATGATGATGTCTCCGACGATCGACCAGTTCTCGACGTAATACAGGTCCAGCCGGACGCTGTCCTGCCAGTTAAGCTCCGAGCGGCCATTGATTTGCCACATTCCGGTCAGCCCGGGCTTGATGTAAAGCCGGCGGTGGACGTGTCTCTCGTAGCCATCGACTTCCCGTTGGAGGGGTGGCCTGGGACCAACGAGACTCATGTCCCCGAGAAACACATTCCAGAACTGCGGGAGCTCATCGAGGGAATAATGCCTCATCCATTTACCGACCCGGGTTACCCGAGGGTCGTGTTCCATCTTGAATAGCAACCCGGCACCCTCATTCTGGTCAAGCAACTGGGCCAGGTCCTGCTCCGCGGTCTCCACCATGGAACGGAATTTGAACATGACGAAGGTTTGTCCTCTTCGCCCAATGCGCTCCTGCCGGAAAATTACGGGCCCCGGGCTGTCCCGCCGGATCAGAACGGCGAGCACCGCAAAAACGGGCAACAACACCACCAAGGCGGCGGCCGAGAGAATGATGTCGAGCACCCGTTTCATCGCATGCTTGGCACCGGCATATTGCGGGAGCTCAACGTGCATGAGCGGCAGCCCCTCCACAGGACGCGAATGAATCCTGGGGCCGGCCACATTTGTCAGTCCTGTCGTCAGGATCAGCTCGGTTGAACTTTCCTCCAACTGCCAGCCGAGCTCCTGAATGTATGTACTGCCGCCTTCAACCTGCCCGGCAATGATGACTGCATCGGCATCGGTCGCCGCGACCGCGTGCACGACCGAATAGATGTCGCCGACGACGGGCACGGCCTTTCCGTTGACCATCAGGTTTGGCGGCTGCTGCGGGCCCTGCAGCGCGACGCCGACTACTTTATAGATCGGTCCGGACTTCTTCTCAATCTGGTTGATGACGTATCGGACTTCTTCGGAGGCGCCCAGGACCAAGACTCTCGAGAGGTAATGTCCATGAACGCGCTGGCGCGTCAGCCACCGCCTCAACGACCACCGGGACGTCATCAGTCCTAGGCACCCCAGCGGAAACACGAGTGCAATGTAGCCGCGCGCAATCTCTATCTCGAAGACAACGCACGCCATGTTGAGCAGCCCAAGGAGGACTATGGTCGCGCTAAAGACGCGTTTGTACTCGTCCGGGCCGATTCCAACGACTTGCTTGTCCCGGCTGCGGTAGACACCCAACGCGACCATCCAGGCGCTGGCGAGCGCTAGCGAAATCGGAAAATATCCCACACGAAAGCCGCCAATAATAACAAAGGCATTTTCGAATCCAAATCGGGCAACCTGCGCGAAAGCGGCCACGGAAAAAACGACTATGGCATCGACGAGCCACAAAAGACGGTAGTAGCGGCGAGCCCAAAACACTCCGGACACGGCTCCGGCATAACGCCTACCGTCACGTTGGGAACGGTCGAACAAAGGATCTTTGATGAAAGACGTACGAAGCCCGAATCCAACGTCACCTGTTGCAGCTTCTTCCGAGGGGCTCACGGCCACACCATCGTCGCATGGAGAGTTTGCCCGCTATCTCCTGGGGCAATTGTTGCCACACTTTTCGATACAAAAGGGCAGCGCACTTTTATCACAAGCATGTTGCAGGGCACATCGACACCCGCTTCTTCCACAAGTTCTTGGTCTGGCTGGCTCGACGTCGGAAATTGCCAACCAAAGGGAACTTCAGGCTATGAAAGATCGGCTCCCCTCACACGAGTAGCCCCCACCTATCATTTCCAAGCGACGACACCTGCAACGTTCGCCGCCGTACCTGCATCGCACTCGAGTACTCCTGCTTGCTGGATCCGGGCACCAAGCAATGGAACCCGGCAAAAACGAGCAGCGGCCCGGAACCAAAAGGTTCCGGGCCACTGCATTTTACGGACCAGCTATTTAATAGTTTCGGGTTTCCGTCTGTCCAGCGCTTCCTGAGCTGCTTGCCGGCGGGTTGAAGGGTGCCGGCAAGTTCCACGGACAGCCGGCAATAGCAACGGAGAACCCCGGGGAAAACGAAAGGGCCACCCGAAATGGGTGACCCTTTCAATTTCAATAATTCTGAGCCTAGCGAAACACGGATCACGTCCATGTTCGAATAGACCCCTTTGGTGGAGCTGAGGGGACTCGAACCCCTGACCCCCTGCATGCCATGCAGGTGCGCTACCAGCTGCGCCACAGCCCCGAACTTTGCCCGCCGCGACTTTCATCCCCGCCGGAGCAACTCGTCAATACTAAACCACAACGATGTGAGATAGGAAATCGAACGCCGTCGGCTCCCCGTTAGGTGAGGCGCGTTAGGACAGATGAGGTGCGGTCGATTGCTCGGCCGCACCTCCCCCCATTACTGCCCTTCAACTTGTTGCCGCAAACACAACGAGCCACTGGACTGAAGTCTAGAGACTGGAAGGCCATTAAACAAACCGTTCAACCGGTTTATGATCGATCGATCTCGCGGGAAACCAGGTAGGCGGAAGAAAATTCAGCAAGAGCACTGCTGAACGTTTCGGGTTCGCGCCCGGATATCCGCCAGAGATGCTCAGAGGAGTACCAGTGATCCTTCGTCACCAAGTCAATCTGGTGGCCGCTGAATCCTGCGGCGCGCAGTGCAGAGCCGGCACGTTCATCATCCCCCAGAAACTTCGGGTACTCCATATCGAATATCCGGGCAACACTCTGCAGAAGGAATGACACCCGAACGGGTTCCGGATATGCGGCATGGAAGGCCCGTCCGGGTTGCCGAGGAGCCAGGGCAAGCCCGGAAACCAGTCCTCCCAGCGCCTCCACACCAATGAGCGAAAGCAGCGCCGAACCATCGCCCGGCCATCCCCCCGCCACTTCCAGCAGCTTGAGCAGCCCCGGAACAAACCAGCGGTCTCCCGCGCCGAACACGAGGTTGGGACGAACAACCTCGGCGCCATAGCCGAGAACCAGCTGTTCAGCCGCCGCACGGCTGGCGCTGGCCACCGAGGCCGGGTGATAGCCGGCCTCGGTTTCAAGGAGGCCGCGGTGCGGGCCGCTTCCGTAAACACTGCAGGTGCTGACATAGATCAGCCGGTCAACTCCGGCTTGCCGGCACTGCTCAATGACGTTGCGCGTGCCGATCTCGTTGATCGCATGGGCAAGACGAGGGTCGGAGCCCACATATGATGCTGCGTGGATGACGACATCCGTATCGGACAAGAAGGGGATCAGGCTCCCCGGCACGGAAATGTCGGCGGTCGCAATGGTAGCGTTATTGTTTCGTAGTCTTGCAACCGGTTTTCGTGAGAGTGCCACAACGTGCGCCTCTCCGGATCCGGCGAGTGAGGCTGCAACCCGGCTTCCAATGAAGCCTGACGAACCCAGGACCAGAACCCGGGGCACACGGTCAACACGTGTTGGCATGGCCCTCAACCGATCCTCAGGGTTCGTCAGATTCATGTACTCAAGTATCCCGGACGCAGAAACCGGAGAGGTCTCCACGCTGATCATGCAACAACGTGCCAAAGCCACCCGAACAGCAGTAATTGAGGGAGCAGCGTCGATCTTTGAAGAGGTCGGCTACGGAAATGCAAGCCTGAGCGACGTCACTGACCGCGCCTCGGTCACCAAAGGCGCGCTGTACTTCCATTTCAAGTCGAAGGAAGACCTGGCGCTTGCGGTCATCGCCGAACAGCACAACATCGTGCGTGTCGCGGGAGAGAAGATCGCCGCCGCGGGGCTGCCCGCACTGGAGACCATGATCGCCATGTGCCGGACATTCGGGCAACAGCTACTCGACGAGCCCATTGTCAGGGCTGGAATCCGGCTGACATTTGAAGCTTCGGCGTTCAATGGAGACGTCAAAGGTCCCTACCAGGACTGGGTCACGACCATGGAGATGCTGACGCGCCAGGCTCAACTGGAAGGTGACGTGCGGCCCGAAGTTGATGCCGCGGATTTCGCACGGTATTTGGTTGCGTCTTTCACGGGCGTCCAGATGGTTTCCAACGTGCTGACCGAACGGCGCGACGTTCTCAAGCGGATCGACGACATGTGGCGTTTCATGATGCCCGCGATCGCGCCGATTCACCCGCAGGGCTCAGTGACCCCGTGAACTAGCGCGGACTTTTGACCCGAGCCAACAAGGACATGAGGATGTCTTCCTGGTGCAACAACCGGACCCTCATCACACCGAGGGCATTATGTGGTTCGAGCTGTGTCACAGCAACATCCACGGGATAGCTGAACTCGACCAACTTCATGAATTCCGCCTCAAACAGGGCAAAATCGGCATCCGGGCGGGAAGACGCTGCGCGCACAGCTTGCCTCGCGGCTTCAACCAGAAGCATTCCCGGGACATGGTCCAGGGGATGGTCAAAGAAGATGGGGTGGGTTGGATCAACCCGCAGCGGCCAGACGGACGGGCGCGAACTTTGCCCGAGCATCACGTTCCGCTGGGTGGCATGCCCGACGTCGGCACATGCCAGCAAGTCTTCGCCGGCCCCGGGAAGCACAGGGGGGACCGCGCCGCGAAATCGCTCGTACGTGGCAGGATTCACAATGCGGGCAGCCGCCGCACCTTCCCCGATGGGAGTGCCATCAACGACGAACCGCGCAGACACAGTCAGGGCCGACAGCTGCCCTCCGCTGAGCTTCATATCCTTCACGTCAAGCTCGACAGCAACCTGCGCGGGCACCAGGGGATCCAAGACCGCGGGTTCCACCGAGATGCTCATGTGCGGCATGAGGAACTTGTGCGTGAGGGGCACTCCGCACAAGTGGGACAAAAAGATCACTGCCTGCCTCAACGTCTCGGCCATGAGGGCCGAATCCGGGGAACCGTCCGGCGATCCATAAAAGACATGCCATCGCGGCCATTGCGCCCCCGCAACGAACCGCCTGGAACTTGATTGAACAAAGTCAGTCAAGAAGACTTCCGAAACGGAGCGCTTATGAACGAGCTCCCGATTGACGGAAGCCTCGAAGAGCGCTTCATCGCGCATTGGGTCCCCCACTCCTCCCAGGATCTGCTGGAGCAACGATCGCTGCTGTTGCGCCCCCATTAAACGCCCAAATCCTATCGGCAAGCCGGGCCCATGGAGCTATCGGAGGGAGTGAACCGGCCCCAAATTGACATACCTACTGGTCGGTTTGTAGTTTGGCTATATGGAGATAGGCGATACCGGCAGCACGCCCAAGGGCGCAGCCACGCGTAGTGAGATCCTTCGGGTTGCCGCGGATGTTTTTGCGCGCAAGGGTTTCGAGCAGACCCGGATGGACGACATCATCCGCGAAGTCGGGCTCACGAAGGGGGCCATCTACTTCCATTTCTCCTCGAAGGCAATGTTGGCCCAGGCCGTCGTCGACGAGCAAAAGGCACGTTGGCTGCGCCGCGTCCACGAGGAAATTCTCAGCAAGAACAACCCTCTGGAGGAGTTGCGCCATCTTGGGGAGTTCATGGTCAGGACAGTCCTGAGCGACACATCCGCGTGGGGCGTGGTGCATTTGGCGAATCAACTGGCATCCACGAAGGAGCACCCCGGCGGAGCCTCCCCGCTGGCCGCATGGGTAGATCTCGTCGCCGGCATTCTTCAACGGGGCCGCGCAAGCGGCGTCTTGACGTTTTCAGGCGATCCCGGCGACGCGGCAACGGTTATCGTGGCCGCATTCGATGGGTTGAAGTCGGTCACCGACGCCCTTGACCCCAAAGATCTCGATGCCTTCGAGCGACGCGCGACCCTGCTACTGCAGCTCCTCGAGCAGCAGTTCATTTCCAGCGAGTAGCGCAGCAAACCAAGAGCCAAAGACTTCGACGCGTAGCCAAAAAACAAACCGCACAGTCAGTTTATTAGCAGTCAGTTTATTAGGAGTAGAAATGAATATTTCAGCCAAAACAGCCCTCATCACTGGAGCGTCTACCGGCATTGGCTCAGTCTTTGCCCGAAGGCTGGCCGCAGAGGGCGCACGCTTGATCCTGGTTGCGCGCAGCCAGGACAAACTTGACGCGCTTGCGGATGAACTTCGCGGGCTCGGCACCGAAGTGACCGTCCTGGCCATGGACTTGAGCCTGCCGGACTCCGCAAAGGAACTCCAGCTCACCACCGATTCCCTGGGACTCACAGTGGACATCCTGGTCAACAACGCGGGATTCGGAACACACGGACAAGTTCTCGACGCAGACGCCGATCGCTATGCAGAACAGATCCAGTTGAACTGCTCCACCTTGGTCGGTACCACCACGCGCTACCTGCCCGGTATGGTTGAGCGCGGCGCGGGGACCATCATCAACATCGCGAGTACGGCCGCATTCCAGCCGATACCCCACATGGCCGTCTACGGGGCCACAAAGGCCTTCGTACTCTCGTTCACCCAAGCGCTGTGGGCAGAGACGCAAGGAACGGGCGTGAAAGTCCTGGCCGTGTGCCCGGGGGCTACGGACACGCCCTTCTTTGAAGTCGCCGGCGAGGCAGCGGCCGCTGGATCCATGCGGACCCCGGGACAAGTCGTGGACACCGCCATGTCCGCGATTCGCGGGAACAAGCCGAGCGTTGTGGATGGTCGACTCAACTCCTTTGTTGCCCGGGTAGCCGTCAAGCTACTCCCGGAGAAGCTGGTGATCGCGGCCGCGGGACGAGCCGTGCGCCCGGCCAACTAGTCCCACGGCCAACTAGTCGCACGCCCAACCAACTCGCAGTAGGTGTCGTTTTGAGCGCCCAAAACGGCATCTACTGCCAGCCACTTGGGCTGCCACGCGAAAATGGGCAGCCCTGCGATCAGGGTCCCTGGATGATTCCGATCTGGACTACTCCCGTGTTGACCAGCGTCTTGGCCAAGTAGACAACCTGGCCGGAGTGCTCCACGGTCTGAGTCAGAATCAGCACCGGATCCTTGGCATCCAGCTCAAGCAGCTCGCCTCGCGCGACGCCCGGGGTGCCCGCAGCAATGTCGGTCTCGCCGGGACCAAAGGCCGGCCCAACAGCCGTGATCAAGTTAGCCAGGAGCGTAGCCTCTCCCCCTGCGTCGTCCACAATGGCCCGTGCCGCTTCAGGGTCACGATCAATGAGACCCCCCTTGCTTGCGACATGTTCTTGGACCAAGGCAATAGGTGAGCCATCCCGTTTGAGGACGCTCTCGAAGAACCAGGAGGGCTCCTCTTCGCGGATTCCGAGGGGCTCTGCGGTGAACACCGACGACGACGGGTGGAGTACGTGCTGCGTACGGCTGACCTGGATAGCGGAGCCGGCCTCGGCCAAAATCTCTTCCATGGGCCTGATCCGTTCAAGGCCGACCCGCGGCAGGCGGGTAGCCACAAAGCGTCCAATGCCCCGGCGGGACCGTACGTATCCGTCTTCCTCGAGGAGCATGAGCGCCTCACGGACCACCGTCCGGCTGACCTTCATCGCAGAACCCAGGTCCGTTTCCGAAGGCAATAGCGACGAAACGGGAAAGTGCCCCGCCCTGATTGCGTTCATGATGCGCGAGTAAACGGCAACGCGGAGCGGGATGTTGGCGGTTGCATCCAACGGCTCCGAAAGAACGGCCTCAGCACTGCGGTCCAAGATGGCTCCCTTCGTCGATATTGAGAGTTTACGCGATGGGTATTCCGAGCTTGTATAACAAGCGTGTATGATTCACATATAAGCCATCTTGTGCTCTGCGCCACACCTGCATCGAGCCGCCCCCGAAGCCGTTTTGTTTCAAACAAGGAAGTTTGTCCATGACAACCCAAGCCACCAACACCGCAGGGCTCCCTGTCCGGCGAAAAGCAGCCCGAGTGCCTGTCCTCATCGCCACGCTCATCCTTTCGATCCTCAGTTACCAGCTCAACGCCAGCCTGTTCTCGGCGGCCCTGCCGGCCATGGCCGCCCATTTCCAGGAATCCACGGAAAACGTGGCCAAGGTCCAGTCGCTGTTCTTCCTGACCGGCGCCGTCCTGGGTATGGCATTTTCCCGATGGAGCGACTTCCTGGGACGCCGCCGGACCCTGTTGATCGTCCTCTCCCTCATGTTGTGCGGCACGGTCCTATGCCTTTTGGCGCCTAACCTGACCGTTCTTCTCGTGGGCAGGGTCCTGCAGAGTGCCACGAGCGCCACGTTCACCATTTCTTTCCTGCTCTTGTCCGAGCGCTTCAGCAAACGCCTCTTCGGCATTTCAGTCGGCGTCATTTCGGCTGTCAACGGCGGCATCGGCGGGCTCGACGGCTTCCTGGGCGGATTCATCACCGACACCATCGGCTGGCAGTTCCTCTTTGTCCTGGTCCTCGGCGTGGGTGTGCTGGCGATCGTGCTGGTCGCCGTCGTGGTCCCGAAGAGGCCCGCCCGGACACGGGAGGGACGCATGGACTGGTGGGGCGCGGGTACCTTGGGCACGTTCCTGGTTCTCTTGAGCAACCTGATCGGACAGGCTTCCACTTCCGGATGGGGCGATGCCTGGACCCTCGGCTATCTCGCCGGCGCATTGATTGCCGGGCTGGCCTTCGTGGCCGTGGAAAAGCGGGTGGCGCGTCCGCTGATCGCGATCGAGCAATTGCGGTCCCGCCAAGTATGGCCGGTCTTGGCGAGCACGGTGCTGACACTTGCCGGCATCTTCTCGGCGTTGAACTTCACCGTGATCCTCCTGAGCCAGGACGCACGAGCCGGATACGGACTGTCCGCTTCCATGTCAGCCCTCCTGTACCTGACGCCCACAGCCTTCGTGGGCGTGCTCACTGCAGTGTTCTCCGGCTGGTTCGCGCAGCGGATCGGCTGGTTCAAGGCCCTGCGGATCAGCAGCGGGCTGATCGTCGTTGCAGCAGTAGCGGTCGCAATCTTTGCCGCGGACCGCTGGATGGTCTTCGCCCTGCTGATCATCATGGGAGTCCTCTATCTCGGCCAGTTCCAGAGCACCGTCAGCGGCATCGCCGTGTTGAATTCACCCAAATCGGCGCCGGGTTCCGTGCCCGGCCTGAATGGGGCATGCTTTGGAATCGGAGCCAGCGTGGGAATCGCCGTCGTCGCACCCGCCGTCGCCGCCGGAACCATCGCCGGCTACCAAACTGCCCTGTGGATCTCGGCGGGCTTCGCCCTCGCAGCCTTTGCTGCTTCCCTGGTCCTCCGGCCTGTCGCTGCGAGCGCCGCAGCGGCACCCGCCGTCGTCGTCGCCCATGCCTAAGCCCGAACCCACGTCACCAAATCCACGAAGGAGCACCATGACCACCACCACACCGCAGCCGTTCTATCTCGATTGCGACACCGGCATCGACGATTCCCTCGCAATCGCCTATCTTCTGGCGAGCCCCGAGGTGGAGCTGGCCGGGATCGGAACGGTCAGCGGCAACGTCAGCGCCGCAACCGGGGCCGTCAACACGTTGAACCTGCTGCACGCAGCCGGCAGGGCCGGGATCCCGGTTGCCGTGGGTGCCCACGATCCCCTCGTGGGAACGTTCGACGGCGGAGCGCCGCACGTTCACGGCGAGAACGGCATCGGCGGGGTCACCTTGGAAGACTCCGGACTGACATTCGAATCCGAGACCGCCGCAGAGATGCTCGTGCGGCTCGCTAATGAGCACCCGGGTGAGTTGCGGGTCATCGCCGTCGGTCCGCTCACCAATCTGGCCCTCGCGCTGAAGCTGGACCCGAAGCTCCCGGCACTCGTCCGCGATGTCACCATCATGGGTGGGGCCGCGTTTGTGCCGGGCAACATCAGCCCTGTCGCCGAGGCCAACATCTTCAATGACGCAGAGGCGGCGGCCGTGGTGATGGAGGCCGATTGGCCGGTGACCTTGGTTCCCTTGGACGTCACCATGAACCACCGCTTCGATGAGGCCCATCGTGCGGCCCTTGCGACAGCCGGGCATCCGGTGGCCAGCGCGCTCTCCGGCATGCTCGTCCAGTACTTCGCCTTTTACAACACCATTTTCGGTGAGCATTGCGCCGCCCTCCACGATCCGCTGGCAGCGGCAATCGCCGTGGGTGCCCTCGAGCTGGACGACGCCCCGCACGTCGGAATTTCCGTGGACACGAGCACGGGTGCGGCTCATGGCCAGACCCGCTGTGAGCGTCTCGACGGCGGAGCCGCCAGCGCGCGGAAGGTACCGGAACGGGCGTCCCGGGTTGTGCTGTCCGTCAAGGGCGACGCCGCGGCGCACCTCCTGGAGCGGATCCTGTCCTTGCCCGCGACGAACTAAAGGGGCTTTTGATGAACACTTCTTCTTCGCCCACCGGGCCCAGCCAGGCCGACCTCGAGTTGCTGCACCGCGCCGTTTCCCTCGCGCGGGCAGCCCGGGATCGCGGCGACCATCCGTTCGGCGCACTCCTGTTGGCCCCGGACGGAACCATCGTGGAAGCCATGAACACCGTCAACACGGAACACGATCCCACCGGGCATGCCGAGACGAATCTGGTCCGCCTGAGCGCCAAAACGCTCGATGCCGGGGCATTGGCCGGCAGCACCCTGTACACCAGCACCGAACCGTGTGCCATGTGCACGGGCGCGATCTACTGGGCAGGAATCGGACGCGTGGTCTATGCCTTGTCCGAGAAGGACCTTGCCTCGATCGTCACCGAGCAGTCGGGTGTGCCCACCCTTGACCTGCCCTGCCGCGAAGTCCTTGCCCACGGCGGCGGAAATGTCACCGTAACGGGCCCTGTTCCGCTTCCCGAGGCAACAGAGGTCCACCTCGGGTTCTGGCACTAGACCGGAAACCCAACACCGCCATCCCGCACCATCCCCGAAGGACAACCCATGCCTATCCCCACCACGCTCACAGTCGTTGGCAGCCTCAACGTCGATCTCACGTGCCGCGTCCACCGCCTGCCCTCCCCTGGTGAAACCATCGGCGGAGGCACCCTTACCCGTCAGCCCGGCGGAAAAGGAGGCAACCAAGCGGCGGCTGCTGCGAGGCTGGCAGGTGGGGCCCGCATGGTGGGCGCCGTTGGCGAGGACCCGGACGGCCGGCTTCTCATGGAGGCCCTGGACCGGGCAGGGGTTGATATTGCGGCAGTGGAACAGGTATCCGCGCCCACGGGCACGGCGTTGATCGTGATCGACAGCGACGGCGAAAACCAGATCGCCGTCGCACCTGGAGCCAACACGCTGGTCTCGCTGGACCGCGCCGAGCTCTCCGACGGCGGCCCCGTGCTTGCGCAACTGGAGATCGCCGTCGACGCCGTGCTGGAAGCCGCGCGCCGCACCACCGGGTTCTTCGCCCTCAATGCGGCCCCGGCACAGGCACTCCCGGCAGAACTTTTGGAACGGTGCGACCTGGTGATCGTCAACGAGTCCGAGTACGAGCTCATCCCCGAACTCCGGAACGCCAAACGCGTGGCCGTTACCTACGGTGCGGGCGGGGCGTCGATGTACAGGCAAGGGGTCAAGACCGCCCATGCGCCCGCGAGCAAGACGAGCGTTGTCAACAGCGTGGGGGCCGGCGACGCCTTCTGTGCGGCCCTGGTGCTGGCACTTGCATCGGGCCTTGATGAGGAAAGCAGCCTCGCGGCGGCCTGCGCGGTGGGGGCCGCCGCCGTCGCGAGCGAGCTTTCACAACCGGAGTTCGAGCGGCTGGAACACTACTTGGGGATCTAAGGATCCGAACTTGAGATCGGCCCAATATGCTGGCCGCCGCCCGGCAACAGCGAACCGCGAGCCGCACCTACCATGCCTTCCACCGCGCGGGTCAGGTGCGTACCGCGGTCACTGACGCCGTCCCAGCGCACCAGCGCCTGGGCATTCAGGCCGTCCACCATGCCCAGGATCTGCCAGGCGACCGACGGAGCGTCGAACGTGTCGAACTCACGGGATTCGATCCCTGCCTCGACGACGCGCTGCACCACTGCCTGCCATGCATCCATCTGCTCACGGACGCAGGCTGCGAGGGCCTCGTTCCTGCGCCCCAGGGTCCACGCCTCCACCCAGATTGCAGTGACATCGAGCCGGCTGCCGTCCATAAGCGTTTCGAGGAGCATCCCGAGTTTTTCCAAGGGAGTCGGCAGCCTCTCCAGAAGGCCCGCGACCTCCTCGGTCTCCGCCGCCACGATGGTCGCAAAGGTGCCCGCCACGAGGGCCTCCGCATTGGGTTCGTAATGCGCGACGAGCCCCGAGGCCACGCCCACCCGCGCTGCCACATTGCGCAGCGTAATGGCGGAAAGCCCTTGCTCAAGCGCTATTTCCCGGGCGGCCTCGGCTATTTCGGCCGCGCGTTCGGCCGGCGTCTTCCGGGCAGCGCGTTTCTGTATGGTGCTTGACATCACAGAACAGTCTAAAGTAGTTTTCTTCTTATTGATCATGCGATCAACAAGATCCATCAGCCGCACCCAAGGCAAGGACGCCCTGGTCCCGCGGCTACAACCTCACAACACAGAGGAGACTTCCATGGCCTGGAGAATGCCAGCCGAAACCGCCCCCCACGACCGCACCTGGATGGCGTTCCCCCGCACCGGCCTGACCTTGGGCGACGACGCCGCTTCGGCGGAAGAAGCGTACGCTGCCTGGACCGCCGTCGCCCACGCGGTGTCCGAGTTCGAGCCCGTCACCATGGTGGTCGACCCCAGCGAACGGGACCGGGCCAGCCGCATGCTCGGCGCCGGAATCGAACAGTTTGAGGCGCCCCTCGACGAATTCTGGATGCGCGACGTCGGAGCAACGTTCGTCGTCGACGACGAGCGCCCCGGCGTGCTCGGCGCAGTCGACTGGATCTTCAACGGCTGGGGCGCACCGGCCTGGTCCGAATGGCAGAAGAGCGCCGGCATGGCCCGCTTTATCGCCGAAGCGTCCGGCGCGGAACTGGTCACTTCGCTGCTGGTCAACGAAGGCGGCGCCATCCACGTCGACGGTGAAGGCACCGTCCTCGTCACCGAAACCGTCCAGCTGGATCCGCACCGGAACCCCCACGCGGACAAGGCACGAGTCGAAGCGGAACTCTCACGCACGCTGGGCACTACCCACACCGTGTGGGTACCGCGGGGCCTCACGCGTGACTACGAGGACCTCGGCACGCGCGGCCACATCGATATGGTGGCCACGCTTCCCTCCCCCGGCCGGGTCCTGCTGCACTCGCAGACCAATCCCGAACACCCCGATTTCGAGGTCAGCCGCTCCCTGCAGCGGTTCTTCGAAACCCAGGAGGACGCCGCCGGCAAACCGTTCGAGATCACGCTGCTTCCCGCGCCCGAGACCCTCCGCGACGAGGAAGGCTTCGTCGATTGGAGCTACGTGAACCACCTTGTGGTCAACGGTGGGGTCATTGCTTGCGGCTATGGCGAAGAGCGGGCCGACGCCCTGGCCGCGGAAATCCTGGCCGAGGCCTACCCGGGCCGCCGCGTCGTCACCGTGGATGCCCGGCCGATCCTCGCCCGGGGCGGGGGAATCCACTGCATCACGCAGCAGCAGCCCACACTCAACGGGCAGGCTGCACGATGAGCCGCTTCGACGTCGTCGAGGCCTCAATTGCACAGTTGCGCGCAGCACTGGAAGCCGGTGAGGTGACCAGCGAGGAACTCACCCAGGCGTATCTGGACCGCATCGACGCCTACGACCGCAACGGCATCACGTTGAACGCGCTTGTTGTCATGAACCCCGAAGCTCTCGCAGATGCCCGGGCCTCCGACGAGCGCCGGGCAAGCGGCGCCACCCGCGGGCCCCTCGACGGCATTCCGTACACCGCCAAGGACAGCTACCTGGCCAAAGGGCTCACGGCCGCCGCGGGCTCCCCCGCGTTCGAAAACCTCATCGCCCAACGCGATGCCTTCACCATCGAACGCCTCCGCGCGGCAGGCGCCGTGCTCATCGGACTGACCAACATGCCGCCCATGGCCAACGGCGGCATGCAGCGCGGGGTCTACGGACGCGCCGAGAGCCCCTACAACGGCGCTTTCCTCACCGCGGCTTTCGGTTCCGGCTCCTCGAACGGCTCGGGAACCGCGACCGCGGCGAGCTTCGGAGCCTTCGGCCTGGGCGAGGAGACCTGGTCCAGTGGCCGCGCGCCGGCGTCGAACAATGCCTTGTGCGCGTACACGCCCTCGCGAGGAGTCATTTCAGTGCGCGGCAACTGGCCGCTGGTCCCCACCATGGATGTCGTGGTGCCCCACACGCGGTCCATGGCCGACCTCCTGGAACTGCTGGATGTCATTGTTGCCGACGACGCCGAAACCCGCGGCGACTTCTGGCGCGCGCAGCCGTGGGTTGAGATCCCGGCCGCGTCCCGGGTCCGTCCGGCCTCGTACCCGACGCTGGCACCATCCGACGTCGACGGCGCGCGCTCGGCTTTGAAGGGCAAACGCTTCGGGGTGCCGCGCATGTACATCAACGCGGACCCCGACGCCGGGACCAGCGAGGCTCCTGGCATCGGCGGACCCACCGGCCAGCGAATCGACACGCGCGCTTCCGTGCTGGAACTGTGGGAGGCGGCCCGGCGCGACCTCGAATCCGCCGGTGCCGACGTGGTGTTGGTGGACTTCCCCGTGGTTTCCAACTACGAAGGCGACCGCCCGGGAGCGCCCACCATCGCCACCCGCGGATTGGTCAGCCCGGAGTTCCTCCGGCGGGAAATCGTCGACCTCTCGGCGTGGGCGTGGGACGACTTCCTCTCGGCCAACGGGGACCCGGCACTCAACAGCCTCGCCGACGTCGAAGGCAGCGCGATTTTCCCGCACCCGGAAGGGGCGCTCCCCGACCGCTATGACGGATTCGACGACGATATCGCCGACTACCCGGCGCACATCCGCACGCACGCGGTTGCTTCCGTCACCGACATCCCGCTCCTCGAAGAAGGCCTCCGCGGACTCGAAGAGACCCGGCGGGTGGACCTCGAGGAATGGATGGACGGCCTCCGCCTGGATGCGGTCATCTTCCCCGCCGCCGCCGACGTCGGACCAGCCGACATGGACGTCAACAAATCCTCAGCCGATCTCGGCTGGCGCAACGGCGTATGGGTGGCCAACGGCAACCTCGTTCCGCGGCATCTCGGGATCCCGACAGTCACCGTGCCGATGGGAACCATGAGCGATACCGGCATGCCCGTGGGGCTCACGTTTGCCGGCCGCGCCTACGACGACACCGCGCTGCTGGCCCTGGCTGCGGCCTTTGAAGCAACAGGCGAGCGCCGCACCGCTCCCCCGCGCACACCGCGGCTCGACTGACCGATCAGGTGGACTCGTCGTCGAAAGGGGCCTTCTGCCCGGCCGCCAAACGCACAACCGGGCGGGCAGGAGGCTGCACCTGGGTCGAGATGGCAGGCTCCGGAAGCGGTTCGTCCTCGAGGAGGGCTTCACGGATGATGCGGCGGGGATCGTATTGGCGCGGATCCATTTTCCGCCAATCGATGTCCTCGAATTCCGGACCGAGTTCCTGGCGGAGCTTTTCCTGCGCGCCGGAGGCCATGCGCCGCAATTCGCGGATAAGCCGCCCCAGCTTCCTCGCATACTCCGGAAGCTTGGTGGGTCCGAGGACCAAAACGGCAATGATCAGGAGAAGGGCAACCTTCTCGACCGAAATATCGATCATGGCTCCATTCTAAATCCACCGCCCGGTCGCTCCGGGCGGCGACGGGCTTATGAGATCGCGTACAGCGCGACGGCAAGTCCAGCCGCCATCAGCGCCTCGCGGACACCCTTCAATCGGGGCACAGCGTGCGATTTGCTCTCGACCGGCATCGCGAACGTGCCCAACACCCACCCCGTTGCGGCGAAGAGCATGAGCAGCGCGCCCATGATGTCGGCAAGGATGATTCCCAGTTGGTGTCCCGGATGATCCGACACCGATCCGGCTCCACTCGACGCGGAGAGCAGTACCCAGCCCGAAAGAGCCGCCATGCCTGCGCCATAGATCGCCGACCATCGCCCTGTCCCGGCTGTTCCCGCTGTCCGTGGCCCTTGGTACACGATCCTGACGGCGAACAGGAGGAAGACAAGGCCAATCGCCGCTCCCAGCGGGACCACACCCAGCGGAGCCCATCCGAGCCCTACCGCCGCCATGGCCGCGGCCAATATCCCCGCGGCGGCCGCGTCAATCCGGGCCGCCACACTCTTGGCGCGGAGGATGGCTCCGAACCCCAACACAGCCGCTGCCCCGAAAAGCAGCACGAGAGCGCTTACAACAAACCAACCTCGGAACATACCCTGCCAATCCTCCTGCGCGCTTCCGGTTGAAACCCACCCGCAGTCATATCACTTGCGGATGGGAGAACGCTGCATGCGTACAGATCAGCGCTGGAACAGCATCGAAATGACTCCGGAGCGGACAATGATTGTGGCCCCAAGCGCGACATACACCACGGGTATAACCCAGTTTCCGGCCCGGCGGCAGATCTCGCCCACCTTCGGGTGCGCGGTCAGCCAGTAGCCCGCGGCACACCACACCGCCACCATCACCGCGAACGTCAGCCCCGTCACCACCGAAGCAGGCGGTTCCAGCGAGTGGAACAGCGGAATGTATACCGAGATGTTGTCTCCGCCGTTGGCCACTGTCACCGCGACAACCACGGGCACCGTCAACGAGCGGGGCTTCGGTGGATCTCCGGACGGGCGGGCAACCTTAATTAAGGCGTAACAGCCCAAGACAAGCGGCACCAGGCCGAGGAATCCCACCCACTCCACCGGGACGGGAGTGAGCGCCAATGCCGCTGCGGCCGCCGCACCGGTCAGCATTCCGATGCCGATGTACTGGCCTACCCAAATTCTCCAGAGTCTTGGCACCGGGCGCGTCCTGGCTGACAAGAAGAGAACGGACAGGACCAGGAGGTCATCGAGGTTTGTCGCCGCAAAGGCTCCAGCCGCTGTCAGCACCGTGCCGCCCAGATCTTCCATCGCTGATGACACTACCGCTTGGAGCCTGCGCTGTTGCCCGGACCGCACCGGCTGGCGCCATCGACTCCGCCGTGGCAGCATCGGACGATGACTGCAGATACCCGTCCGTACGTCGAGCCCGAGCAGCCGGAGCCTGCCGTTCCACTGCTCGGCGGAGACGTGACGGAGGGGCTCGTCCGGGTGGGCGATACCGTGCGGCGCCCTGTGAGCGACGCTTCGCCGCGAGTCCGCCGCCTCCTGGATTTCCTGCAATCGACCGGATTCCACGGGGCGCCCCGCTTCCTGGGCATTGACGAAAGCGGCAGGGACACCCTGGGTTTCGTGCCCGGTGACACCGCCGGCCGCCCCTGGCCCGGTTGGGTCGCCGACGAATCGAGCGCCGTCAGCGTCGCGCGCTTGGTGCGGGCCTACGATGACGCCGTGCAGCCGCTTGGGGTACCGGACTGGGCACGCGCGGGCGACGCTGCCGATCCCCAGGGGTGTCCGAGCTCGATTGCGGGACCTGCGACATTCCTCGCCCACATGGACATCACTCCGGAGAATGTCGTCTTCCGGAACGGTACCGCCGTCGCGCTGATCGACTTCGATTTGGTGCGCCCCGCGACCCGGGCGGAAGAAGTCGCGAACTTGCTCCTCTGGTGGGGCGCCTGGATGCCCATCAGCGACCGCGATCCCGTGATGCGCGAGGTCGACGCCGCCTCCCGGGCCGCCGTGCTGGTGGACGCCTATGGCCTAGGTCCGGCTGATCGAGCCAAGGTTGTTGGCGTCGCCCGGAACGCCGCCGAGCGCTCCTGGCATTTGATGCGGCGGAGGGCGCTCACCCAGGGCGGCGGGTGGAAGCGGATGTGGGATGAAGGCGTCGGTGACAAGATTCTTCGCCGCCAAGCGTGGCTGGCCGAAAATGCCGCAGTTCTCCACGCCGCAATAAGGTGATTGCCCCTTAGGCTTCGTCGAGGTGGCGCAGGAGAAAGGGGAAGGTCGCACGCATCGTCCGGAGATCGCCGTCGCTGGCTGCTTGCTCCCCAAGGTAGTCCCCGTGGTTTCCCGGCACGATCATCAAGCGGCTCCCCGGGATCGCCCGGACCATTTGCACTCCGTGCTCGGGCTTGATCACGTCACGGTCGGCGAGCAACACGAGGGTCGAAGCGGTGATGGAGCCCAATTGTTCCTCGGACCATCCGGGAAACGTGAGCATTCGCTGGCTGTCCAGGACAAAGAGTTTCTCAAGGTGTTGAGGGTCCGGATTGAGCTTGCGGTCGGCGTCCCGGTAGACCTCGGGCATGTCCGCGGCAGTCGCGTTTCGCAGTCCATCCCAGAATCCATCCACCATGGCGTCGCGTGCGGCCATGGACGAAGCGATGATCAACCTTCGTACGAGCGCAGGATATTCCATGGCCAATGCGAGCGCGGTGTGCCCGCCGGCGCTGAAGCCGAGCACATCCGCCAACGGCACATCCAACTGACGAAGGACCGCCGCGACGTCTGCGGCTGAGTTTTCGGCAGTAAGGGGACGATCGATCGGCGCCGTGTGGCCATGGCCTTCTTCTTCGACGGCAATGACTTGCCGCGTCTCGACCAGCAGCGGAATGAGCTCCCGGAAGTTCGACTCGATCGTGGACCCGCCGCCATGGATCAATAGCAAGGGCGTGCGGTCCGGCCGACGTTGGCCATGAACCTCGTAATACATCTGCAGGGAGCCGTCGTGTGCATAGCCATGCTCAAAGTCCACGCCCCCACCCTAACCGCCGGCTGTGGCTATTTGGCAAGAGCGTGGGGGCTCAATAAGCCTCAACATTTCGATTAATGAGAATGAGTATTGATAGCATCAAGATTCATTCTCATTCCTACCCGAAAGTTCCCCATGCACCCTGCCCTCCTGGTTCAAGACTTGAGGGTGTCCCTCCGCGGACGCGCCTTGATCGACGGAGTCAGCTTCGCTATCGACCCGGGTCAAAGACTGGCTCTTCTCGGAGCCTCGGGTTCAGGCAAGTCCCTGACCGCGGCTGCCCTCCTGGGACAGCTTCCAGCGGCGATGAGTGCTTCCGGGCGGTTGCGGATCAATGGAGTGGAGGTGGCGTTGTGCAATCGGCAACGCCAGCGCGTCGGGATCACCGCAATCCATCAAGACCCGATGTCAGCGCTAAATCCCTTGGTGCGCCTGGGCAAACAGTTGGAGATCCCGCTGCGGCAGGCCGGCCTTTCCGGCTCGATGGCACGGCAACGGGCACTTGAGCTGCTCGCGTCGGTGGGAATAGGGGAAGCCCAGCGGACCATGGAAAGTTTCAGCGGCGAATTGTCGGGCGGTCAGCTGCAACGGGTCTGCGTCGCACTCGCCCTTGCCTGCCCCAGCTCCGTCCTGGTGGCGGATGAACCCACTACCGCATTGGACATGGTCAGCCAGTCCAAGGTCCTCGATGCCTTGTCCTTGTACTCGGAATCCGCACATTTCGAATCTGCACATTCCGAATCCGCCGGCGCGATGTTGTTCATTACGCATGACCTCGCCGTGGCTGCGGCCTTCTGCCACAAGGCCGTTGTCCTGAGTTCCGGCCGGATCGTCGAGGAGGGATCGATGCAGTCGCTCGTGGAGCGGCCCAGGCACCCCTACACGAAGCAACTGGTGGAAGCCGCCCATGTCGGCTTCGATTCCCTTCGCCGGGAAGCCACAGCATGAATGCAGTCTTGAGCGCCGAAAACCTGGGTCTTAGCTACCCAGGCAGAGGGCTTCTGAAGCAACGCTCAGCCACGCCCGCATTGCAGGACGTTTCCCTCAGCATTGCAACGGGAGACAGCATCGGCCTGGTGGGCGGCTCAGGCGCGGGAAAATCGACCCTCCTGCGGATCTTGCTTGCTTTGGAGAAGCCTGACGCCGGAACCGTCACGTTCAACGACGCCCCGGTTGTGCCCGGTCCGGCCCCGTCCTTGAGATGGTACCGCCGGGCGGTGCAATACATCCCGCAGAATCCGGCGGCGAGCCTTGATCCGGGCATGAACGTGGAGCGGCTTCTCCTGGAACCCCTGAGGCAACTGCGCATCGACGGAGACCACCGCAGGATGATCCTGGATGCCCTGCAACGGGTCGATCTCGACCCTGCCATGCTTACGCGCAGGCCCAGGGAACTCTCGGGCGGGCAAAAGCAACGCGTGGCTATTGCCCGCGCCTTGGTTCCCGCGCCGAGTTTCCTCCTGGCAGACGAGCCCGTCAGCGGGCTCGATCTTCCCCTCAGGAACACGGTCTTGGCCCTCATTGAACAGCTGGTCCATCGGGACGGGCTTGGGCTCCTGTTTGTCTCGCACGACCTGGCCGCCGTCGCCCGTCTGTGCTCTCAAACCCTGGTCCTCTCGGGGGGACGCATCGTGGAACAAGGACCCACCGCGGCTGTGTACGCGAAACCACAGACCGTGGAAGCCAAAGAGCTCGTTACCGCCGCGGCACTCATTCGCCGCTTTCTTCCAGCACGACTCCCAGCACCGCGCCCGTAACGACTCCACCCGCCTAAATCCGCCCACACCCACGAAAGAAGGCACCAATCCATGGCGATTCCACGTCCAAAAGCAGTTGCCGCGATACTCCTCTCCTCCGCAATGGCCGCCTCCCTCAGCGCTTGTTTCGCCCAAGGCAACGCGTCACCGGCCAGCAGTGCTGACTCCCGAATCAAGGTAGCCATGTTGCAACCACCCCGTTCAGGACTCACTCCCCTGAGCGACGACGCCTTCAAACTCTCACGCTGGAAAACCGCCGAGACACTGGTGGTCCTTGATGCCCTCGGCGATGCCCAGCCATCGCTTTCAACAGCCTGGAAGCAACTTGACGGCAAGAACTGGCGCTTCGAAGTCCGTGCCGGCGTGAAATTCCATGACGGGACGCTTCTGACGGCGGAGCAAGTGGCGGCATCGTTGACGGCGGCGGCCAATGCCAAGCCCAAGCCGCGGATCCTCGACGGCGTCCAGCTAAGCGTCCGCACGGACGGCGGGAACGCCGTCGTCGTAACCACCCAAACGGACGATCCGCTGGTTCCGCAGCGGCTTTCCAGCCCGCAGCTTTCCATCCTCGCCGCGTCCGCCTACAAGCCCGGCGGCGTCGTGAGTCCCATCAACGCCGGAACGGGCCCCTACGTCCTTGCGTCGGCCGATGGCACCAGCTCGGCAACCCTCAACCGCTTCGCCGACTACTGGGGCGAAAAAGCGGCGAGCAACGGCGTCGACGTCCAATACGTTCCCGACGGGACGGCGCGCGCGGCCGCCCTGAGGACCGGAACCGCCGACGTCGTGGAGGCCATTCCCGTAGGCCAGGTCGCCCAGATCAAGGCAGACTTGATTCACGAAGTCCCCATGCCCCGCACCAATACCCTTTACCTGAACACCAAGGCGGGTCCTTTTGCGGATCCCGCTCTCCGGGCAGCGGCACGCACCTCGATCGAACGGGCCACCATTGTTGACCGGGTCTACGAGGGACGCGCGGACGTCGCCGAAGGCCTCCTGGGCCCGGCTCTCCCCTGGGCCGCCAAGGAGCGGCAAAACACCTCATATACCGAAACACTGAAGAATCGTGCGGAAGCGGCACCCGCCAGTGGCCGCCGCATCAAACTCGGCACGTTCACTGACCGGGCCGAGCTGCCGGAGGTCGCGGTGCAGCTTGAGCAGCAGCTCGAAGCCGCCGGCTTCATCGTGGAGCAGGAAGTCCGCGAGTACCAGCACATCGAGGCAGACGCCCTGGCCGGCAAGTTCGATGCTTTCATCCTGTCCCGCGCCACGGTCCTCGACTCCGGCGACCCCGTCGCCTACATGTTCAGCGACTTCTCCTGCAAAGGCTCCTTCAACATCTCCCAGTTCTGCGATCCGGAGGTGGACGCGGCACTGAGCAAGGCCGCCGCCATCCCGGCAGGACCGGAGCGCCGGGCGGCAATTGCCGCCGCCGAAGCACTGATCCTCTCGAAGGATGCGGCCGTGCCGCTGCTGCACGAGCGCGTCATCCAAGGCGAATCGGCCAGGATCCGCGACGTCGAACGTGATCCCCGCGAGCGCGCCCTGATCACCAGCAAGACAGGAATCGCCGGCTGATGCGGGGCCCTGCGTTCATCAAAACTGCGGCTTCCCGAGCCGTGGCGCTCTTTGCCATAGTTGTGCTGATCGGGCTATTGCCGTGGCTTTCGGGACAAAGCCCGGAGTACACCATCCTGCGGGCCCGGTACGCCGACCGGGAAGCGACTGATGAAACGCTCGGCCTGATCCGCGCGGAACTCGGACTCGATCGAGGACCGGTACACATTTTCCTCGACTGGGCCGGAGGCCTTTTGCGCGGGGACATGGGAAATTCCTGGATCACCAATACGCCTGTTGGCCCTGGCACCGTTGAAACCCTCGGCGTCTCCGTCACCTTGATGGCCTGCGCAGTGGCCGTTGCGGCCGTGGTGGCCACCGCGCTGTGCGTTCCTTCCGTGATCCGCGGTCTGGCCGGGAACCCCGGGCGGGGTTCCGGCGTCGTGGCGGCGGCCATGACCGCCCTTCCTGAGTTCCTCCTGGCGGCGATGCTCCTTGTGGTCGGTGCCGTGTGGCTGGGCTGGTTTCCGCCCTATGGCTGGCAGGGCATGGACCACGCGGTGTTGCCGGCGCTCTCCCTCGGCCTGCCCGCCGGCGGGCTCATCGGGCGGCTTCTTTCCGACGCCATCAGCCTGGCGTTCGCCGAAAAATGGGTGGCCACGTGGGCGATGGCCGGAGCAGCCCGCGCCCGGCTCACCGCGGCGGTGCTCCGCCGGGCCCTGCCCTCGGTGATGAGCCAGATCGGACTTGTCCTCATTGGCCTTACCGGCGGGGCGGTTGCCGTGGAGAAAGTGTTCGCGATTCCGGGCTTGGGCCGCGCGGTCCTGGGCGCGGCGGGCGCCCAGGACATACCCGCGCTGCAGGCAGGAGTTCTGGCCCTTCTCATGCTGGCGATCGGGGCAGGTTCCCTCGGCGCGGTTGCCCGATACCTTCTCTTGGGAGCGGCGCTGCGCTCGGGGACGGTTCCGGTTCCGGACTCGCCGGGAAGACCACGACGGCGGGATGTCACCGTTCCGCTCGTTGCAGCGGGGGCCTTGCTGCTCATCGTCGTCGTGGGCTTGTTTCGCGATCCGTTCACCTCGGACCATCCACGGCTTGCCGGCCCGGGCTTCGATCTGCCTTTCGGGGCCGACGCCAGCGGACGGGACCTCCTTGCCCGGGTGGGGCATGGTGCCGTGTCCACGCTGGGAACGGCCTTGCTCGTGGTGCTGGCTTGCCTTGTGATCGGGATCGTCGTCGGGCTCTTCCCGCTCGCGGCCACCGGCCCCCTTGAAGTAGCCAACGCCGCTCCCCCTATCCTGGCCGGCCTGATCGTTGCCGTGATGACCGGGCCCTCGGCCGAAGGCGCGGCGATAGCCGTCGCCTTGGTCAGTTGGGCACCCCTGGCCGCCCACACAGCGGCCTTGGCGCAGGAGGCAAGGGCCCAGCCCCACGTGAAGATCCTTCCGGTCCTGGGCGTAGGACGGGCGCGCATCCTCTGGCGGTATATCCTCCCAGTGGTCCTTGGCCCGGTGTTCAGGCATTCGATGCTCCGGATACCGGGAATCGCGCTCGCCTTGGCTGCCCTGGGGTTCCTGGGCCTCGGCCCCCATCAGCCGTCGCCCGAGTGGGGCCTCATCCTGGCTGAGGGCATCAACTATGTGGAGCGCGCCCCTTGGGCCGTTGCCGCCCCGGCGTCGGCGTTGATCCTCGCCTCGATTCTGGCTGTTTCATTGTCGAGCGTGACGTGGTCGAGGGAACCAGCGAAGGGAAACCCGGCGAGCAGCTCCGATTGACTCATTCGAATATATGTTCGAAAATTGAAGCATGCCTTCTCGCCTGTCTTCCGCTTCGCCGGCCTCGCTGCGCGATGACTTGCAGGCGCGGATCCACCTCATGCAGGGCAAGCGCGGAAGCGAACGCTCGCTCCCCGTGCTCCCCTCACTCAGCAGGCTCCTCCCGGGTGGACTGCGGCCGGGAGCGGCGTACTCCATACAGGGATCCATGTCGCTGGCCATGGCCTTGTTGGCCGGCCCGTCACGCAATGGCTCATGGTGCGGAGTAGCAGGGCTGCCTGACTTCGGGGTCGAGGCGGCAGCGGGTTTCGGCGTTGCGCTTGATCGGCTGGTGCTGGTGCCTGATCCCGGGGCCAGTTGGACGCCGGTGATCGCCGCCATGGCGGACGTGCTCTCGGTGGTGCTTGCGCGTGCTCCGGAAAAAGTCGCACCCGCCGAGGCTGCCCGCTTGGGAGCCAGGCTCCGGGAGCGGAGTGCCGTCCTCCTTGTCCTGGGACCATGGCCGCAGAGTGAAGCTGTCTTGCAAGTGAATGGATATGAGTGGGCGGGGCTCGGACAGGGTAATGGACATCTCGCCAAGCAGGAGCTCGAGCTCGAAGTCGCACTGCGGGGAAGTTCCCGCAGGGCCTCCGTGGATCTTGCGGACAGCGGTCCGGTAGATCTGTCCCGCCATCGGATGGGAGCATGATGCTGTTTCAGCTTGAAACCCCGGTCCGCGCGTTGGTGACATGGTTCCCGGATTGGCCCCTCGTCGCCGCCCGCTTGGCAGATGCCCTCCCGCCTGATGTGCCTGCGGCAGTCATAGGCCAAGGTGTCATAGCTGCTTGCTCCGCGGAAGCCCGGGCAGAGGGAGTGGTCCGGGGCTTGCGGCTGAGGGAAGCACAGACCCGTTGTCCTGAACTGGTGGTATGTGCCGTTGATCCTGTGCGGGATGCGAGGGAATTCGAGCCTGCGGTCTCGTCGCTCGAGGAACGGACTCCTGGAGTGGAAGTGCTTCGCCCCGGCCTATGCGCTATCCGGGCCAAGGGTGCTGCCCGGTATTACGGCGGAGAAGAAGCGGCCGCGGGTGCAGTGCTTGAATCGGCCGACCGCCTCGCCGTGGAGGCCCGGGTGGGGATCGCCGATTCCGTGTTTGCCGCCGAGCAAGCAGCCCGGAGCACCAGCGAACTCTCTGCTGTTCTTGTGCTCCCGCCGGGTTCTTCCCGGGATTTCCTGGCTCCATTTCCGGTGGAAGTACTAGGCCAGCCGAAGCTTGCTTCCTTGCTCAAACGCCTTGGCATCCTCACTTTGGGGAATTTCGCCGATCTTCCCGCTGCAGATGTCCGGGCACGTTTCGGGGCTGCCGGAATCATTGCGCACGCCCTGGCAAGCGGCCAGGATCCCCGCAAAGTGATCCCCCGCACTCCCCCGCGGAAACTGGATCAACGGGCGGAATTCGAACCCGGCCTGGACCGGGTTGACCAACTCGCCTTCCAGCTCCGCGCCACGGCAGATGCTTTCGTCGCCGGAGTGCAGACGGAGGGCTTGGTCTGCACGGAGCTGAGGGTTCTCATCACTGACGAAGCAGGGAGCCGCTCCGAGCGGACGTGGGGCCATCCCCGCCATTTCACGGCCAGCGACCTCGTGGACAGGGTGCGTTGGCAGCTTCAGTCACAGCCCCCTGCCCACACCAGCAATAAAGCAGTCAACGGTGGAATGAGCGACGGCGGAATGGCCCGCGGCGGGCTGTCGTCACCGGTCACGCGGGTCGAGTTCGTCCCCATCCGGGTGGACTCCATCGCCCATCATGGGCGGGCGCTCTTTGGAGACGGAGCCGAGGAGCAGATTCATCATGGACTCAGCCGGATCCAAAGCATGCTGGGGCATGAAGCCGTAGTAGTGCCCGCGATCTCCGGAGGCCGGCTGCTGGCCGAGCGTCGTCGTTTGGTTCCTTGGGGAGATGCCTTGCCCGCGGGAGCAGCCGCCTTGGCCTCCAGACCCTGGCCCGGCAGGATTCCAGACCCGCAGCCCGCCACGGTGTTCGCTTCCCTCATCCCTGTCCTGTTGCTTGATGCGGACAAGGAAAAAGTCCGCACGGACCATCGTGGCGGATTGCTTGCCCCGCCAACGTGGTTCTGTCCCACCGGAGACCCTGCACGACGACGGTTGGTGATTCAGTGGGCAGGACCCTGGCCGCTGAAACAGCGGTGGTGGGACTCCTCCCATCGCCTTGAAGCGGACCGCTTCCAGCTTGTGGACGGAAACGGAGAGGCGTGGCTCCTTCTCCTGGACGAGCAGAACTGGTGGGCAGAGGCCCGCTACGACTGAATAGCCAGAGTCGAACACCGAACTTTTAGGCAGGAGTTAAAGATGGCTTGGAACAACCCGTCAATCCCGTGGTCGGAGTTCGAACGCACGCTTTCAGACCGGCGCGTGCCGGAGATCGGCAAGGCCAAGGGAGACGGCGGTGACAGCCCCGCATGGTCAAGGAAACGCGGACCTTACCGTCCGGTCCCCCTCGATCCCGCAAGGGTCGTGTCCAGGGCGGGTGCCGCCGTCGTGCCTTATGCCGAACTACACGCGCATTCGCACTACAGCTTCCTGGACGGCGCCTCATCACCCGAAAAACTTGTTGAGGAGGCCGTCCGGCTGGGCCTCCATGCCCTCGCACTGACCGACCACGACGGCTTCTACGGGATCGTGCGAATGGCCGAGGCCGCCGAAGCCTACGAGCTGAAGACCGTGTTCGGCGCTGAGCTGTCGCTCGGACTCAGCAAACCCCAGCAAGGGGAAGCCGACCCCGAAGGTGACCATTTGCTCGTCCTCGCACGCCAGGAAGAGGGCTACCACCGCTTGGCAGGGGCGATGACGTCCGCACATCTGGCGGCCGATGCCGAGAAGGGCCACCCCATCTACGACCTCGACGAGCTGGCGCATTCCCTGAGGGACCACTGCTTGGTGCTGACCGGATGCCGCAAAGGCTCCGTCCGGAGGGCCCTCATGAGCGACGGCGAGCAAGCCGCTGCCTTTGAAGTGGAGGCCTTGATCGAGAGATTCGGGCGGGAAAACGTGGTGGTCGAACTCTTCGATCACGGGAATCCCCTCGACAGCAGCCACAACGACGCCCTGGTCCGTATTGCCGAGCGCGCAGGCATCCCTTTCATCGCCAGCAACGCCGTACATTATGCGTCCCCGGAGGGATACCCGCTGGCAACGGCCATGGCGGCTGTCCGGGCACGCCGCAGCCTGGAGGAACTGGACGGTTGGCTGCCGGCAAGCAGCGGCGCCCATTTGCGGAGCGGTTCTGAGATGGCAGCACGGTTCGCCCGCTACCCCGGCGCGGTCGAACGGACTGTCCAGATCGCTGACGAGCTAGCGTTCCAGTTACGGGCCGCCCGCCCGAAGCTCCCCAAGCTCGATGTTCCTGCAGGGCACAGCCTTATCACTTGGCTGCGGCAACTGGTTGAAGAAGGCATCAGGGACAAATACCCGGACGCCGACGAACGGGTCCGTAGCCGGATCGAGCAGGAACTCGCAGTGATCGAGGCGAAGGACTTCCCCGGTTATTTCCTGATTGTGCACGACATCGTCCAGTTTGCCCGTTCCCGCGGCATCCTCTGCCAAGGCAGGGGTTCCGCGGCGAACTCGGCCGTCTGCTACGCGCTGGGGATCACCGCCGTCGACAGTATTTTCTACAACCTTCCGTTTGAACGTTTCCTCTCCAGCCTCCGCGAGGAAGAACCGGACATCGACGTCGATTTCGACTCGGACCGGCGGGAAGAAGTCATCCAATACGTCTACGGCAAGTACGGACGGTTCAACGCGGCCCAAGTAGCGAATGTCATCAGTTACAGGCCGAAGAACGCCGTCAGGGACATAGCCAAAGCTCTCGGCTACAGCCAGGGCCAGCAGGACGCCTGGTCCAAGCGGCTCGATCACTGGGGCGATCTCAGTGAAGGAAAGGCCAACAACATCCCGGCCCCGGTCCTGGACCTTGCTGATCAGATACTGGGCTTCCCGCGGCACCTGGGCATCCACTCCGGCGGCATGGTCCTCACCGAGCGGCCTGTCGGCGAGGTGGTACCCATCGAGCGTGCCCGGATGGAAAACCGCACGGTCCTGCAATGGGACAAGGACGATTGCGAATGGATGGGCCTGGTCAAATTCGACCTCCTCGGCCTCGGAATGCTCGCCGCCCTGCAGTACTCATTTGATTTGATCGACAAGCATTTCGGGGAGCGTTGGACAATCGAGACCATTCCGCGGGAAGAACCGGCTGTCTACGACATGCTCTGCCGGGCAGACTCGATCGGGGTGTTCCAAGTGGAATCACGGGCCCAGATCAGCACGCTCCCGCGGCTGAAACCGCGGGAATTCTACGATCTGGTGGTCGAAATCGCGCTGATCCGCCCAGGTCCCGTCCAAGGCGGCGCTGTCCACCCGTACATCCGGCGCCGTGCGGGCACGGAAAAAATCACGTATCTTCATCCATTGCTGGAGCCAGTGCTTAAGCGGACCTTGGGTGTGCCCTTGTTCCAGGAGCAGCTGATGCAGATGGCAGTTGCCGTGGGCGGGTGCACTGCCGAGGATGCGGACCTGCTCCGCCGCGCGATGGGCTCCAAACGGGGCCGGGAGAAGATCGAGTCGCTCGAGGCCAAGCTCTATGCGGGGATGGCGGCCAACGGGATCAGCAAAGACGACGCCGATGCCATCTACGCCAAGATCCAAGCCTTTGCGAACTTCGGTTTCGCGGAATCCCACTCCTTGAGCTTCGCGGTGCTGGTCTATGCAAGCTCGTGGCTGAAGCTGCACTATCCCGGCGCATTCCTCGCGTCCCTGCTTCGGGCACAACCCATGGGCTTCTACTCCCCGCAAACCCTCGTGGCGGATGCCCGCAGGCACGGGGTCCAGGTGTTGCGCCCGGATGTACTGCATTCCCTTGCAGAGGCGACCCTCGAAGCGCTCGACGAGGCTACAAGGGCCGAAGCGGGCCAAGTAGGCGGCATGGATTCCTGCTTGGACTTCCACCAGCCGGAGATCGGCCTCTTCCAGCAGGATCGAGCACGCGAGGACCACCTGCACCGGCGGGATGGCTCACGCGCGGTGCGGTTGGGGCTCGACGGCGTCACGTCCATCGGGACCGAGGTGGCGAAGCGGATCGTCGCCGAGCGTGAGGAGCATGGCGCCTACCGGGACATGGCGGATCTGTCCCGCCGCGCGAATCTCAGCGCGGACCAGCTGGAGGCACTCGCTTCAGCCGGCGCACTCGATTCGCTGGGGATGAACCGCCGCGAAGCACTGTGGCAGGCCGGCGATGCCGCGCTCGAGCGGGAAGGACAATTGCCCGGGACCCACGTCGCGGTTCAGCCGCCGCTGCTGCCCGAGCTCTCGCCCCTGGAAAATGTTGCCTACGACATGTGGGCCACGGGCATCAGCACCGATGACCACCCGATGCGCCATGCCCGCGCAGCCCTGGATTCCAGAGGGGTGTTGCGGGTAGACCGACTCTCCCAGGTCGAGTCCGGCAGGCGTGTTGAGGTGGCCGGCGTCGTGACCCACCGCCAACGCCCCCAGACTGCGCAAGGGATCACCTTCGTCAATCTGGAGGACGAGAGCGGCATCCTCAATGTCATCTGCAGCGTCGGCCTCTGGAAGAGGCATCGCCGTGTAGCCCGGGAGTCATCCGCACTGATCGTCCGGGGTTTCCTTGAACGATCGCCGGAAGGAGTCACCAATCTCGTGGCAGACAAGCTGGAACCCTTGGTCCTGACCGTGAAGTCCAACTCCCGCGATTTCAGGTAGTCAGGAGTACCGCACGAGCCAGTTCCCGGTCGTGTTCATCCGGGAGCGGTACGTGTTGACCTTTGCTCAGGACCGTGATGCCGGAATCCGTGACGTTGTAGCCGCGCCGTCGGTCCAGGTCCGGATCCAGGCCGATGGTTGCGCCGGCTGGAACCCTGATGTTCTTGTCCAGGATGGCCCGCTTGACCACCGCCCCTTCGCCGATGGTGACGTTGTCCAGCAGCACCGAGTCGATAACGCGAGCACCACTGGAAATGAACGCATCGTTGGAAAGCACCGAATTTTCCACGAGACCGCCCGATACGATGACGCCGTTGGAAACAATTGAGTCCTGGGCCGTGCCGACGGTACCGCCTTCCCCGCGAACCATCTTGGCCGGAGGTGATGCGCTTTGCCGTGTGTAGATGGGCCAATCGGAGTTGTAGAGATTGAACACCGGTTCCGGCGAGATCAAGTCGAGGTGTGCCTCGAAGTATGAGTCGATAGTGCCGACATCACGCCAATAGTTGCGGTCACGGTCTGTGGACCCGGGGACATCGTTGCTTGAAAAGTCATAGGCGAACGCTTCGCCGCGGGAGACGAAATAGGGGATGATGTCACCGCCCATGTCGTGCTTCGTGTCTTGCCGCGTAGCGTCGTGCTCAAGTGCCGCCACCAAGGCATCGGCGTCGAAAACGTAGTTCCCCATCGATGCCAGGAACTGGGAAGGGTCTTCAGGAAGTCCACGCGTCGAAGCCGGCTTTTCCACAAATGCTGCGATCCTCTTGGCCGTGCCGTCGCTCGCATTACCGGAACTAGCGGCCTGCTCGACCTCGATCACGCCGAACTGGTCGGCCATGGCCAGAGGTTGCCGCACGCCCGCTACAGTGGCCTTTGCACCGGAGCTGATATGGCTGCGCACCATGTGCTCGAAATCCATCCGGTAGACGTGGTCAGCACCAACTACTACGACGATGTCAGGACGGGCGTCCTCGATGAGGTTGAGCGACTGGTAGATCGCATTGGCGCTGCCGAGGAACCAGCTTTTGCTGACGCGCTGTTGAGCTGGCACCGACGCTACATAGTTGCCCAATTGTGCGGACATCCGCCACGTTTCTGAAATGTGCCGGTCCAGGCTGTGGGACTTGTACTGGGTCAGGACCACAATCTGCCAATAGCCCGAATTGGTTAGATTGGACAGGGCGAAGTCGATCAGCCGGTAACTCCCTGCGAACGGGACCGCTGGTTTGGCCCGATCTCCGGTAAGCGGCATGAGTCGTTTTCCCTCACCGCCGGCCAGCACAATCGCCAAGACTTTCTTCGAAGCCATCGTCACTCCCTTGTGTTTGATGTTGGCTTTGGATCTGCTCACCGCGCGTTGCGATGAAGCTCGGGGTGGAACGCGCCCCCGCTGCCCGATCCGGCAGCGGGGGCGCGCACTGTCAGGCGTTGGCGATCAGACCCAGTTCGGCCTTCGAGGCCAGGGAGGGGTGCTTCGGGAAGACCCGGACGGTGTAGCCGAAGGATCCGGAGCGGTTGATCAGGATGGACCCCGTGAACAGGTGGCGCCCGTTGCCGAGGTCCTCTGTTTCGGTCAGCTCGACCAGAGCGACATCGTCCAGCTCGTCTCCGTCCTGGGCCCTGCCATACGCCACTTCAACCGACACGTCCTCGGGCGTGAGTTCATGGAGGGCGATGTAGGCGTTGACCTGGAGGGTGTCCCCGATCTGGGGCTCCTCGGAGACGCCGACGGAGTCGACGTGTTCCACGATCAGTTGCGGCCAGGCGTTGCGGACCTTGGTGGTCCAGGCCGCGAGCTCCTTCGCTTCCTTGAAGGAGGCCGTTCCCGCTTGCCGGCCGGCGACAGCTGCCGGGCGGTAGAGGGTGTTGACGTAGTCCTGGAGCATCCGGTCGGCCGAGACGGCCGGGCCGAGGTGGGCCAGGGTGTGCTTGATCATGGAGACCCAGTGCGTCGGGATCGCTTCCGGGCCGGACTGCGAGGGCCCGGCCGCGCCGGCTTCCGCGGAGACCGTGGA
>NZ_JBFTOG010000043.1:0-45030 GCF_056397865.1 Arthrobacter sp. 05L417
ATCTGGGACTTCAAGGACCGGATCTACCACGTGGACTGCAAGGACACCAAGCTGCGCCCCACCGGCCGCAACACCGTCATGGGCTCCCACCTGCCCTGGGGCGACCCCCGCCGCGGCTGGGACTTCGTCTCCGCCGGACGCGGCGACGTGCCCTGGGAATCCTCCTTCCGGGCCCTCACCGCCATCGGCTACAACGGCCCGATCTCCGTCGAATGGGAAGACGCCGGCATGGACCGCCTCCACGGCGCCCCCGAAGCCCTCGCCAACCTCAAAAAATACGACTACCCGCCCTCCCAAACCAGCTTCGACGCCGCCTTCAACCAGGACTAAGCACCCCTCCGGTTAGCGCGAGTTGGCAGCAGATGACCCCGAAATCCGATTTTGAGGGCATCTGCTGCCAACTCGCGCCCCGAATTCTCCCGAGGAAGCACTGTGATACGAACCCTGCAAAACGGCCAGCGCTGTGAGGTATGGATCGCCTCTGCCGCCGGCACCTCCGAACTGGCCTTCACGACGGACAAGCTGCTGCTGGAAGCACCGAACTGGACGCTCGATGGCCAGGCCCTCATCCTCAACGGGGACGGTGCCCTGTGGCGGCTGGATCTTTCGGGAGGACTTGAAAAGGTAGCCATCACCAGCGTCCCGGACCTCAATAACGACCACGTCCTCGCGCCCGATGGCGCCACCATCTACCTCTCGGCGAATGACGGCCACATCTACCGCGCAGCCCTCGACGGCGGAGAAGCCACCAAGATCACGGACGACGACGGGTGGTTCCATTTTCTCCACGGCGTCAGTCCGGACGGACAGACGCTCGCCTACGTCGGAATAGAAGCCGGGGATTTTTCCCAGCCGGGCCGGCTCATCACGATTCCGGCAGGGGGCGGCCAGACCACCGCGTTCGACGTCGGTGGCCACTGCGATGGTCCCGAGTATTCGCCCGACGGGGACTGGCTGTACTTCAATACCGAGGCCTTCACCGACCAGCCGGGCCACGCCCAGCTGGCCAGGGTGCAAAACGGCAACGGCAGCACGCCGGAGCGCCTGCTTGAAAGCGAAACCGTCGACTGGTTCCCGCACCTCTCGCCCGACGGGCGCCTGGCCAGCTACATCCGCTTCCCCGGCGGCACGGTAGGCCACCCCGCGGACTTGCCGGTCGACGTCGTCGTCGTTTCCACGAGCGACTGGACAACGCCGCTCCACACGTGGCCCCTCTTCGGAGGCCAGGGAACCCTCAACGTCAACAGCTGGTCACCCGACTCGGAGCGGTTCGCTTATGTTGCCTATCCCGTCAGCAATTCGATTGGAATGCCATGATCCGTCACACGGTTACCTTCTCCCTCATCCACGAGCCCGGTTCCTCCGGCGAACGGGAATTCCTGGACGCAGCAGTCACCACCTTGACCGCAATACCGGTGGTGCAGGACTTCCGCGTTTCCCGCCAGATTTCAGAGAAGAGCCCGCTCAATTTTCAGTTCGAAATGAAGTTCGACGGCGTTGATGCCTTCACCTCCTACAACGACCATCCTGCCCACGTCGGATTCGTCGAGACCCGGTGGGCGAACGAAGTGTCCGACTTCCAGGAGTTTGATTTCGAACCCTACGGCCCGGAAGGACGATAGCTCCATGGCCGACATCGCCGCCCTTGAAGCATTGGAAACGCTCAAACGCCAGGAGGAGGAGCTGATTTTCGCCTCCTTCGACCATGGAGACGCCTGGAGGCTCGGCTCGCGGCTCACAGGCATGGCACAGGCGGCCGGTCACGCGATCGGCATCGACATCCGGCGTCCCGGGCTCATTCTTTTCCGCGCTGCGTTGCCCGGGATCACACCGGACCAGGAATCGTGGATCGCTCGGAAATCCGCACTCGTTTTGCGGATGGAAGCAAGCAGCGCGCTTGTCGAAGCCCGGTTGTCCTCCGCCGGTATCGATCCGGTAGCCAGTGGATGGCTCGGCGCCGACTATGCCGTGACAGGGGGCTCCTTTCCCGTGAGGGTCCATGGCGTCGGAGTGGTCGCGGCCGTCACCGCGTCAGGCCTTTCATCCCAGGAGGATCATGACCTCATTGTCGAAGGGATCCGGCAACATCTCGCAGCCTAGGCAGAAACTCTTGCCAAAAAATTGTTGAACAATTCCTCCATGTGATGCATCATTGGGTGTAGGCCCCGATTGAGATCGGGATCACAAAGCCCGCCCAACGTTCCATGGAGGAACCATGTCCGCGACCACTTCGCCACGTTCAACACGGCGCAGCAAACCCTCGGCAGGCGCCATCAAGGCCTTCATTGCCAGCGTCACAGGCACCTCCCTGGAGTATTACGACTTCGCGATCTACTCCGTGGCCTCCGCGCTCGTCTTCCCGAAGATCTTCTTCCCCACGAACGACGAAACCACGGGCCTCCTGTTGTCCTTCTCGGCCTTCGCAGTGGGTTACCTCGCCCGGCCCATCGGTGGTGTGGTCTTTGGCCGGCTCGGGGACAAGATCGGACGCAAGAACGTCCTGGTCATCACCCTCGTCCTTATTGGCGCGGCCACGGTCCTCATCGGCGCCTTGCCGGACTACCACACCATCGGGATTGGAGCCACGATCATCCTGGTCCTCCTTCGCCTGGCCCAGGGCATCGGCGTAGGCGGCGAATGGGGCGGTGCCGTCTTGCTGTCCAGCGAGTACGCGAATCCCAACAAGCGCGGATTCTGGTCTTCCGCAGCCCAAATCGGGCCGCCCGCCGGCAACCTGCTGGCCAATGGCGCACTGGCCGTCCTCGCCGCCGCCATGAGCAACGATGCCTTCATCGCTTGGGGTTGGCGCGTGGCGTTCCTCAGCTCCGCCATCTTGGTTGCCTTCGGGCTCGTCATCCGGCTCAAGCTCGAGGAAACCCCGGTATTCAAGGCTATCGAGGCCACGGGTGAACGGCCCAAGGCTCCCATCAAGGAAGTCCTCACCACCCAGTTCCGCCCCCTCCTTGCCGCCGCGTTGTGCCGGATCTGCCCCGACGTCCTGTACGCCTTGTTCACTGTCTTTGTCGCGGTCTACGCCACCAAGGAACTCGGCATGACCACCGGCAACGTCCTGGGAGCAGTGCTGGTGGGCTCGGCCTTCCAGCTCTTCCTGATCCCGGCTGCGGGAGCTGTCACGGACCGGTTCAACCGCCGGCTGGTCTATGGCATCACCGCCGCGGCCACAGCCGTATACATCCCGCTGTTCTTCCTCATGATCCAGTCCCGCTCCGTCCTGGTGCTGACCGTCGGCGTCGTGATCGGCCTCGGACTGCACGCCTTCATGTACGGACCGCAGGCCGCTTTCATCACCGAGCAATTCCCGGCCCGGCTTCGTTATGCCGGCAGTTCCCTGGCCTACACGGTGGCCGGCGTCGTCGGTGGAGCGGTGGCACCCTTGATCTTCACGGCCCTCTACGCCGCCACCGGAAACTGGCTCCTGATCGCGGCATACTTGCTCGTCACCGCGGTGGTCACCATCATCGGCCTCGCCTTGGGCCGGGATCCCGAGCCGGACGAGGACCTTCGACTGCTTGCGGAAGCCTCCGCCTAAGCAGCCCGACGGCCCCGCGGGCTGAAAGCTCGGGCGGCCCCCGCCGTCGTAATCCCTGGCCGGAATGCCCCTTAAGATCAGTCTTGAGGGGCATTTTTGCGCCCGCTTGCCTGAGAGGACCCTATGAGCCAGACAATCCGTGAAGCAACAGCGGACGACGCCGGACGGCTGGCGGAGCTTGCCGCCGTCACCTTTCCGCTCGCCTGCCCGCCGGACTCCTCGCCCGAGGACATCGCGGCGCACCTGCGCAGGACGCTCAGCGCCGAGAAGTTCACGGAATACCTTGCCGATCCGGACGTCACCATCCTGGCGATCGATGCCGCCGGGGAACTCCGCGGCTACAGCATGCTCGTGGCCCGCCCCACGAGCGATACCGACGTCGCTTCGGCCCTGACGCTCAACCCTTCCACTGAACTGAGCAAGTGCTATGTGCATCCGGAACACCACGGCCTGGGCGCTGCCGCGGAGCTCATGAAGGCAACCTTGGACCGCGCCGCGGGCTCGGGTGCCGCCGGCGTGTGGCTTGGCGTCAACAGCCAGAATGCCAAGGCTATCCGCTTCTACGAGAAGAGTGGGTTCAGGAAGGTCGGAACCAAGTCGTTCCGGCTGGGCGAGACGGTGGAGCACGATTTCGTGATGGAGCGGGCGGTCCAGGGACCCTGGGAACCCTGAGTCGGCCGGTCTGCGACGCGCAAACGGGCCCGCGACGCGCAAAATTCCCAGCGACGCGCAAACCGTTCCACGCAGCCTGAATTCGCGTAGCGCCTGCCTGTTCCTGCGTCGCATACCATTTTGCGCGTCGTGAACGCGCAGGCTGTGACGAGTCCAACAGGCCATTCCGGGAATGTCAGGCCTCGACTTCCGGTTGTCGCGATCATGAAGATTGAGATCTGGTCAGACGTCGCTTGCCCGTGGTGCTACATCGGAAAGCGCCGGTTCGAAGCGGCCCTCGCCGAATTCCCGCACCGCGACTCGGTCGAGATCCAGTGGCGCAGCTACCAGTTGGACCCGAGTATCCCGGATCACTACGACGGCACAGAGCTCGATTACCTGAGCAAGCGCAAGGGCATGAACCCGGCGCAGGTCAGCCAGATGTTCGAGCACGTGGCGTTGCAGGCAAAGGGCGAGGGCCTCAACTACCGTTTCGACGACGTCGTGGTGGCCAACAGCTTCACGGCACACCGCCTCATCCATCTGGCGGCAGCCCACGGCAAGCAGGACGAAGCCAAGGAACTGCTCCTGAGCGGCCACTTTGAACACGGCAAGGACATCGGCAACCAGGAATACCTGGCCAAGCTCGGCAGCGACTTGGGCCTGCCGGAAGCCGAAATCGCCGAGTTGTTCAGCACCGACAAGTACGCAGAAGACGTTCGCGGCGACATCGCCGAAGCCCGGATGCTCGGCGTCACGGGAGTGCCTTTCTTTGTCATCGACCGCAAGTACGGACTCTCCGGCGCGCAGCCCTCCGAGGTCTTCACCCAGGCCCTCACGCAGGCATGGCAGGAAGCGAACCCTCTGGTCGCCGTCAGCAGCCCCGACGCCGAAGCCTGCGGCCCGGACGGCTGCGCGATCTAGGATCCCCCCGCACGAGCTGGCAGCAGATGCCCCCAACCGGGCGTTGAGAGGTCACCTGCTGCCAGCTCGCGCCACGCCCACCCAACTTTGCTGACAGATCCCTGTAAAGTGTCTGTATGCCTAGGATTACGGCCGCCACCAATGCGGCGCAACGCGCTGAAACCCGACGCCGGGTCCTGACAGCTTTCGGCGAACTGCTCTTCACCCACGGCCTGCCCGGTTTGACCATGACCGACGTCGCGCGGCACGCTGGCGTCGGGCGGACCGCGGTGTACAACTACTACGCCGACATGGAACAGCTCCTCATCGCGTACGCGCTGGACGAGACCGAGCGGTTCCTGGGCGACCTGCGCGAATCCCTCGCCGCACTGCAGAACCCGGTGGATCGTCTGGCCCTCTATGTGCGCGCCCAAGTGGAAGATTTGAGCCGCCGGCATCTCCCTCCGGGCCCCGCGATGGCGGCTGTCCTCTCCCCCGGCTCCTTCGCGAAATTGGCAGATCACGTGGGCGAACTCAACCTGCTGCTCCAGGACATCCTGCGCGACGGAATCGCCGCCGGGTACCTCCCGCCCACCGACGTCGGCCAGCTCGCCAGGCTCATCCATGGAACTCTTTCCTCCAGCGCCGCCCGCGGCAATGCGGCCAACGGGGCGGAGCTGGACGAGCTTGAGGAGCGGCTGGTCCAGACTGTGCGTTTCATCCAGTTGGGCGCGGGAGCAAGGTTCGACGACGACGGCCGGCCCGCGCGCTTGGCGTGACCCGGTCGCGGGGCTGGCGCCGTCTGCGGAAAGGCCAACGCTAAGGCGTCGGCATCACCGGCAGCTTCGCATTGTCCGCAATCCGCTGCTCCAGGCGGGGACAACTGAGCTTCCCCGGGGTGTTGTCCACGAGTTCCGGTGGGACCAGTGCCGAGAAACCGGGGGCGAGGATGAGGTCCACGGAGCCATCCGTGCGTTGGTCCTGGACGTAATCGGTGCCGGCGATGTTCTTCTGGATGTTGAACGCTGCCGCCTGCCCACTGGATCCCGAAACGACCACCGCCGGGCCGGTGTAGCTGGTGGTTGAGTTATCAACGGTGCCAACGTTGTATCCCCGGGCTTTCAACTGGTCCGCCACGCTCTTGGCCAGGCCGGCCTTGCCAGCCGCGTTGTAGACATTGACGTTGATTTTGTTGTTGGGCGTGTAGTCGAAAACAGTGGCGGGACATACGGCCGCCGGGGCCTGGCTTGCAACGGCGGAGGGGAAACGGATCACGCCGTTCATGACTGCCCAGGCGCCTACAAGTCCGGCAACGACCAATCCGACGAGCAGCGCGAGAACGATCGCATGCAAGAGGCGGCGGCTGAACCACCCGGGATGGCTTTCAGGCCCGGGAATCTCAGCAAAGGTTGCCCGCAGTTCCGGACCGGTGACGACTCGATGCCCGTGCAGAATCGTCGGGTCTTTCTGACGACGGGGACGTTTCCGGCGCTTACTCGGATCCGCGTTCTCGGGCACTGCCACCTGCTCTTCCGGGATTGTTTCGTTAACCATCTATCACGAGCACCCGGGCGTGGATCGCCGTGCGTTGGTGGAGCGCAGTCCGGACTGCACGGTGGAGCCCGTCTTCGAGATACAGCAGGCCTTGGTACTGCACGACGTGGGGGAAAAGGTCGCCGAAGAACGTCGAATCCTCGGCCAACAATGCTTCCAGGTCAAGGGTGCGCTTGGTGGTGACGAGTTCGTCGAGCCGGACAGGACGGGGTGGCAGCGAGGCCCAGTCCTTGGGCGTGGAAAAACCATGGTCAGGGTACGGGCGTCCCTCGCCCACAGCTTTGAATATCACTTTGCAAGCCTAAAGAAGTAAGTCGTCCAAGGGAACTTGTGAGAAGTCGGCCACCAAGGTTGTGGCCAAAAGGTAACCGTTCACGGACGGTATACGGCGAAACGGTGCCGCCTGCCGCCGTCGGCCGTCACACCGCTGCCGCCATCACGCCGGACTGACAGAATGGGATCATGACTGCTTCAATGCCGGGGACGCACCCGGCTGCTCCCGCCCTCGCACTCCTCCTCGACGTCGACGGCCCTGTCGCAAGTCCTGTGACGCGCGATGTGAAGCCGGAAATCATCGCCGACCTTGTGGGCTTGGCATCCGCAGGCATTCCTGTCATTTTCAACACCGGCCGCTCGGACGCTTTCATCCGCGAGCAGGTCATGGTGCCAATGATCGCCGCCGGAATGCCTGCGGGAACGGTGGTCCACGCGATCTGCGAGAAGGGCGCAGTGTGGTTCAGCTACACCTCGGGCGGCCCGGGACCCATCCATGTAGACCATGACCTTGCTGTTCCGAAGGCCTACGGCGACGACGTCCGCCGCATGGTGGCAGAGGACTATGCGACGCACATGTTCTTCGATGAGACAAAGCGCGCCATGGTGTCCGTGGAGCAGCATCTGGACGTTTCAAGTGACGACTACCTGGCCGAGCAGAAGCTCTTCGACGCCGATGCCCTGGCGCTGATGGGCCGGCACGGGCTCTCTGCCGCGCTCCTGGACCACCACGCACCAGGGTCCGACGACGCAGCCGACTACCGCCTTGATCCCACCATCATCTCCACGGACATCGAATCCATCCGGCTCGGCAAGGATCTCGGCGCCAGCCGCGCGGTGGAACTCCTCGCCGCCCAAGGAATCACCCCGCAGGCCTGGCGGACAGTAGGAGATTCGCGCACGGACTACGCGATGGCCGATTGGCTCCACCACAATGACCACAGCGTCAAGCACGTCGACGTCCGTCCCGCCGACGGTGTGCCCAACAAGCCCTACGATGTTCTTACAGCCACAGACCTCGGCCTGGGCGAGGACGTCATTCACGACGACGCCGGCGGCGCATTCCTGCGCAGCTGGCGTGAAGCCTTGGTGGGCTGAGTCCGCTAAGCCCACACTTTCCACAACCTTTCGGAGAAAAGCCATCACAGTCATGGACCAGCAAGCGATTTACTTCGGTAGTCCCGCCTCCGACGACGACGCGGTCGTCCCAGAGCCGACGTCGCCCGACGTCGAGGCGCGCCTCAAGCACCGCGCCGACGTCGTCCGCCATCGTGGCCGATACAGCTTGCTGAACCAGAACCGCACCCCGCAGCAGGTGATGGTCGAAGACCTTCTCGTGATCCGCGCCGCACTGGACGCGGCAGGGCTGGACTTCATCCTGGTCCGCGGCAACGACCACCGGCCGGTGATCGCCGTCGACTGGAAGCTCCGGAAGAAACTGCGCCAGGCGTTGGTGTCCGCTTTCCGGAACGAACCGTTCTACTCCATGACCGTTGATGCGCGGAAGAAATCCACGTTGCTGGTGGCTGACGGCGAGCTCTCCAGCAACCGGAAGGCCCGGATCTTCCGGCTCTTCCGCCCACGCGTCGAACCCGGGGGCGGGCTGACGTACGGTCCATCCTTGGGCGTGCAACTGGAATTGTGGGAGTTCGACGGCGAACAACTCGTATTGCCGGTGGAGAACTCCCTGACGCGTCGAACCATGCTGCGCCAGGACGCTGTCCGGGGCACGGTGGAACGCCACGGGCTGAGCTGGCCGACTATCGAGAACATGTTCGCGGACCACGCGAGCGACATCGACTTCGACGTCGACATCGTCTTTTCATGGGTGGACGGCAACGACCCCGCGTACATCGCCGCCCGCCGCGAGCAGATGAAAGACGCAGTCCTGGGCGAGGGCGATGCCCACGAGGCCCGTTTCCGGCAGATCAACGAGCTCAAATATGCCCTGCGCTCGGTGTACATGTATGCGCCCTGGATTCGCCGGATCTACATTGCCACGGACTCCCCCGTGCCAGAGTGGCTGGCCGAGCACCCGAGCGTCAAGATCGTGCGCAGCGAGGAGTTCTTCAAGGACCCCACAGTTCTGCCCACCCACAACTCCCAGGCCGTGGAATCACAGTTGCACCACATTGAGGGCCTCTCCGAGCACTTCCTGTATTCCAACGACGACATGTTCTTCGGCAGGCCTGTAGCACCGGACATGTTCTTCACTCCGGGCGGAATCACCAAGTTCATCGAGGCCTCCACCCGGATCGGGCTGGGAGAGAACGACGCCGAACGCAGCGGCTTCGAGAACGCGGCCCGCGTCAACAGGAAGCTCCTCTGGGAGCGGTTCGGGCGCATCACCACGCGCCACTTGGAGCACACCGCCGCACCCCTCCGCCGCAGCGTGGTCGCAGAGATGGAGCGCGAGTTCCCGGCCGAGTTCGCCAAGACGGCAGGCAGCAGGTTCCGTGCGGCGGACAACATCTCCGTGACCAACTCGTTCTACCACTACTACTCGCTGCTCACGGGTAGGGCGGTGACGCAGACGGCCGCCAAGGTCAGGTACGTGGACACCACCCTGTGGTCCGGGCTGCACTACCTGCCCACGCTGCTCGCCAAGCGCAATGTGGACTTCTTCTGCCTCAACGATGGCAGCTTCCCCGAGGTGGCCGCCGATGAACGCGCCGGACTCGTGACGGACTTCATGGAGAAGTACTTCCCGGTCAAAGCGCCGTGGGAGAAATAGTCCGCTAGCGGCGGGTCATCTCCGGGCGCTTCGCGTCAGCTTTGGAACCGCGTTCATGCGTAGGACGCTGGGGGATGCGGATGCCCGCTTCGGCGAGCCGGCGCCTGGTGGCTTCCGGGCTGACGTACTCCCCGACGGTCGGCGACTTGCCCAACGGCACCACCGAATGCACGATCGTCTGCTCGTAAACGTGCACCAGGTTGAATGCCTGGGCGCCGTCCCGGCCGCGGGTGCCGCCCTGCGGAACGTTGAGGTCCTGCGTGTAGCAGCTCGCGGAAGCCACCGATACCGGGACGCCAGCGAACATGGCCGTGGTGGAGTAGTGCAGGTGACCGCCCAGGATGGAGCGGACATCCGAATTGCGTACGACGTCGGCCAGCGCCGCTTGGCCACGCAGCTCCACCAGGATGGATAGATCGAGGACGCTCGGGACCGGAGGGTGGTGGAGGGCAAGGATCGTGCCGTCCGGAGCCGGTGTTGCGAGTTCCGATCCCAACCAGTCGAGCTGGCTCTGGCTTAGTTCACCGTGATGGAATCCGGGCACGGAGGTATCCAGCGTGATGATCCGCAGCCCTTTGACGAAGTAGCTGTGATCCACCGGGGCGTCATTGTCGCTCTGGTCGAAGAGGCCCGCACGGAAATTCGCCCGGTCGTCGTGGTTTCCCATCGCCCAGATCACCCGCGCCCCCATCTCGCGACAGGCAGGCTCGACGATCGACCGGAGTTTGGCGTAGGCACCGGGCTCACCCTGATCGGCGAGGTCACCGGTGAAGATCACGGCGTCGGGACGGACCTTCGATGCGTGGACTTCCGAAAAGAGTTGCCTGAGATGGGCTTCGCTGTCGACCGCGCCGTAAAGGGGTTCCGACCCTCCCAACAGATGGGAGTCGCTAAGGTGCAGAAGTACGTGTCCTGGCCGCGGATGCTCGGCCTCGATGAGCTCCATTACTACCTTCGGGTCGGTAGGAGACGGCGCCTCCAGTGTCTGCCCCAATAAACCCAATCCAACCAGACAAAAGGCTAACGCAGGGTAACTTACGGTCGGAATGTTGGAAAATTACTCGTGCTCCCCGCCCGACGCTCGCTCACCTTTAAGGCACTCTTCGACGACCCTCGCTCACCTATATAGGCGCTTTCCCGAACGCTCGCTCACTAAAAGGTGAGCGAACGTCCAGGGGTTAACGCGCGACGGCGGGCTGCCGCACCGAAGTGCCGCAGCGCGCCGTCGTCCGCTAGTCAGCCAAACGTGAGCGAGCGTCCGCCCAAAGAGCGATAAATGTGAGCGAGCGTCCGCCGGAAAGTCGACATACGTGAGCGAGCGTCTAGGGGTACTTGCTCAGCCGGCTGGCGGCGTCATGACGAACCACTCCTCGGCGCGGGCATCGATCGGCGTACCGTTCGCGACGCGCATTTCGCAGTTCCGGTTTTCCATGGTGACAGTCGCCAAGGTGGCCCAGCGGTTGCCGAACGTGGCATCCGGCTTGGGAACGCAGCAAATCCCGGGCTGCTCGGGGTCGGAGTAGAGGAAGGGCAGGATGTCGTCGACGCCGGTCGATTCCGGGTACCTGCCTAGTCGCGAATGCACCAACGCGAGCCGGTCCTGCGAGTCGGGGTCGTAGAGACCGGGCTTTTCGCCTTTGCCCAGGGCTTCGTCCAGGAAGTGGTTAGTGTGTGCGAGGGTTCCGTTCTCCGGCGAAACAACCACCACCGACGCGGGGCTGATTTCCACAGTGACGGCCCTTGTTTCGTCCATGAGGGTCAGTGCGCTTGAGGTAGTGACGCGAGCGGAGCGGACAATCTCCACACCCTCTTCAACCGAGGATGCATTAGCCAGGATCTCCGCCGAGAGCAGGTGGATCGGCACTCCGCTCGGCCGGTCATCCACATGACCCAAAATGTTCAGGAAAACCGACACCCCGGCGTCGTTCATTCCGATCTTGCTCAGCATGCCGTGCTCGGTCAGCCCTACGAAATTCCGCTTGGTTCCGGCCACGCTTTGAAGATGCCAGTGCGGGTCGTGCTCTTCGTGCCAGTCCCAGGTCTGCACGCCGAAAACATGATCAGCCACCCTGCCGATCGTGGAGCATTCGCCCGGCCTGGTCCCGAGCGCCTGCGACAGGATCTCGGTCCGGGCGTTGAGGGCGCCGATGTGCCAGAGGTCCACGCCAGCACCGGAGGCGACACCCCTCATCTCGTCGAGCAATCCGGGCGACCAGTCCGCAACCTCATCCATGATCCGTTCCGCGTCGGAGCGCACGGTTTCCTGCTTGACGCCGACTGTGTGGAAGAGCTTCAAGTAGAGCTCGATTCCGCCCAGGAGGCTCTCCCCCAGCGCTTCGCTGCGTTGGACTCCCCGCTCAAAGGGGCTCAAGGCATCGATGGCGATGATGGCACGTCGGGTCTCGATTTTCTGGTTCATGGATAACTAACTCGCGATCTCTGAATTGAGGTGTTCTATGACTCCGCGCCGCGGCTTCCAGCCAGGCTTCGGCGCGCACTCCAAAAGGAGCCGGGTGTACGGGGACTGCGGACGGTCGAGCACGTCGTCCACCGTTCCCCGCTCAAGGACCTGTCCTTGCCGCATGACAATTACGTCGTCAGCGATGTTGCGCACCACTGAAAGGTCGTGGGTGATGAAGAGGTAACTCAAGCCCTTGTCGCGCCGCAGTTCATGCAGGAGTTCGAGGACTTGCGCCTGCACCGAGACGTCGAGGGCGGAGACAGCCTCATCCAACACGATGATTTTGGGCTCCGCGGCGAAAGCCCGTGCGATCGCCACGCGCTGTTTCTGGCCGCCAGACAAGGCCGACGGCAGGGATTGCGCGTGGGAATCAGCCAGGCCAACGCTCTTGAAGAGCTCCGAAACCCGTTCCTTGCGCTGGGATGCGGTGAGCGGGAAGTGCGCACGGAGAACCTCGTCAACGGCGCTGCCCACCGGCAAGCGCCGGTTCAGGGAGCCGTTGGGATCCTGGAAGACCATTTGCACTGCGCGGGCACGGGCACGCTGTTCCTTTCGCTGGAGCGACGTCGTGACAGGAGTGCCGGCAATGGCCACCTGGCCCGAATCCTTCGTCTCAAGTCCGACAAGAACCCGTGCCAAGGTGGTCTTGCCCGAACCGGATTCGCCCACCACCGCCATGCAGCTGCCTTCGCGCACGGCTACGGAGACATCGTCCAAGGCGCGTACAGGCTCGTGCTTGCGGCTGGTCCGGAAGGTCTTGTTGAGGCCTGATATTTCGATGATGTTCGTCATCAGAGGGTGCTCCCGATCTCTGTTTCGGCGGGCAGTCCCGCAGCAGAATGCCCGACGCCGGTGCTGCCGCCGTCGTGCGTCCCGCCGCCGGTAAGGGTCCCGACGCCGGTGCTGTCGCCGTCGTCGTGCGCTTGCGGTGTGGCGCCATTCAGCGTCGGCCGGATGCTCATCAGCATCTGGGTGTACGCGTGCCGGGGGTTGTCTCGGAGCTGCTCCGGAGTGCCGATCTCCACGATTTCGCCGTACCGCATGACTGCGAGGCGGTCCGTGACCGCGGCCGCCAGATCGAGATCGTGCGTCACGAAGATCATGGACATTCCGAGGTCCCGCCGTTTCTCGTCGAGGATCGCCGCGACTTCAGCCTGTGTGGTGACATCGAGGGCCGTCGTCGGTTCGTCCGCCAGCAGCAGCCCCGGCCTGCCGGAGATGGCGCCGGCGATGACCACGCGTTGGAGCATGCCTCCTGACAATTGATGGGGAAACGCCTTCAGCACGCGGTCAACGCTGCGGATTCCCACCTGCTCAAGCATCTCGCCGGCGCGGGTCCGCGCAGCTTTGGCGTTGCGGCCATGCGCATCCGCCATGCCTTCGAGCAGGTAGGTCTCAATCGGCAACACCGGGTTGAGTGCGGCATGTGGATTCTGGGAAATCAAAGCGATCTTGCTGGCGCGAAGCCCACGCATCCGCTCTCCGGGCAGGGTCCTGAGGTTCTCGCCGTCGAGAACAATGTCCCCGGTGACCACGGAGTTGCGGGGCTCGATCCCAAGGATGCAGCGTAGGGTCATCGACTTTCCACTGCCCGATTCGCCCACCAAACCGATCGCCTCGCCGCGCTTGATACTGAGCGATATTCCCTTAAGTACGGGCTTGTTGGCCCCGGAGTCGGGGTCGATGATGCCCAGCTCCAGGTTGCTGATGTCAATCATTGCTTGCTCCTTCCTGCTGCTGCGCGGCCGCCCAGCCGTTCGCCGATGTAAGCCATCGCCGCGACCGTGGCCACAATGCACAGGCCCGCGTAGAGGCTCTGCCCCGGGAAACCCTGCTGAAGCGATTCTTGGCCGTTGGAGATCATGAGGCCCCAGTCGGCCGCTGGTGGCTGGATGCCGAGGCCCAGGAAGGACAGCGCAGCCAGGTCCACGATGGCGTATCCGAAGTTGATCGTGGACCCCGTGAGGATCTGCGTCCACACATTCGGCAAGATGTGGCGGAGGGTGATGGTGAAGCCGTTGATTCCCTGCAGTTCGGCGGCCTTCACGTAGGGCAGGTTCCGTTCTCGAAGGGCCACACTGCGGATCACGCGGGCGCTGTAGGGGATGTACGCGACAGCGAGGGCGATGGACGCGGTCACGAGTCCCGGCCCGAAGATGGCAACCCCAAGGATAGCCAGCAACAGGCTGGGGAAGGCGAAGAGCACATCGAGGACACGGCCGAGGAAAGCATCCGTTTTCCCGCCGAACCACACTGCCGTGAAGGCCAGCATCGATCCGGCAACCGCCGTGGCGACGACGACGATCAGCGGGCCGACGAGGCTTGTCCGGGCGCCCGCGATCAAGCGGGAGAAAATGTCGCGCCCGGCCTGGTCCGTGCCAAGGAAATGCTCAGCGCTCGAACCAAGGTGCCGCTGCGTGACGGAACCGACCGTAGGGTCGTAGGGCACGAAGAACTGGCCAACCAGGGCGGCCAGCACCACGACGGCGACGATCCCGGCGCAGACCATGCCGATCCAGCCAAGCCGGCGCCGGACCGAGGCGATGCGTCCTTGGGCTGGTATGCCTGGCGCGGTCGACAGGACCGCGGTTTCGCTTGCTGCCATGACGTTCACTGTCCTTTCTTCAGGCGGACGCGGGGGTCGATGACGGCGTAGAGGAGGTCGACCGCGAGGTTTACGACGCCGAAGGCCACCACCATGATGAGTGCGATTGCCTGGACGACGGCGAAGTCCTTGCGTTGGACCGAATTCACCAGCAAGGCTCCGATCCCGTCCAAGGTGAAGGCGTATTCGACGACGAAGGCGCCCGCGATGAGCCCGGCAATCTGCATGCCGACCGCCGTCGTCACCGGCAGAAGGGAGTTGCGGACGGTATGGCGCCAGAGGACGATCCGCTTCGGCAAGCCGCGCGCGACGGCAATCAGCACGTGCTCCGATTCGCTCTCCTCGACAATCGCGGTCCGCGTGATCCTCGCAACGACAGTGATGGATGGAAGCGACAGCGCCAAGGCCGGCAGCGTGAGGTGCCATACGCGGTCAACGACGCCGTCGCCGGCGCCGAAGACCGGAAACCAGCCCAGCCCCACGCTGAAGACCGACATAAGGACGAGGGCTGCGAAGAACGTCGGGACGGCAATGCCTAGGTTCGATGCGAAGATCACGATCCGCTCAGCCACTCCACCGCGGGTACCGGCAAGGATGCCGAGCCCGATTCCGGCGACGATGATCAGGACCGCCGCGAAGGCCGCGAGCGAGAGAGTCGTGGGAATCCGGCTGGCGATGAGGGTTCCCACATCTTGCTGGGTGAGCAATGAGCGGCCCATGTCGCCTGTGAAGAGTCCGGACAACCAATTCCAGTAGCGGACCGGAAGGGGGTCGTCCAGGGAGTATTGGCTGCGTATTGCTGCCAGTACCTCCGGGCTGACGGTGCGTCCCTGGACGAGGAACTGCTCAGGGCTGCCGGGGGCGAGGTACAGGCCGCCGAACACGATCATGCTTGAGGCGATGAGCACTCCACCGAGCGCCAAGAGCCTATGGACGAGGAATCTCAAGTCTGCCGCCTATTTGCCCGTGCGGCCCAGGGGTAGTAGAGGTAAACGAAGGAGGCCGGAACACCTGTGACGCGCTTGCTCATAAAGAGCCGCGTGGAGCTGTCGACCACCGGCAGCCACGGTTCCTTGTCCATGATCAGGGCTTCGGCCTGCACCGTGAGCTTCGCGCGGGCGTCGTCGTCGGACGTGGCTTTGGCCTTTGCCAGCAGATCGGTGATCTGGGGATCGGAGAATCCGGAGTAGTTCTGCATTCCGTTCGGGCCGGCGATGGCGCCCAGGTGGATAAGGGGATCGGCCACGTTCATGTAGTTCGTGGTGACGAAGGCGTCGGCTCCCGCACGCGCCTTCGGATCGGAGAAGAACGCGCCGAACTGTGCACCCGGCACACCGCTGGGTTCGATCGTCAGGCCGAGTTTGGCGCCCGCGTTGGCGAACTCGGAGATGATGTCGGCGTAGAACGTCCGGTCAATCGGGTAGACGATTTTGATGGGCTTGCTCAAATCGACCTTTGCGTCCTTCAGGACTTTCTTGGCTTCATCGAGGTTTGGCGTCGTCGAAGGAAGGTTCTTGCGCGCATCTTCGAAGATGGTCCCGCTGTAGTTCCAGCCGCCGTTTGGCACTAGCGATTGGGCCGCCGTCGACGTTCCTTCAAATACCGTCTTGGCGATCGCTTCACGATCCGTGGCGAGCGTGAGTGCCTTGCGAACTGCCGGGTCGCCAAGCGTCCCCGTCCCGGTGCTGATAATCGCCATGTTTTGCAGGGACTTGCCGTAGAAGAGCTGGCCTGTGGTGGACTTTGACAGCTGGCTGATGGCGCTCAAGGGAACGTCGTAGCTTCCGTCGATGGCACCGGTGGCGAGGGCGTTGGCGATCGAGCTGGGATCGGTAATGAACTGGATTTCGATCTGCTTGGTCTTGGCCTTCTTGGCGGTGTTCCAGTATCCGTCGTACCGGTTGAGGGTGATCGAGACTCCTTGCTTCCACTCGCCTACAGAGTAGGGACCGGTGCACATGACGCCGGCGCCGGGGTTGCCATAATCGACGCCTGCCTTCTCCCGCTGGGCCTGTTCCACGACGGCGCCGATCGGCGTCGCAAGCTGGTTGTTGAAGGTGGCATCAGGGGTTTTGAGCTTGACGGTCACTTCGTTGGGACCGGTTTTGTCCACGGAAGCGATATTGGCCGTGACATCGGACGCCCAGTAGCTGATCTCCTTGGGATCAAGGTGGCGTTTGAGGCTGAAGACGACGTCGTCCGCCGTCATTGGCTTGCCGTCCCAGAACGTCACTCCGCCCTGCAGCTCGTAGACGTAGGTGCTGTTGTCGACGTTTTTGACGCTCTTGGCCAGGTTCGGCTTGATGGAAAAGTCCGGCTGGATCTGGAAAAGGCTCTCGCACAAGTTGGACACCACGCCGCTTGCGGGGTAGTCGGCGCTCTTGATGGGGTCGATCGACGGCGGCTCACCGAAGTTGTTGTTCCAGACGATCTTGTCCAGGTTCGTCGTGGCCGCGGGGGTGGTGACGAGCAGGTCCTTCGGGCTGAGGGCATCCGGGGCCTTGGCGGCGGCGCCACCATTGCACCCCGCAAGAAGGAGCATTAGGCCAGCGGCTCCTGCGCAGATGAGTTTCTTATTCAATGGATCTCCCGTACTTCGTTTGGTAGGGGGCCGCCCCAATCGGCTGCTGATTGCTGTAGTGACGCTAATCACCCAAAACGTTTTGGGCAACACCTTGGCAAAAATTAACAAAACGATTTCGGAAGGACTTCCAGGAGGCATAACCTTGCAGCTATGACGCAGCGAAACGCACGCTCCACCATCCGCGAGGTAGCCCGCGAAGCGGGGGTCTCAGTGACCACCGTCTCCCACGCGCTCAGCGGAAAGGGAATCGTGGCCGAAGCCACCCGAGCGAGGGTGATCGAAACGGCGAGAAGACTGCGCTACCGGCCCAACGCCGTCGCCAGCGGCCTTCGAAGCAATCGGCTGGGAATCCTTGCGCTCGTGCTTCGCCCGCTGGACACCCTTGAGTCGTTCCTCCCGGAAGGCGTGGACTACTTTCTGCGATTTGCTGGAGCCGCCTCGCTCAGCGCCCTGGACCACGGCTACGGACTCATGCTGCTCAGCGACCCCACCTTGCCGGATGCGCCCAGCGTCTCATTGGCGGCCGACGGCTTCATCATTACGGAACCGGTGGAGAACGATCCCGTCATCGACCTGCTTCAGTCCGAAGGAATCCCCTTGCTTACGGTCGGAAAGGACCTCGGCCGTCCCGACTACGTTGCCTGGATCGAGCCCAGCACCGCCAAGATCACCAAGCAGGTGCTCGATCACCTCGAGGAAAACGGGGCGCGGCGGGTGGCGATCGCCATCGGCTCCGACCGCAACTCCTGGAACATCACCACGGAAGCCAGCTATCGCGAATGGTGTTCCGCGCGAGGCAAGGAGCCCATCGTCGTGACCCAGAATGAAACGAGCGGCACACTTGGCGGAAGGGCAATCGGCGAAGATCTCCTCTCAATGACAGACAGGCCCGACGCCGTTTATTGCCTCACGGGGCGCCATGCGGCCGGGCTGATGGCGCGGCTTGCGGAAGCCGGCGTCGCCTCCCCTAAGGACATCCTGATCGTGGCAGGCTCGGACTCGGAACAGACCCGAAACAGCGTTCCGCCCATCAGTGCCATCGACCTCGAACCCGAAGTTCTCGCAAGGGCCGCCGTCGCCGCATTGGTGGAACAGTTGGGCGGGGTCCCAAAGAACGACGGCCAAGCAGGAACCGACGGACGGTTCATCGTTCGAGGCTCCAGCACCCGCTAGTACAGTACCCAACGCCCGCTCACTTAAGTGGGCGCTTTCCCCGACGCTCGCTCACTTATAAGGCCATCCCGCCTAACGCTCGCTCACTAAAGGTGAGCGAGCGTTGACCGAAATAGCGACAAAGGTGAGCGAGCGTCCGGGGTTGGGGCCCGACGTCGGGCTGCCGCACCGGGGTGCCGCCGGCCGCCGTCGGCGTCGTCCCGGTTAGGCGACAAAGGTGAGCGAGCGTTTGCCAAAAAGGCGATAAACGTGAGCGAGCGTCCCGCCAAAAAGGCGATAAACGTGAGCGAGCGTTTGCCAAAAAGGCGATAAACGTGAGCGAGCGTTGGCCGTTTGCGTGGGTTCGGAAGCGCGCCCCAGGACAGACCCTCTTGACGCGAACATGTGCCGCCCCTCACAATAAGCGAATGGCTTTCACTAAAGAAGAGGCGGCACTCGTGCCGTCCGCGACCGTCAGCGTTGACGGCGGATTGAAGAAGAACGCAATCGGCACTCGCGACATTGTGTTCATGTTGGTGTCGGCGGCCGCCCCGCTGACCATCGTCGTCGGCATCGCCCCGCTCGCCCTCGCGGTGGGCGGCGTTGGCGCACCCTCCATCTACGTCGCCGCGGCCATCGGCCTGGGCCTGTTCGCCATCGGTTTCATGGCGCTCACCCGCCACGTCCGGTCCTACAGCGGCTTCTACGGCTACATCTCGAAAACCCTCGGCCGCGTGGTGGGCCTCGGCTCCGGCCTCACTGCCTGGATGAGCTACAACGGCCTGCAAATCGGCCTCTACGGACTACTGGGGATCCAAGCCAACCTCGCCGTGAAGTCCTTCACCGGCGTGGAACTTCCCTGGTGGCTCTACGCGATCGTGTCGATCGGGGCCGTCTGGTACCTCGGCTGGCGCGGGATCGACGTCGGCGCCAGGGTCCTCGCCGTCCTGCTCACCCTCGAAACCGCGATCGTCGCCCTCGTCGCTGCGTTCGTTTTGGCCCAAGGCGGCGCACACGGCATCAGCTTTGAATCTTTCAGCCCGCAGGCCATCTTCTCCCCGCAGTTCGCCGCCGTCCTCGGCCTGGGCTTCTCCGCCTTCATGGGATTTGAATCCGGAGCCCTGTACCGGGAAGAAGCCCGCGACCCGGACCGCAGCGTCCCCCGTGCCACCTACATTTCCATCGCCTTCATCGGGGCGTTCTACGCCTTCGCCGTCTGGATCATCGTCCAGGCCTTCGGAGCGGACGCCGTCCAAGCGTTCGCTGCGGGCCACCTCGACGCCGGGGACACCGCCTACATCGCAGCGGGCAACTTCGCGGGCGGCTGGTGCGTGAACCTCATGAGCGTGCTGATCGTCACCAGCATCTTCGCCGCCCAGCTCTCCTTCCACAACACCATCAACCGCTACACCTTGTCCCTGAGCCGCGAGGGCATCTTCCCGAAACGCTCAGCTCGGATCAGCCCGCGATACCGCACACCCTCGGTGGCTGGCTTCGACCAGACCCTCCTCGCGCTCGCCCTCGTGATCGGCGCGGCCCTACTCCAGCTGGACCCCTTCACTCAATTCCTGATCTGGACGAACACACCGGGAGTGATCGGCGTCCTCCTCCTGCAGGCACTCACGGGCGTCGGCGTCGTGGTCTTCTTCGCCCGCCTCAAGGACCACGGCCTTCGCTGGTACGTCGTGCCTTCCGCCGTGGCCGCCACCATCATCATGTGCGTGGTGGTCTACCTGATGGCCAACAACGCCCAATTGCTCACCGGCCTCCCGGCCGGGGACCCCGTCAACACCACCCTGCTCATCTTTGCACCGCTCTTGTTTGCGGCCGGAACCGTGCTGGCCCTCGTGCTGCGCAAGGTCAACCCGGCCGCCTACCAGCGGATCGGCCACGCCGAGTGATCCCGGAGCCTAGTCTTGAGGAATGCAGACTCCGAGCAAAACCAGCCAGCTAGGACGGCCCCGGACACCGAGGCTCTCGCGGAAGGCGATCGGCCGCGCGGCGCTTGAGATGTTCGAGGAGGAAGAGAGCCTTTCGATCCCGCGGCTCGCGGAACGCTTGGGCGTCAGGCAGTCATCTTTCTACAAGCACGTCACGGGTCGTCAAGAGATCATCGAACTGGCCCGTGGCGCGCTCGTAGACAGAGCTCCGATGCCCGAGTTGCCGTCCGGCAGCCTCGACGACGTCATCCGCGAGATCTTCGACTCCCTCCGCAAGGCCTACAGCCTAGTACCGGCACTCCTTCCCCTCCTGCTCACGCAGCCGGTGTCACACCCGGCAGCCTTGGAGCGATACGACCAGTTTGTCGAAGCGTTCGAGATTGCGGGGGCGCCACGGCACCTCATCATTCCCGCGTTGGAAACCCTCGACAGCGCAGCGATTGGCGCGAGCCTCGACGCAATGACGATGGAATCCGCATGGAGCATCAACGAAGAGGAGGAAGGCACGTATCCCCATCTGTTCGCGGCAAAGAAAGCCGTGGCAGAGCACCCGGTAGACCGCTTCGCGTTCCTGGCCGATGTCCTTTCGGCCGGATTGAAGGCGGCCATCGACGACGACTGATCCTCACCGGGCGGACGTCGGAAACCCGAACACAACAAGGAGTTACATCTTGACCACGCCCGAGCCCATCGATCTCGTCATCCTCTCGTCCAGCATCCTCCACGGCGAGGCGCTCACAGAGACCGCCGGTTTCGTCGCCATCTCAAATGGCCGGATTGCGCACATCGGCCGGGCCGACGCCGACACCAACCAAGCCGCCGAATGGACCGCACGAGCCAAACAGGTGTTCGACGTCGGCGACGCAACGGTCTGCCCCGGCCTGATTGACGCCCACATCCATCCCATCCACGGCGCGGACATCGCCCGTGGCCTTGACCTGGGCGGGATCACCCAGCTCGACGACGTCCGCGCCGCCCTTGTGCGGTACGCCGCTTCCACGCCGCACGCCGTCGGCTCCGATTGGCTGTTCGCTTGGGGCCTCGACCCTGTCATCTTCGGGGATGGGGGCTTCAACAACTCCCTCTTCGACGGCATCCTCGACGACGAACTCGTGTTCATCACCCTGTTCGACGGCCACGCCTCGCTCGTCTCCGAAGCCGCCCTCAAGCTCGCCGGGGTCACCGGAACGGAAGAACTGCCGAGCACCGGCTATGTCGGCGTCGACCAGCTCGGCAAGCCCAACGGCATGCTCTACGAAATTGCCGCCCAGGAGCTTGTCCGCGGTGTCCTCCCCCAACTCTCCTTCGAGCAGCGCGTCGACGACCTCGGGAAACTCCTGCGTTCCATGGCCGAATCCGGGCTGGTAGCAGGCCAGATGCTGGACTTCGGAGCCCCGGACACTTTGGAAGTGCTGGAGGCTTTGGAGCGGAGGGGCGAGCTCGCCATCCGGCTGCGGATCTCCCCTTGGGTTATGCCGGGCGCCACCGAGGAGGACCTGAAGGCCATGCTCGCGATGCAGGGCCGGCACGGCAGGCGCTGGCACGTTCACGGCATCAAGCTCATGATGGATGGAACCATCGACAACGGCACGGCGTGGCTCTTTGAGCCCGACACCCACGGAGAATCGCTCCATCCGCTCTGGCACGATCCTGAAGCCCTCGCCGCAGCCATGAAGTTCTTCCACGAACACCGGATCCCCACCACCACCCACGCCATCGGCGACCAGGCCGTTTCCTTCGTCGCGCGGACCATCGGAGCCCTCCCCAAGAACGGCACGGTCCACCGGATCGAGCACATTGAGTCCATCCCGGATTCGGTCTTGGCGGAAATCATCAGCGCGGGGGCCGCTACCAGCCTGCAGCCTACGCATTGCGCCCTCTACAGCCGCGCCGACCACACCGACAACTGGTCCCGCAGGCTTGGCAGCGAACGGGCCAACCACGCGTGGCGGACCCGCGATCTCCGCGACGCAGGAGCCATCGTCGCGCTCGGATCGGACTGGCCCATCGCTCCATTCGACCCGCGGGCGATCATCGCCTCAGCCCAGACGCGCCGCCCGGCCGGCCGGCCCGACGTCGAGCCCGTCCAACCCCAGCAGGCGCTCTCCGCTCGTGCCGCGCTCGAAGGCTACACGAGCCAATACTGGAGGTCTGTCGGTGAAGAAGGCGGAATCGTGGAAAGGGGGGCCCGCGCCGATCTGACGGTGGTCCGGCACAACCCCCTGACCACCGCGCCGGACGAATTTGCGCAGACGCCGGTGATCCTGACCATTGTTGACGGTGAAATCGTTGTTGATAACCGTCGGGCGCTTACGGCGGGAGTCACTCTGGATTCCGTCCAGAGGGCCTAGGCGAGGGCCTCTTCGAGCGCCTCAATGAGCTTCTCGGAATCGGGCTCGACGGCGGACGGGAAGCGGGCGAGCACCTCGCCTTCGCGGCTCACGAGGAACTTTTCGAAGTTCCACTTCACCTTCTGCGGTTTGGAGCCGTCGGCGGTCCGGGTCAGCTCGGCATACAGGGGGTGCTGCTCCTTGCCGCGGACCTTGGACTTGCTCGCGAGCGGGAACGAGACTCCAAAATTGCGCTGGCAGAAGTCCGCGATCTCGGCGTCGGAACCCTGTTCCTGGCCTGCGAACTGGTTGCACGGCACACCCAGAATCTCGAATCCACGGTCACGGTATTTGCCGTAGAGCTCCTCAAGTCCCGAGTACTGGCGCGTGAAACCACACTTCGAAGCCACATTGACTACTAGTACGGCTTTGCCCTCGAAACGCCCGAAGTCGGCCTGGGAGCCGTCGTTGAACGTCAGGGGGATGCTGTAGAGCGGGGACATTGAATCGCTTCCTTACGACGTGGAACCTTGGCAAACTGCCGCATTCGAGTCTACGCGCGGCAGGACGGTTGGGTGCGCGCCAGTAAAGCGATGACTTCTACGGCTTAGGGGACGCCGTTTTGGTAGTTGCGGTGACCGACGGCGTGGGGCTGCTGGGCGCTGGCGTCGCGGGCTCGGTAGGCGCCGACGGCGTGGGCGTCGCGGGCGCGGGCGGAGGCGGAGGCGGGGTTGACTGGGTGTTCGTCACGGTCGGCGCCGGAGCGGGGAGGCTCGACGTCGGGGCCACCGTGGGCGGTGTGGTCAAGGTGGGCGCCTGCGTCACCACAGGCGCTTGCGTCCCGGTGGGAGCCTGCGACGGCGATGGGCTCGGGGTGCCGCCCGTTGTCTTACTTGGCGTGGGAGTAGCTGTTGTCGAGGGCGTCGGCGTCGCGGTCGGGGTGCCAGTCGGGCTCGGCGTCGGCGTCCCTGTCGGGCTGGGCGTCGCCGTCGGCGAACCGGTCGGCGTCTTAGTCGAGGTGCCTGTCGGGCTGGGCGTCGCCGTCGGCGTCGCGGTCGGGGTGCCGGTCGGCGTCCCAGTCGGGCTCGGCGGCACAACCTTTGTCTCCTGCACCCCGCCGGTCACCGCCTGTCCAGAGGGCACGGCTCCCGGGTCGGTCGGCACGGCCCCGGGGATGGACCAGACAGACCCCGGCGAGGTCGCAGTGGCGGAACCTGGCTGGTAGCTCACCATCGGGATATCGCCGAGGGGATCCACCTGCTTGGTTGGCAGGAACGTCCAGTTCATGGGGTTGGTGTAGACGCCGTTGAGGATCGTCTCGAAGTGCAAGTGGCAACCCGTTGAGGAACCCGTGGTTCCCACCCTGGCAATGACCTCGCCCACCCGGACCGATTGCCCCTTGACGACGGCGATGCCCTGCAGGTGGTTGTACGTCGTAACGAGGCCGTTGCCGTGATCGATTTCCACGCGATTGCCGCCACCCCATGGGTGCCACCCCACGGCCCGTACCACGCCGGAGTCCGCTGCGTAGACGAGCGTGCCGCAAGCCGCGGCGAAGTCCTGTCCCCAGTGGAACTCCCCCGGCAATCCGGTGAAGGGATCTATCCTCAACCCGAAGGGAGAGCTCGGAAACAGCATTTCGAGCGGCGCGTAGAGTTTCCCTGCAGGGGGCCGGTCGAGGGAACTCGACGCGACATTGAGGGTGCCTACGCCGTTCTTGTCGAGGGTTTGGACCGGGGAGCGTTCAAAAGACACCGTGGCTTTGCCACCTGCTTGGACCGGGGCCGATGAGGGGCTTTGAGGCACTGTCTCCTGCGCGCTGGAGGTGGCACCATCCGTGGGCAGCATGCCGGGTTCGACTTGCCCTGTGGCCAAGGATCCGTCACTTGCCCGTCCGCCTAAACCCGGGCCCTGGAAACCAAAAGCGAGGATCACCACGACAGCAAGGAAGCAAGCCGAAAGGACCCGGCCAAATTTCCTTGTGAGCACCAGATCGACAACCTGGCCAGACTCATGATGCTTTCCCACAGCGGCTCCTGAGACAGGCGCTCATCCCCAGTACGGGCGCGCTTGTCCCATTGTGGCCGCTATGAAATCGAATGGGAACACTCGACTTCATACTTGGCCGGTCCGCGAAACACTCGCCGGACCATGGCGGGCTACTCGCCGAGGTTCTCCTTCAGCAAAGCCCGGTGCTCGACGGCGGCATCCGAATGCAGCGCGCGGCCGGCGTCGGTCAGTTCGAGGTACAGCGAGCGCCGGTCATCCGTGCAGGTTACGCGGGAGACCAGTCCGGCTTTCTCCAAGCGGTCAACAACCTTGGAGACGGCGCTCTGGGTCATGGGAGTCCGCTCCCCGAGTGCCTTCATTCGGCAGGCGGAGTCAACGCTTTCGGCAACGAGATCGAGGATTTCGAATTCGTTCAGGCCGATGTCGAACTTGGCTTCGAGGGCGCGGTCGATCGCGGCCGCGGTGCGGAAGTACGAGTTCTGGATGCTGCGCCATTGCTCAACCAGCTGGCGATCCTGCGTTGTTGCCATGGCCCGATTCTAGTCGAAACCCTAAATAAAGTCCACGTCATAAGATTCCTAGTCATATTCCTTGTCATTGAATGACGCGTCATATAGATTGATGTGCATGACTTCACCAAGCACCCTCACTAGATCTGCCGAGCAGCTCCATACAGCCGTCCGCTGGACCCGGGCCCAGTGGCTGCTGCTAATGGTGGTGTGCACAGTTCTGGCCCTCGACGGCCTGGACGTCTCCATGGTGGGCGTAGCCCTTCCCTCCATCGGCCACGAACTCCACCTCGGAACCGATTCCCTGCAGTGGATCGTTTCCGCCTACGTCCTGGGCTACGGGAGCCTGTTGCTCCTAGGCGGGCGGCTTGCCGACCTGCTGGGCCGGCGTCGGATCTTCCTGATCGCCTTGACCGTGTTCGCCGCGGCATCACTCCTCGGCGGCCTCGTGAACGATCCAACCCTCTTGATCGCCACGCGATTCGTCAAAGGCCTGGCCGCCGCGTTCACTGCCCCTACCGGGTTCTCCATCATCACCACCAACTTCGCTGAAGGCCGCGAGCGCAACAAGGCTCTGTCCATCTTCACCACTTTCGGCGCGAGCGGCTTTTCGCTCGGGCTGGTGGTTGGCGGGCTCATGACCAGCTTGAGCTGGCGCTGGACCTTCCTGGTATCGGTACCGATCGCCGTCGCCGTCGTACTTCTTGGCATGCTGTTCATCCCCCGTGACAAGCCATCCACGGAAGGGAGCGGCCATGATGTCTGGGGCGCGGTCACCCTCGCGCTCGGCATGCTTGGCCTCGTGTACACCTTGGTTTCAGCTCCGGAGAAGGGCTGGGGATCTGTGGCAACAATCGCCGGATTCGCCATCTCTGCCGCCGTGCTGGCAACCTTTGCTGTCATCGAAAACCGCGTCAAGCACCCGCTCATCCGCTTCGGCATCCTTCGTGAGGGCTGGGTGGCCCGCGCCAACCTGAGCGCCATTGGATTGTTCGGCTCCTACCTGAGCTTCCAGTTCATCCTCACCATGTACCTGCAGTCGGTGCTCGGCTGGTCTCCCCTGGGCATGGCGCTTGCCTTGCTTCCTACCGGGCTCCTGGTGGCAACGAGCGCGCCCTTCGCGGACAGGTTCATCGAGAAATTCGGCGCTCCGAGGCTCATCCTCACCGGCCTGACCGCCATGGGACTGGGCTACGTCTTGTTCCTCCGCGTTGGAACCTCACCCAACTACGTGCTGGACATCCTTCCCTCGGTCATCCTGCTGGGCATCGGTTTCGCCTTGGCTTTCCCGTCCATCAACGTCCAAGCCACCGCCGGCATCCGGGATTCGGAGCAGGGTCTGGCCGCCGGACTCATCCAGACCAGCACGCAGGTTGGCGCAGCTTTGGTCCTTGCCGTGACGACGGCCCTCGTCAGTGGGCATGACACCGGCGCAGGCACAAACAGCACCGTCAGCGCGGCAGCCATGCTCGATCAGTACCGGCCCGGCCTGGTCCTGAGCGCTGCCGTAGCGATCGCGGCCCTGCTGGTGGCAGCGTCCCCGGCGCGCCGCCGTCGGGCACTTGTTGAGCAACCCGCTGCCTAAGAGGATTCGCGCGAGAGGTGCCGGCCCGCTGTTTCCACAGCGGGCCGGCACCTCGGCGTTCACCCAGCACGTCTGCGTAAACAAGACGGCACCTTGCGCCAACAGAATGCTGCGCAACAATGGACCATGGTCAACTTCCTAAAGAAGTGGCAAGCAGAACTGCGGATGACTTTTACGGGTCACCCGCAGTCCACTCCCGACTGGGTGCTGCAACTTGAGGAGGGAAACGACCCCGGATACCACCTTCCCGGATCGGCCGTCTGGGCTGTCCACGGTTCCATGTCCACGATCGTCGCGGGAATCCGGGTGCTGCTCATGCAGTCCCTGCACCCCGGCGCTTTGGCGGGCGTGTACGACCATTCAGGTTTCAAAAGGGATCCCCTCGGGCGGCTGGCAAACACCATCCGTTGGATCTTCACCGTGAGCTACGGCTCCATGGATGCCGCGCACACGGCAACCCACTTCGTGCGGCGGGTGCATGACTCCGTCAAGGGCAGCTACGTTGACGCCCAAGGACAGACCCGCGAGTACTCAGCCAACGATCCCGAGCTTCTCCGCTGGGTCCACGTCGCGTACGCGGATTCCTTCGTGGCGGCGCACAGGATCTGGGGTGGGTCGGTCCCCGGCGGCGCCGACGCCTATATCCGCGAGTGGGCGCAGGCGGGCCGCCTGATGGGAGTCGAGGACCCTCCCCTGAGCCTTGCGGAAGTGACGGCGGAAATGGACCGCTGGTACGCGTCCGGACATCTCCGCGCTGACGAGCGGCTCAGGGAAACCATCGATTTCATCAGGTATCCCCCGTTGAAGGCGTCGCTGCAACCCGGTTACCGGATTTTGTTCGCCGCGGCCGTGGCTAGCCTGGAGCCCCGGTATCGGGAACTGTTGGGGCTGGAAAAAGCCCGTTTTGGCCCCATCCCGCTGCCGTCGATTCTCGCCGCGCGGGTGGTCCTCGCCGTCGTGCGCCTGACGTTGGGCCGCAGCGGCCCCAGCGAGCAGGCCGCCCGGAAACGGTTGCGGCGCTTGGGGTACGAGGCGTAAACGCAAAGAAGCCCGGCTGAACGGCTTGTGGCCGTCCCTCCGGGCTTCTTTGACGAATCGCTAGATCAGCGCGTCCGACAGGTGGTTCGGAGTGCCGAAGCGGTGTGCCGTGATGCTGATGGCCTGTTCGTGCAGGAACGGCAGCATCTCGATGCGTCCGGCCGGGGTCACCGTGCCGTGGTAGATCGCGACGTCGGGGCGGCCGCCGGTGGCGGCGCTCAGGGCGCTGCTGTCCCCGCCGATCAGGCGGATGCGGCCACCGTTGATGCCTGCCGCGGAAGCCAGCCATTCGGCGTCGTTCTGGATGCGGGTGCTCACGCCGAGCCCCGCGAACGCTGCGATGACAGCTTCGGGAAGCTCGACGGCGGAGGATACCGTGAGTGCCGAACCCGCCACTGCACCGGCCGCTACGACGCGAAGCAAGTCCACGAGCTTCCCGCCCTCGGACAGGCGGATGGTCACGGGGATGGCCCGGTACCGGAAGACGTTGCGCTCGGCGCTCAGGCCGGAGACGTCCTTGCGGGTGCCGAATTCCGTGGCCCACGCCGCGGCGTCGCTGAAGAGCGCCTTCTGCAGGGCCTCCGCGTCGCTGGCTTCGACAAGCGAGCCTGCGGCCTTGGCTGCGGCCAGGATCGAAGCGGCCGCACCCTTGAGCGTGGCACCGCGCTTGGCGGCCGGCTCCGCGGGGAGCCAGCTGCCCAGTCCCACCAGGTAGTTGGGTCCGCCGGCCTTGGTGCCCGCGCCCACGGCGGACTTCTTCCAACCGCCGAACGGCTGCCGCTGGACGATTGCACCCGTGATGCCGCGGTTCACGTAGAGGTTGCCGGCCTGGATCGTGTCCAACCAGACGCCCATTTCATCGGAATCGAGCGAGTGCAGCCCGGCGGTGAGGCCGTATTCGATCTCGTTCTGGATGGCGATGGCTTCTTCCAAGGTGGACGCCGTCATGACGCCGAGGACCGGGCCGAAGAACTCGGTCAGGTGGAAGTAGGAGCCACGCTTGACGCCGAAGCGGATGCCCGGGGACCACAAGCGGCCGGTCTCGTCGAGCTTCTCGGGCTTCACGGCCCAGGTCTCGCCGTCGCCGAGGGTTGTCAGCGCGTTGAGGAGCTTTCCGTTAGCCGGCTCGATGATCGGACCCATCTGGGTTGTGGCCTGCTCCGGGTAGCCCACCTTGAGCGAGCGGGCGGCGTCAATCAGCTGGTTGTGGAAGCGCTCGGACGTGGCAACGGAACCCACCAGGATCACCAGCGAAGCGGCGGAGCACTTCTGTCCCGCGTGCCCGAATGCCGAGTACACGACGTCCTTGGCGGCGAGATCGAGGTCCGCGTGCGGGGTGACGATGATGGCGTTCTTGCCCGAGGTCTCCGCGAGCAGCGGGAGGTCCTGCCGGAAGGAGCGGAAGAGCTCAGCGGTCTCGTAGCCGCCGGTGAGGATCACGCGGTCAACGCTGGGGTGCGAGACCAGCTGGGTGCCGAGCTCGCGTTCTTCGAGTTGCACGAGCGCCAGCACTTCGCGCGGCACACCGGCCTCCCACAGCGCGTCCACCATGACGGAACCGGAGCGGCGCGCCTGCTTTGCGGGTTTGATCACGACGGCGGATCCCGCCGCGAGTGCCGCCAGCGTGGAGCCGGCGGGAATCGCCACAGGGAAGTTCCACGGCGGGGTCACGACGGTGAGCTTCGCTGGGACGAACGTGGCGCCGTCGACCGTTTCCAGGTCCTTGGCCCGCTCGGCGTAGTAGTGCGCGAAGTCGATTGCTTCGCTGACTTCGGGGTCGCCCTGTTCGATCGTCTTGCCGGTCTCGGAGGCCATGACCTCGAGGAGCTCGGCGCGGCGGGATTCCAGGATGTCGCCTGCGCGGTGCAGGATGGCTGCGCGCTCGGCAGCCGGCATGACTCCCCAGGCTTTGCCGTGTTCCACGGCGGTGGCAATAATGCGGTCCAGTTCCTGGGAATCGCTGACCTTGCTGGCTTCAACAATCGCGTTTCCGGCGGTGGAGCCGGGAATACGGTCCAGGATGGCGCGGCCCCAGGCACGGTTGGCGGGCAAGGCAGGATCGGTGTCCGGAGTGTTGGCAAAGCCCTCTTTGCCCGCCGAGACCGCGGGCTTATTGCGGTCCTGGGTCCGGTTGGGGGCCGGAATAGTGTCGTCCAACTCAGCGAGGGAGGCGAGGAAACGCTGCTTCTCGCGTTCGAACAGGGTTCTGCTTTCTGGGGAGTTCCCCCCAAGCTCGAACACGGCGGACATGAAGTTGTCCTGGCTTGCGCCTTCTTCGAGGCGGCGGATCAGGTAAGCGATGGCGACGTCGAACTCGCCCGGGTGCACTACCGGTGTGTACAACAGGAGGCTGCCGACGTCCTTGCGGACGGCCGTGGCCTGGCCCGTCGCCATGCCGAGCAGCATCTCGAACTCAATGCCCGCCGTAACGCCGCGCTCCTTGGCCAGCAGCCACGCGAAGGCCACGTCGAAGAGGTTGTGGCCGGCGACGCCGATCCGGACCGCATCGATGTGTTCGGGGGTGAGCGCGTAGTTCAGGACGCGCTTGTAGTTGGTGTCCGAATCCTGCTTGGTGCCCCACGTAGCGAGCGGCCAGCCCTGGATGGACGCCTGGACCTGTTCCATAGGCAGGTTGGCGCCCTTGACGACGCGCACCTTGATGGGAGCGCCGCCGTTTGCCCGGCGGGCCGCAGCCCATTCCTGCAGTTCCTGCATGGCCGAGAGCGCGTCCGGGAGATAGGCCTGCAGCACGATGCCGGCCTCGAGGTTCTTGAATTCGGGCTTGTCCAGTATCCGGGTGAACACGGCCATGGTCAGGCTGAGGTCCTTGTATTCCTCCATGTCCAGGTTGATGAACTTGGGCTTGGGGAACGATGCGGCCAGCTCGTAGAGCGGGGTGAGCTTCTCCACCACGTGGGCCACGGCTTCGTCGAAGGCCCACAGCGAGTGCGGGGCCACTGTGGAGGACTCCTTGATGGAGACGTAGTCGACGTCGTCACGGGCCAGGAGCTTGAGGGTCCCCTCGAGCCTGCGGCTGGCTTCGCGTTCGCCCAGGACGGCCTCGCCCAGCAGGTTCACGTTCAGGTGGACGCCGTTCTGCTTGATCTTGGCGATGGCCGGGCCAAGCTTGGCATCGGTGGCGTCCACGATCAGGTGGCCCACCATGTCGCGGAGGACTTTGCGTGCGATCGGGATGACCACCTGCGGCAGGACCGGAGCCATCACGCCGCCGGTGCGCACAGCAGCGCGCATGTACCAGGGCAGGAAGGCCGGGACCTTGGGGGCCAGCTTGGCCAGGTTGCGGCCGGCGACGGACAGGTCCTCGGGGCGGATGACGCCGTCGACGAATCCCACGGTGAAGTCCAGGCCGTTCGGGTCCTTGAGTACGCCGGCGAGGCGCTGTGCGGAAAGGTCAACGGGCACCTTCGAGGCTTCGGTGAGCCAGTGTCGAACCAGTTGGATGGCTTCGTGGGCCAACTCCTGGAGGTGTCCGGATTCCGGGGTGGATTGTGTCCTGGCGTCGATGCTCGAATCCCGGGTTGGTGTGCTCATGCGCTTCGCTCCTTTGGTGCGGAGAGTCCTTTGTTTCCATCAGTATGGATCTACAATCAGATTAGGAAAAGCGATCTTTTCTGAAGAATATTCATTAGATTTCTCGACCCTTCTGGAGGGCCAATGCTGGACGTCCGCAGGCTGCGCTTGCTGCACGAATTGAAAATCCGCGGAACCCTCGCAGAAGTGGCGGACGCGATGAAGTACAGCCCGTCCTCTGTGTCCCAGCAATTGACTTTGCTGGAGAAGGAAGCCGGCGTGAAACTGCTGAGAAAATCCGGCCGACGAGTGCAACTGACGCCGCAGGCCGAGATCCTCGTGGAGCACGCGGCAGCGGTGCTGGCCACCCTCGAGCGGGCAGAGACGGACCTCGCGGCGTCTCTCTCCACGGTGACCGGCACGGTCCGGCTGGCCGTGTTCCAAACCGCCGCCCTGGCCCTCATGCCGGACTTCCTCACCATCATGAAGAGCGAGTATCCCGAAGTACGCGTCGAAATGATCCAACGCGAGCCGGAGACTGCGCTCTACGAAACGTGGGCCCGCGACTTCGACATCGTGGTAGCCGAGCAGTACCCAGGGCACGCGGCACCGCATCATCCCGGCCTGGACCGGGCCACCCTGACCAGCGACGCCATCAGGCTCGCCACTCCCCCGATTGGCCTTGGCGGCGAATCGATTTCCTCGCTCGCGGACACGGCTGCGCTGCCGTGGGTCATGGAACCGCATGGCGCAGCGTCCCGGCACTGGGCGGAGCAAGCATGCCGCTCCGCCGGCTTCGAGCCCGACGTCCGCTACGAAACTGCCGATCTCCAAGCGCAAATCCGGCTTATCGAGTCCGGCAATGCCGTGGCCCTCATGCCGGACCTCGTCTGGACAGGGCGGACCACGCCGGTCCAACTGCTGGACCTCCCCGGGCTCCCCAAGCGGACAGTCTTCACGTCGACCCGCACCGCCGGCCGGATCCACCCTGCAATCCTGGCGTGCCGGGAAGTGCTGGAACGGGTGGCTGCGGAACGGATGTAGGGCTTTGGGTGGGGATTGGCTCGCGCCGTCGCAGCCAACCCGGCGCTTGTTTCTCATCCGACAGGGAACAGGAGCCGGTCCTGGAAGCAATCGCCGGTTTCAGCAACGCAGCTTGAGAGGAATCCGAGGCCTGCCAGCGAGCCCGGTTTTAGGGGCCCGGGGAACGCAAAAAGGCCCCGGTCCAAAGACCGGGGCCAAACGCGGAGAATGGGGGATTTGAACCCCCGAGGGCGTTAACCCAACACGCGTTCCAGGCGTGCGCCATAGGCCGCTAGGCGAATTCTCCATGCTTCTGAATCAAAAGCAGACTCCACTGTACCCGAGAATTTCGGCATCGCCCAATCGGGACATTCATGGTGTCGAGTGGGCCCTCCGTGCGCTTAAACGTAAAAATGGACGCCCCCAATGCGTCCATTCCTCCGGCACTCCGTTGAGCTGCTGGGTCCAGCCCCTGAAACCAGGCCCTGCAGCTCACAATCTTGAGATTGCCCCAATCGGTGTACATACCCATAGTCCGCTGCGTTCAACGGTTTGGCAATGGAGATTAGAAACCATCCTTTGACCTGTTTTTGGGCGGCCACTGGGAGGATGGTGCCATGAGCCAACTGCACGCCCTCGTTGTCTACGTCCCGGCATCCCACATTGAGAACGTGCTGGCAGCGATTGGCGATGCCGGGGCCGGCAGAATCGGCGACTATTCGCATTGCTCCTTCACCACTCCGGGCACTGGACGCTTCACTCCAATGCCCGGAGCACAGCCGTTCATCGGAGCCGTGGGGCAAGGCGAAGCAGTGCCGGAAATCCGGGTCGAGTGCGTAGTTGAAGCGGACATGCTCGACTCCGTAGTGCAAGCCCTGCGCTCGGCCCACCCGTACGAGGAGCCGGCGTTCATGACGTGGCCCGTGAACGGCTGGCGCTAACCCACTGGACATGTCCATTTTCTGGCTCTTACAGGGGACATGTCCGCGAATTCGGAGGGCTCGATAACTTCGGGTAAGCTTGTCGACGGCCCCTCATGTGGCGTCATCCTGTTGAACTCCCCCAGGACCGGAAGGTAGCAAGGGTAGATGGGCTCTGGCGGGTGCATGAGGGGTCTCTTATTTAAATGTCAGTCCCTATAGGTAGGTTTCCCCTGTGACTGTTACTACTGCTCTTTACCGCAGATATCGCCCCGATTCTTTCGCGGACGTTATCGGGCAGGAACACGTCACCGAGCCGCTCATGACGGCCCTGCGCAAAAACCGGGTCAACCATGCCTACCTCTTCTCGGGCCCCCGCGGCTGCGGAAAAACCACGTCCGCCCGCATCCTCGCCCGCTGCCTCAATTGCGCCGAAGGCCCCACGGACACTCCCTGCGGCAAATGCAACAGCTGCGTCGAACTGGCCCGCGGCGGCTCCGGATCCCTCGATGTCATCGAGATCGACGCCGCCAGCCACGGTGGTGTGGACGACGCCCGGGATCTCCGCGAACGCGCCACCTTCGCCCCTGTGCGGGACCGCTACAAGATCTTCATCATTGACGAAGCCCACATGGTCACCTCTGCAGGCTTCAACGCGCTGCTGAAGATCGTCGAAGAGCCGCCGGAACACATCAAATTCATCTTCGCCACCACGGAGCCGGACAAGGTCATCGGCACCATCCGTTCCCGCACGCACCACTACCCCTTCCGGCTGGTGCCGCCCGAGCCCCTGATGCAGTACCTCGAGCTTCTCTGCCAACAGGAGAACGTGCCCGTAGCTCCCGGCGTGCTCTCCCTCGTCATCCGGGCCGGCGGCGGCTCAGTGCGGGATTCCCTCTCCGTACTGGACCAGCTCATGGCCGGCGCCGGACCCAACGGCCTGGACTATGAACTCGCCGTCGCGCTGCTTGGATACACCCACGCTTCACTGCTCGACGACGTCGTCGAGGCAATCGCTGCGTCCGATTCCGCCACCGTTTTCCGTGCCGTGGACCGTGTCATCCAAACCGGGCACGATCCCCGCCGCTTCGTCGAGGATCTACTGGAGCGGTTCCGCGACCTCATCATCGTCCAGGCCATGCCGGAAAGCGCGCAAGCCATCCTCCGCGGCATGCCGGCGGACCAGATCGCCCGCATGCGTAGCCAGGCCAACAACCTCGGTGCCGCTGAGCTTTCCCGCGCCGCCGATGTCACCAACACCGCACTCACTGAAATGACCGGCGCCACATCGCCCCGGCTGCATCTCGAACTGCTCTGCGCCCGGATCCTGCTGCCCAGTTCCGAGCAGACCGAACGTGGCATCGCGGCCCGGATCGACCGCGTCGAACGCCGCCTCAACTACGGCGGAGCGCTTCCTCCCGCGGAAGCCCACACGGCGCCGGCTGCTATTGCGGCTCCTTCAACGGCCACCGCGCCAACTGCCCGCCCAGCGGATCAACCAGTGGAGCTCCCGACGGCGGCAGCCAGCCCCGTTCCCACCTCACCAGTGCTCGACTCACCTGTGTCCAGAGCAACTGCGTCTGGTCCAGCGGAGGTTGCTGAGGCTCCGGCTCCTGTCCATCCGCCTGTTTCCGGGGGATCGCCCAGGGAACAACTGACGCCGCCCCGGGTATCCACTACCGACTGGCCCGTGGACGAATCCAGGCAGCAGGCCAGCCGCCCCGCGCCCGAACCAGCTGCCCAAGCTCCGGCTCATCCAGCGGCAGAACATGACCGACCCCAGCCGGGTGTGGCACCAGCTCAAGCGCCCGCGCCAACTCAAACGCCCGCCCCAGCCCCAGCCCCAGCTTCGGCGTCAGCGCCTGCAGAACCGTCGGCGCCCGCACAACAGCCAGCCCCCGCACAGGCCCCGCGGCCCGCTACGGGTGGGGCCGATGTCGAGGTCATCCGGAGAGCTTGGCCCGATATCCTCCAGACGCTGACCAAGATCAAGCGCAGCAGTTGGGCCTTGGTCGGAGCGAACGCGCAGGTTGCACAGTTCGACGGCCAACTTCTGACTCTTGCATTCAGCACTGATGGGCTTGCGAGCGCCTTCAGCCGCGCAGACCATGCCGAGAACCTTCGCCAGGCCATCCACAAGACAATCGGCATCGACTGCCAGATCACTTCGGTCGTTGGCGGCAACAGCTCAGGTAGCTCTGAACCAAACCCAAAAGCGCCGGCTGACCCGGCGCCCCCTGTAGGGGGTGGCGCCTCCCCGACTGTGTCGTCCGCCGTGGATAGCGCATGGGGACTTGCCCCTGCAGCACAAAGCCCTGCCGCCCCGGAAGCAGACAAGGCGTCCGCGACACCTGTGGCGCCGGCAGCGTCAGGGCAGGTTCCGCTTGCGCCTGGCGAGGCGTCCGAACGGACACTCGGGTACCAAGCGGCCCAGGCCTCCGAGGCCCCTCCGACCCAAGCCGTTTCCATTGCGCATGGTCCTGCCTCGCAGGTTCCAGAGGCCCCGGCCTCGGCAGCTGCCCCGGTGACGTCCGCCGCAGCAGCTGAGAAGTCCGCAACGGCACCGACAGACCCGGCCGCGGACTTCTCGTATTCGGACGATGATTGGGGTCCCCCGCGGGACGAGGACGCTCCCCCGCTGGACGAAGAACCGCCAATGGATTGGGAGCCGTCGGCTCCTTCGGGCTTCACTGCCATTCCCACGGCCGGCCCCGCAGCCGTAGCCCAGGCAGCCCCGGCAGTCGGCCCATCGGCCGCCGCTTCGCCACGCGGTGCTTCCGCGCCGAACAGCTCAGTCTCGGCCGCCTCCGCCCCCGCGAGCAAGCGCCCCACCCAAGCATCTCCCGAGAAAGCATCTTCGGAAAAAGCCTCGGAAGATCCGTGGTCCAGGGCTGTCGAGCACGCGCCGGGCTCGTGGGTTGTCGGCACGGAGTCCAACGTTGGTTCCGCGGCTTCGGGCACGTCCGCCGACCCCGGCGGTCAGGCCACTTCATCCGGGCCGGCGACGCCGAGTCCCGTCTATGAACCTGCCGCCGCGCAGATTCCAAACCAACCGCAGGCTTCAGCACCTGCGCAGGCAGCGGCCACCGCGCCCGCCGCCGATTGGTCAACGACGTGGTCGGCGCCCCAGCCCACTGCCTCCAGTCCCGCACCGCCAGCGGGCGCAACCCCAGCAGCCGCACCGCCAGCCGGCACGCCGCCGGCCACAACGACGCCGCCCGGAGGCGAAACCGCGCGTCCGGCCGTTGCACTCGCGCAAGCCACTCCGTCTGCCCCTGCCTCAGCCTCTGCCTCAGAGTCGGCGCCTCCGGGGACCGGGAAACAGAGCCTGTACCAGCGGCTTTCGAACAGCCCCGAAGCCATGGCTGGGCGCGAGAAAGCACCGGCACGGGCCGCCGTCGCTCCCGGCACCGTGGTGGAAGACATCCCGAGTGCCGACGACGAAACCATCGAGGAGTCGGGAGTCTTTGGACGGGCCGCCGTCGAGCGTATTCTGGGCGGAAAGCTACTGGAAGAACGGTCGCTGGACAGCATGCGCCGCTAACAAGCGGACGACGTAACCACACCCTGCGCGGGCCCGCACGGTGTCGGCCGGGGAACCCCATGGAACCCTGCGAGAGCCCGCCGGCGCACAAAAAGGTGCCACCAAACCGCGACGCGTGCCGAACAGCGACGGCGTCCACACCGAACGAACGAGGACATTGTGTACGAAGGCGCAGTACAAGAGCTGATCGACGAGCTCGGCCGGCTGCCCGGCGTCGGGCCGAAGTCGGCGCAGCGCCTGGCCTTCCACATCCTTGAGGCCGATCCCGAGGACATGAAGCGGCTCGTCGCGGCCATCACCACAGTCAAGGAACGGGTGAAGTTCTGCACTGTCTGCGGCAATGTCACCGAGCAGGAGCTGTGCAACATCTGCCGCGATCCGCGACGCGACCCCTCCGTGATCTGTGTGGTCGAAGAATCCAAGGATGTCCTGGCTGTGGAACGCACACGGTCCTTCCGCGGCCGTTACCACGTCCTGGGTGGGGCCATCAATCCGATCGCTGGCATCGGGCCCGACCAGCTCCGTATCCGCGAGCTCCTGACCCGGCTCAACGACGGCGCCATCCAGGAAATCATCATTGCAACCGACCCCAACCTTGAAGGCGAAGCGACGGCCACCTACCTGGCCCGCATGCTGAAGTCGATCGGCATCACCGTCACCAGGCTTGCTTCCGGCCTCCCCGTGGGTGGAGATCTGGAGTACGCGGACGAAGTTACCCTGGGACGGGCCTTCGAGGGTCGCCGCAACGCCCTCATGTAGGCGGCGCGCTGAAAGCCCACCGGCGAGCCACCCGGCTTACGCGATCCGCGTCCCGCTGGCCAGCCGGCTCGCGGGCGTCCGCAGCGAACGCCAGCCAAGCCACATGAGCAGAGCTGTCAGGACCAGTTGCAGGCCTAGTCCCAGCGGCCACAAGGGCGTCGTCTGCTTGAGGTATTGCGGCTGCGGCACGCCGTTGGCGCAAAGGTAGGTGCGTTCCGGGCCAGCGAGCGCGGACCTGGCTCCCTGGCTGATGCCCTCGATCATGCCGACCGAGTAGAACCCTGTCCCGTTCCGGTCCGGATACGGAATGGCGTCAGCCACCACCACGTAGGGATTCAACGCGAGCATCCACGCCACGCGGTCGGTCCGGATGGCCTGGTGCTCCACCAAGGGGCCCTCGCAGGTGTATCCCGGCTGCGCCGGTTCAAGCGGCTGCCCCTGCTGATTCGGCTGCACCGGCGCATACAAAACGCCACGGCCAACGGGAGAGTTGGCCAACACCGTCCCTTGGGCCAATTGCGATCCCAGTCCGAAGGAAATCAGCGATCCGACCACCAGCGCGGCGACTGCCAAGTAGGTCACCACGATCGAGAACAAGGGCCGCCCAGCAAGCGCCGAAATCCCCACTCCGATCCCGCAAACAACGGCCAGTTCCACCGCCAACATCAGCAAGGAAACCACGACGTGCCCCGGGGTCAGCCCGCCTTGGAACATTCCGAAGACAAGGAAGGGGGCACTTGTCGCCAGGAAGGCGAGCGCCGCGAGCCATCCCGCGCAGAACTTGCCCCAGAGAATCTGGCCCGGGGTCAGCAAGGTGATTTGCAGGATGGCGAGTGTGCCTCCGGCCCGGTCCCCGTTGATTGCATTGGCGGACAGCGCGGGCGCAACAAGCAGCGCAAAGAGGAGCACAAAGGCCAGCACGACCTCGAAGATCATGGACCCCGCCCCGTCCTGCGGCGAGAGCGCCGACGGCGGCATCGTGGACCGCCGTGCTTCCATGCTGGCATTCCAGGCGAGCCAGGTCAGCCACGTCACTACGGCGATCACAAAGAACCAGATGCCCAACATGATGTACCAGCCGCGGGAGCGCAGCCGTTGTTTCATCTCAAGGACCACGACGTCGCGTATCCCGCCAAGATAGCCGACGACGGCGTTCCCGCCTCCCGTAGCTCCCTGCGGTCCCGCTGGAGGTCCCGCTGAAACAGGCACGGTTCCAGTCACGTCGCTCATCGTTTCTCCGTATCCAGGTTCATGTACGTCTCTTCCAAGGCACCGGCTGCGGGGGCGAAGGAAACCACGCCGATGCCGGACCGGACGAGTTCGCCCAAGAGGGCGGCAGCGCCGTCGTCGTGCGTCAACAGCAAGGTGACCGACGGGCGGCGGCCGGCTTCCACACGGTATTCCAGCCCTAGTTCGCTGAGCTTTGCTGTGAGGGCCTCGTTGTCGAGGGCTGTGATCGCGTAGCGCCGGCCCTGCAGGGCCGCCTCCTCGAGGGTCTGCTGTTTCACGGTCCGGCCTTGACTGACGAACACCGCTCCGTCCGCGATTTCATCGAGTTCACTGAGCACGTGCGAGGAAACCACCACGGCTTTCCCCTCCCCGGCCAGGCGTCTCAGCAGGTTCCGGAGCTCCACCCGGGATCCCGGGTCGAGGCCGGATGCAGGCTCGTCGAGCAGGAGCACGGAAGGGTCGTGGATGAGGGAACGGGCCAGGCTGAGCCTCTGTTGCTGGCCCCTGGAGAGGACCCGGGCCGGCTGGTCGGCAAGGGTGTCCAGGCGGACAAGTTCGAGCAAGCCGGCAACACGATGGGCAATGCCGCCCTTGGGCAGGCGGTAGAAGCGTGCCATCTGGACCAGGATTTCGCGCGCGGTCAAGGACTCCCACACTCCCAGGGTGTCCGGCATCCAGCCAATCCGAAGCCGCGCCGCGGCGCTGTCATGGACGGGGTCCAAGCCGTTGATCCTGATGGTTCCTGAGTCGGGCCGCAGAAGCGAGGCAAGCATGAGGAGGAGCGTCGTTTTGCCCGCACCGTTCGGCCCAATGAGCGCCGTGACTTTCCCGGCCGGCGCGGCGAAATCGATGTGCTCGACTGCGTGGACCGTGCCGAAGCGGCGTGAGACGCCTTCCGCGGATACGCCGAGGGCGCCACTGCCCGGCACGCTTGAACTTTCAGCTATGGACATGCTCTACTCACCTGTTTCCCCCAAACAGAACAAGTACGCTTCAATCCCGTGAGCCCACATGCCCCCAGGCTGCGTATTTCTTGATCGTACGCCTAGCCGAAACCACCAAGCGTGCACCCAATGGCCGAGATTTGGTCACAATTCCCCCGGCTGCCGCGCCCGGCGATAAACTGGCCACATAAGCCACGTAGCCGTGCCGTTACCTGGCCACGCAACGTATGATCCCCAATTTGATGCAGTGAGGGTGCGCGCATGAGTTTGCCCACTACCGATGTGAAAACCGAAGACCTGAGCGCGCAGACTGCCAAGACCAAGCAGCTGATCGTGCAGAAGTTCGGTGGCTCCTCGGTGTCCGATGCAGAAGGCATCAAGCGTGTTGCCCGCCGCGTGGTTGACGCACAAAAGGCCGGCAATGAGGTTGTCGTGGTGGTATCCGCCATGGGAGACACCACGGACGAACTCCTGGATCTCGCCGCTCAAGTCACCGATTCTGCTCCCGCGCGTGAGATGGACATGCTCCTCTCCGCAGGCGAGCGCATCTCCATGGCCCTGCTCGCCATGGCCATCAACAAGTTCGGCGCCTCCGCCCAGTCGTTCACCGGCTCGCAGGCCGGCATGATCACGGACGGCATTCACGGCAAGGCGCGCATCATCGACGTCGACCCCCACCGCATCCGCACGGCATTGGACAAGGGACACATCGCTATCGTCGCCGGTTTCCAGGGCATGACCCGGAGCACCCGGGAGATCACTACCCTTGGCCGCGGCGGATCGGATACCACTGCGGTGGCACTCGCCGCCGCGCTCGAAGCGGACGTCTGCGAAATCTACACGGACGTCGACGGCATCTACACGGCGGACCCGCGCGTGGTCTCCACGGCCACGAAGATCGACCGTATCTCCAGTGAGGAAATGTTGGAACTGGCAGCTTCCGGCGCCAAGATCCTGCACTTGCGTTGCGTGGAATACGCTCGCCGATTCGGCGTGCCACTGCACGTCCGGTCCTCATTCAGCCAGAACGAAGGCACCTGGGTCCTGCCCAGCGCCGATGACAAGATCACGATTCAAGAGGGAGTTGCCTTGGAGCAGCCAATCATCTCCGGTGTTGCACACGACCGTTCAGAAGCCAAGGTCACCGTGGTCGGCGTCCCGGACATCCCCGGCAAGGCCGCCGCGATTTTCCAGGTCATCGCCAAGGCACACTCGAACATCGACATGATCGTTCAGAACGTGTCCACCCACGGAACCGGCCGCACGGACATTTCCTTCACCCTGCCCATCGTTGAAGGTGCCGATGCCCTCACCGCCCTCCGTGCCGCACAGCCCGAAATCGGCTTCGAAAGCATCGAATACAACGAGAACGTCGGCAAGCTTTCGCTGATCGGCGCCGGCATGCGTTCGCACCCGGGCGTCTCCGCCACCTTCTTCAAGGCGCTCTCCGACGCGGGCATCAACATCAACATGATTTCCACCTCGGAGATCCGCATCTCCGTGGTCACGCACGCCGATCTCCTGGATGACGCCGTGCGCGCCATCCACAAGGCGTTCGAGCTCGACGGCGAATCCGAAGCAACCGTCTATGGCGGCACCGGCCGCTAGCGGACCCCCAGCCGAACCTCGCCGTCGGCACCCGTTGTCGGACGCCGCCGTCGGGCACCCGCCGTCGGGATCTGAAGTACTTGAACGTGAAAGAACCGGAGCTCAAGCTCCGGTTCTTTTGCTTTCCCGCGGCTTTTGGAGCCGCAAGCGGCTTCAGGCGCTTTCCTTGCGGACTCCGTAGTGGTGCCCCTGGTCGTCTGTTTCGACGACGAAATGCCCCAGGTCTTCTTCCGACGCCGTCTCGAAGTCGTCATGCTTGTGGACTACGGGCGCATCAATGTCGCCCCGTGTCGCCGGGCCGAACCAGAAACGCAGTCGATCGGTTACCCTCATGAAGCTATCGAGTGCATGTCCCACAATTCCCACCTCCTTCCCCGCTGCGAGGTCCAGCCGTGCGGTTGGAGCTGAGTGGTTCCAGTGAGGCCAATTTTACGCCCGGAAGCCGTAAAAGGCCCGGGTTGGCGTCCATCGACGAAGGCCGGGAGGCGGGCCCACACCGGCGAGGGCCCCTGCCTGGGGGCCGGTGGCGACTTGCGAAGGCCGGGAGCCGGTGGGGATTAGCGAAGGGACTTGTCGTCCGGGTTCTTGGGGACCACGTAGGTGCTGCCGTCCGGCCTGCGGATCGTTTCCCATTGCTGTGCTTCGGCCTGCCGCCGCACGAGGAGGCGCTTGTTCTCCTCGGTCATTTCATGATCCAGGGAACTGCTGTGTGCCGGCCCGAAAATGATCCGAAGCTTGCCAGTTGCACGCATGAATCTCTGGGTCATGGTCTCTTTGGCCACCGGGTCTACCCTCTCTCAAAAGGATGTTGTGGTTTAAGAGTACACTAACAATTAGTGTACTAACTATCGACCGGGACATTCCGGTCACCGACACGGAACGGAGCAAGCCATGGCTGCCGCAAGCACACCCGTTGCCTACAAAACCACCGCGCCTCCTGAAGACGACCTCCTACTTGAGCGCCAATTGTGCTTCGCCCTGACCGTGGCGTCGCGGAGCGTGGTGGGCGTCTACAAGCCCGTGCTTGAAAAGATGGGGCTGACCCACCCCCAGTACCTCGTGATGCTCGCCCTCTGGGAACGCAGCCCGCGCACCCTCAAGGACATCAGCGAAGCTCTCCTACACGAGCCAGCCACCCTTTCACCCATCCTGCGCCGGCTCGAAGAAGCAGGATACGTTACTCGCAACCGCATCCACGGAAACGAACGGGCCCTCGCCATCACCCTGACCGAAGCCGGCGCCGCCCTCAGGCAGCAGGCAACGGCTGTGCCGGGAACCATCATGGAGCGACTCCACCTCACGCGGGCCGAAGTAGCGGAACTGCACCGGGCAATGACCGGGCTCATCGCGGCCACCCAACTCCCGGGGGCGGCCGCCGGGCGATAAACTGGCAGGAATCAAGGAGATCCCCATGCGTTTGCGAATAGTCCGGTACGTTCTGGCTGTCCTCGCCGTCGCCGGGCTCGCCGCCTGCACGCCGGGCACTGGAGGCGGCACGCCCAGCAGCTCGTCCCCGGGCAGCAGCGCGTCGTCCAGCCCCAGCGGACTCCTGCCGGACGAGACGGAATCTCCCAGCGGCAAACCGACTCCTTCGCTCTCCCCCGCGCCCAGCTCCCCCGGCCTCGGAGAAGCCGAGCTTTCCATCATCGTCAAGCTCTCCCCCACGGCAACCCCTGAAAGCTACACCCTCGTCTGCACCGGCGGCGTCCCCTCCGCGGAAAGCCATCACCCCACCGCGGCCGCAGCGTGCGCCGCCCTGAAAAAGAACCCCGCCCTCCTCACACGCACGCCGCGCCCCAGCGACCAAGTCTGCGAGCAGCGTTACGGCGGACCCCAGACGGCAATAGTCACCGGGGCCGTCGATGGCGTGGGAGTCGAGTCCTCCTACAAACTCACTGACGGCTGCGAGATTTCCGCATGGGCCGCCGTCGCCGACATCCTTGGTTCAAGCGGTGCCGGAGCTTAAGTACAAGAACCTCCCGCAAGAGAAATGGCTTGCGATGGAGGCTGCCCACCACGCCCGGGTCGAGCGCTACGCCAAGCCGTACTTGGCCCGGCGCTCCGCAGGCCAGAAGCATCCCGTGGAAGACTTCCTCTTCACCTACTACACCCAGAAGCCCGGCCAGCTGTTGCGCTGGCACCCGGGCGACGGCGTCGTCCTCTCCGGTCCGAAAGCCGCGGAGCGGGCCGGGTGGAAGTATTACCGAGTGCTCGACGACGGCGCGCTGGCTGCCGCCGGGTTGCCCGCCGGTACCGTTGCGGTCACCTTCGATCGCAGCCGGTTTGTGGCCGACCGCACTGAGGCCATCCGCTTCGCCGGCATCATCCTCGCGGGAACCGTTGCCCGGCCCGCCCAGTTTGGTTGCTTCGGACTGCACGAGTGGGCCATGGTCTACCGACAGGACAAGTTCGATCTTCGCCATGAGTACCTCAAGCTGCGTCTCGGTTCCGAAGGCACAGACACCGTTGTGGAAGACAACCGGATCCGTTGCTCGCATTTCGACGCCTTCCGCTTCTACACGCCCGACGCCACCCCGCTCAACGAACTCACTCCGACGCGGGACAACCAGCGCACCATGGAGCAACCCGGCTGCCTGCACGCCAACATGGACCTCTACAAATGGGCGTACAAACTGACCCCCGCCCTGCCGAGCGAGCTGGTGATGGACTGCTTCGAACTGTCCTGGCGGATCCGGGCCATGGACATGCAGGCCTCGCCCTACGATCTTGAGGAGTGGGGATACCCGGCCATCAGGATCGAGACACCGCAAGGCAAGGCCGAGTACGTTGAGTATCAGCGGGCATTCGCCGCCGAGGCCCAAGCGCTCCGTGCGCGGGTCCTCGAGGAGGTGCAGCCGCTTCTGGAACTCCTAGGACAAACACCGGCCCACGAAGGACAGCGATGACTTCAAGCACAGGAAAGTACGACGTCGAACTCACCATCACGCTGACGGAGGCGCCAGGCGCCGTGGAATATGAGTTCGTCCTGCTCGGCTCGGGCGGCGAAGTCTCCGAAGGCTCGACCCTTCCGGACCCCCGCGCGGCGCTTGCCGCCGTCGAGCAATTCGGCGAAGAGATTTTCTTCCCGGTTCCCCGGCCGGACCGGATTTGCACCCAGCAATACGGCGGCCCGCAGGTGGCCATGGTCACGGGCCGGTTCCGCGGGCGCGAGGTCAGCAGCCGCTTCAGCCGGACAGACGGCTGCGAGATCGCCCGTTGGCGAACCATGTCAGCCCTCCTCGGCGGCGTGGCAGGTTCCACGGGAAACATCTAACCCGACGCTCGCTCACAAACAACCGCCCCCGGTCCAACGCTCGCTCACAAACAACCGCCCCCGGCCCAACGCTCGCTCACAAACAACCGCCCCCGGCCCAACGCTCGCTCAGATCATCTGAGCGAGGGTTCCACCGTTTTGGCTCATAGGTGAGCGAGCGTCCGCCAAACGGTATCTATCAAGCTGTTTGTGACAGCGGGGTGGTTTGTTTGTTGTTGATCCCGGCGGTGGGGGGTGCTCCCGGCGCGGTGGGTTTGTTGCGGTATCGGTGGGGGTTGCGGGCGTAGCAGGTGTCGAGTGTTGCTTGCCGTTGCCTGC
>NZ_JBFTOG010000044.1:0-39994 GCF_056397865.1 Arthrobacter sp. 05L417
AACGGCACCCTGCTATGCAGCCACCACCACCACGTCATCCACAAAGAACACTGGACCATCACCATGGAAACCGGCACGGCATGGTTCAAACCACCACCCCACCTCGACCCCCGCCAAACACCCCGACGCAACCACTACTTCAGACCCACGCGAACATAGAGCCGCCCAGTTTCAGACCGCCCGAATCCGTTGACATGTGACCAAATGGTCACCTATTCTGAATGCATGGACGCCGTCTTCAAGGCACTCTCCGACCCCACCCGCAGGGATCTGCTCGACGAGCTCTTCCGCGAGGACGGGCAGACGCTCACCGCGCTTGAAGCACGGTTCGACATGACCCGTTTCGGGATCATGAAGCACCTCAAGATCCTTGAGGAAGCCGGGCTGGTTGTGACCCGCCGTCGTGGTCGCGAAAAGCTCCATTACCTGAATCCGGTACCCATCAGGCTCGTCCACGACCGCTGGGTGAGCAAATATGCAGAACCATGGGCCGCTGCGTTGAGCGACCTCAAAACCAGATTGGAAAGTCCCGTGGAAAAGATCTTCGAAATCTACATCAAGACCACTCCGGAACGGCTCTGGGATGCCATCACGGACAGCGACACCCGCAGCAAATACCAGTTCGGCAACACCCACACTGCCGACTGGACGCCGGGCGGGCACTACGAGATGCACAATCCCAAGGCCAACGGAATGGTTCTCGGCGAAGGCGAAAACGTGGAGGTCGATCCCCCGCGACGGCTCGTCCAGACCATGCGCGCCCTCTGGGGCGAGGACGTCAAAGCCGAGGGCACATCACGCGTCACCTGGGAGATCGAACCCGTCGGCGACTCTTGCCATCTGACCGTCACCCACAGCGACTTGCGCGAGGGCGGTAACGACCAGATCTACGGCGGTTGGCCGATGATCCTCTCCGGCCTCAAGACCTGGCTGGAGACCGGCGAAGTCCTGACGACTCCCGGTTCATTGATGTATTCGTGAGGCTCGACGGCGGCGCGACCCGCCGCTTTTAGGCCCTGGCGGCCGGAACGAGGGCAGCGTTGAGGTACTCCAAGTGCGCCAAGGTCGGGGCAGCCGCGTTCGCCGCGTATTCCGGGTGCTTGGTGAGGAACTTCTTGATGAAGGGGCACACGGGCACGATCCCGAGTCCCTCACTCACGGTCTCGTTCAGGGCCACTTCGGCGAGCCTGCCCGCCAGCCCTTGCCCGCCGAACTCCTCGTTGATCACGGTGTGGTAGAAGATCCGCTGCGGGGACCCGCCGTAGTCGTACGATTTGTACGCGGCCTTACCGATCACGCGGCCATCGGCGAGCACTTCAAAGCGCTCGCGGTCAACATTGTGGCGGAAAGTGGCATCGGTCATCGCTAGCTCCTCGGTTAGGTTCTGTTGACCTACCCTAACCTCGGGACCCGGGCGCTTTGTTCCCGGTGCAACCTTGTCGGGCAATCCCAAGTTTTCTCCAAGTCCACATTTGGACTTGGAGAAAACTTGGGAGTTACAGCTAAGCCGTGACGATGTCCCGCGTGGCGTGGTCGTACGTGAAGGTGACCTTGCCCCCGTCGTGCTTCAGCTCGTGGTTGGCACCATCACGGGCGCCGAACGCGCCGTAGTTCTCGTCCCACGAGCGGTTCAGCGCGATCTTGTAGGTGTAGAAACCTGCAGGCAACGTGGCGGCAACGGTCCACACCTTGCGACGGGAATTGAACTTCATCTGCACCTCGTCGTACTGCGGAGCCCAGTCCTCCGGCGCGCCGAGAATCGTGTTGAAGTCACCAGCGATCGCGACGGCGGACGGCTGCTCGAGCTTCTCGACGGCGGCAGTCGCTTTGGGTGCGGCCGCTTTCTTAGGCGCTGCCTTGGCGGCCGGGGCCTTCGCTGCTGCAGCTTTGGCAACAGGCGCCTTTTCCACGGCGGGAGCCTTCTTGGCCGCGGGCTTCCTGGCTACGGCCTTCTTGACGGGGGCCGTCGGAAGCGGAGTGTCTGCCGGGACGGGCGTGCCCTCAGTCAGCGCGGTGACGAACTCGTCCGGCTTGGCGAAAGCGACGGTGGCACGGAGGCCGTCGTCGGTGATAGTCCAGCCCGATCGGCCCTTGACCAGCCAGCCGGCCTTGACCAGTTTCGCGGTCTCCGTCGTCAGGTTCTTGTGGCCGCGCGGGATGCCTCCGCTGAGCAGTTCGCTCTCGCGTGGATCCAGCGGGACGCGGACAATCGCCTCAGCCAGGATCTCGCCGGCATTCAACGACTGCTCGGACCACGTTCCCTCTGCCAAGACGTCTAGGACGGTCTTGAGACGGACACTGCTTTTTTCGACGGTGGACTTGGCCAATGGGTCTCCTTCAACGGCGAACATTCCTTCAGCAGTCTGCCAATGTTCTGTAAATTCTGGCGACTGTTCTTGGTAAACACCGTGTGTCGTGACCCACTATTACGCCCAAACAACCACAAGTGATGGAAGGGTCTCGGCTACCGGTCAGTAACTAGCTGTTGGGGTACCCTCGATAGCCCCTTGAACCCTGGGTTATGACGTGCCCGCTGATGACAGTGCGGCTGGAGCTCCGCCCGTTGGGAAGATTCAGGGACCGGTGACGGCCGGGCGCGGAGCCGCTAAGATTCGCCTACTACTCCAGATGCGCCAATCAGTCAGAAGGTGGAACAAATGCAGCTTGACGAGGTCATTGACCAGTTTCATCAAGCGCTAGATCAGTTTGCCAAAGGCGATCCGGAACCCGCCAAGGCCATTTTTTCCCACAGCGAGGATGTGTCCCTTGCGAATCCTTGGGGTCCTCCGGCAGTTGGCTGGGATCAAGTATCAGTGGCCCTCGATTCAGCCGCAGCACGCTTCGAAGATGGACACGTCACCGCCGTTGATACGCTCACAAAGCACGTCACTTCCGGTCTTGCTTGCTTTCTGGACTTGGAACACTGGCAGGCCAAGGTCGGAGGGGGATCTGAAATATCGCCCTTTGAACTGCGGGTAACGAGCATCTATCGCCCTGAAGGCGACACTTGGGCACTCGTGCATCGACACGCGGACCCGATCACCACGCCTCAGCCTCCGGACGCCGTGCTACCAAGATGACACCCGGGATTCCTGCCGCCCGTTTCCACGCCGTGCCCGCGACTGACTAACCGACCGATGCCCTTTCCCACTCCGAAACCTCGGCCAACAGTTCAGCCCTCCGGGCCTCGTCCGCGAACGATGAACGCACCGAGTTCGCGGCTAGGCGCGCCCGGTCCCCAACAGACAACCCGTGCACAGCGACAAGTTGCGCGAAGTTGTCGTCCACGTAGCCGCCAAAGTACGCGGGATCGTCAGAATTCACGCTGACGTTCAGCCCGGCTGCCAGCATTGCAGGCAAAGGGTGATCGGCCAGGGTATCCACCGCGCGCAGCCGGACGTTGGACAGGGGGCACACTGTCAGCGGAACCTGCTCGGCCACCAACCGCTCCACCAGGGCCGGATCTTCCATGCAGCGGATGCCGTGATCGATCCTCTCGACGCCAAGCAGATCGAGCGCCTCGTACACATAGGAAGCAGGGCCTTCCTCGCCTGCGTGCGCAATCCGCCGCAGTCCGGCCTCGGCCGCGCGGCGGTACAGTCGTTCGAACTTCGAGGGCGGATTGCCCACCTCGGCCGAATCCAGGCCAATGCCGGCGATCGGCGCCCCCATGGCTAGAAGCTGATCCAAAACCTCCAGCGCAGATTCCTCGGACATGTCCCTCAGGAACGCGGCAATCAGGAGCGTCGAGACGCCGAACTCCTCCACCGACGTCGCGAGTGCGGACGCCACACCGTTGACGCACGTTTCCAGGGCCACCCCACGCGAGATGTGCGCCTGCGGGTCCATCATGACCTCGACGTGCCGCACGCCACCGGCCGCCGCGCGCGCCAAATAAGCCCTGGTCATGTCCGCAAAATCCTGCTCGGTGCGCAACACGGCCATGTTGGCGTAGTACAGATCCAGGAACGACTGCAGATCCGTGAACTCGTACCGTGCACGCAACTCGTCCAGATCCGCGTACGGAAGCTCAATCCCGTTCCGTTCCGCGAGGGCGAAAATCAGCTCGGGCTGAAGCGTCCCCTCGATGTGTAGGTGCAGTTCGGCAACTGGAGGTGCCGCCGTCGTCGTCGATTCGCCAAAAGTTTCCACCCGACAAGAGTAGGACGAATACTCAACGCGCCCCATCTGAACGCCCAGCCAAAGCGGGTTCAGGGCAGAAAGCGGTTGATTCTGCGCAAGAGGGACCCGAATACCGGATGGTGCTGCCAGCGGCGGGCCATGACCGCGTTCCGAGCGCGGTCGACTGTCCCCAGAACCGCACGCGCCGGCCAATTCCCGGCATAGGTTTCCGAGGGGGCTTCCATGGGACAAGTATCCCTGCCAACGTCAATCAGAGGGCGCCATTAACACGAGCGAGGGGAAGGCCACACCGCGTCAACTTGGATCTACGCCGTCCGGCCCCCAAACTGAAAGGATGCAGACCTTCCTCCCGTTCCCCGATTTCAAGCAAAGTGCTGCCGTCTTGGACACCGGAAGGCTTGGCAAGCAGCGTGTCGAAGCACTGCAGATCCTTCGCGCACTGGTGATCCCTGAGTTCGGCCGGCCGTCCCACCCCGCTATCCGCATGTGGATGGGCTACGTCCCCGCGCTCACTCTCTACGGTCTGGCCATGGTGGACGAATGGGTCGCCCGGGGCAATCCGGACAACACCCGCGCCAGCATCACCGAGTTCGCACCCCAGGCAGCCCACCCGGACTATGCCTCCAAGATTCCGATGCCGCCTTGGCTGGGCGACGCCGATTTCCACCTGAGCCACCGCTCCAAGCTGCTCCAGAAGGAGCCCCGCTTCTACGCCGAGCTCTTCCCGGACACCCCGAAGGACCTTGAGTACCTTTGGCCCGAGCCTCGGCACGAGTTCATTCCCGAAGACCCCTACGACGACTTCATCTGGGTTCTTCGCGCCCCGGTGGGCGATGTTGAACCCGAAAAGATCGACAAGGTGGGGATGCCGGCGGCAGGCAAGGCCAAGGCGGCCAGCAGCGACGGCGACGGCTACCAGTTCGTCTACGCTTCGGAAACGTCCCGCCGCCCGGGCAAGACCGCCCGCAAGGCCCCGAAGCAACTGGTGAAGAAGCCCACACGCAACCGCCAGCGCCAGGACGAGGCCTTCCGGACGCTCCCCGGCAACACGCCTGTCCTCGTCCCCATCGAGGGCGGCGCCAAGTTTGCCCTGGGCAAGATCCACGGACGGCCGATCACCCTCGAAGACGGCCGCTTCGGCCGCAACTTCGAGGTAACCAAGATCATCGACCGCACGGACTTCGACTACCCGGCCTTGTTGCAGGATCCGCGGGCATTCTTCCCGATCCCGGCACCGTAGCGGCTCGGCTAGTCGCGAACGACGGCGGCGCTCCAGTTCCTGAGTAAAGGAACAAGGGCGCCGCCGTCGTTTAAGTCGTAGCGGCTACTTGTTCTGCCGACGGACGAGCGACCGCATAACCAAGATCTCGTAGGCCACCAAGGCGACAACCCAAATGTAGTCATACCAGCGGGCGTCGAATCGAACGAGCAACGCCAGCAGCCCAAGCCCTGCAACCAACTGGGTCGTGATGATGGCCGACCAAGGCGTCGTTTTCACCTTATCCACAAGAAATGACCACCCCTCCCGCCGCGAAAAGGACACCCGCACCGTGGGCGGCCCAACCGATTGCTCCTATCGGTCCCATAAGAGACACGATTACACCAAACCCTGCATACGCACATCCTATTGACACCGGTCCGCCACGGGGAATCAGATCCGGGTTGTAGTGTGCAACGTGGCGGCCCGAGATATAGGTATCAAGCCATCCGTGACAGGCCAGGATCTGCTTGCCGTTCCATCCTATGGTGACTCCGTTATAGCCCGTGCAGTAATAGTCATACCGTCCCGTCGACATAGGGGCAACCGCGCCGCCGGGTGCCTTTTTGTTTGCCAGGAAGTGTCCACGGGGAAAGCCGTCTCGCGCTTCAAGCCGGATTTTTAGCGCTGCTTGCGTCTCCGAGACCTGAGGACTTTCAAGGAGCAAAGCTAGACCGTTGCTATCACCGTCGAACGCCTGAGAAATCGCGGTTTGAATCTGTTCAGGTGTTTGCAACTGCGACGTTGTTATTGGCTGCGGTGGCGCTGGAACAGTTGCCGCCGTTGCGCCATTCATTCCACCGAGCAACAGAGCGGCACTTGTCACCACAACCGCAATGACGCTTCGAATTTTCTTCCCAATGCTCATTTCTCTCCCCTTTGAGTTGTAGCAAGTGAGTGACCATCGTAATTTGCATTTGTTAGAGGAAAGTTGCGACTAGGTACTCAAAGTGCCGAATTGAGTGTTGTTCTGCGGCAAAATGAGTGTTCTTACTTGGGACGAATGAGTAGTTTCATCAAAGATGGCCGTTAGGCCCTTGGTGAAGACGGCGGCCTGTGGTTCCTGATATGAGGGACCGGAGTGCTGCCATAGTTCATTGGTCGTTCCGGTTACTTAGTCCCTCGGCGGACGAGCGCCCGGGCAAGGTGTTGGTTGGCAGCAAATTGAGTGCCAGCGCAGGCCATCCCTAACGCAACTAACTCGCAGTAGGTGTCGTTCTCAGGCCTCAAAACGACACCTACCGCGAGGGCCCACGCCGGCGAGGGACCCTGCCTGAGCTTGCGAAGGCTGGGAGCCGGTGGGGACTAGTTGGCCGCCCCACCCCAGTGTGCCCAGTCCTCCGGCCGCACGGAGGGCCGCCCGAGAAGGTAGCCCTGCCCGGCCGTCATGCCGAGCTCGACTACGGCGCTTAACTCGGCTTCGGTTTCGATCCCTTCGGCGACCAGGGTTGCGCCGATTTCCTTCGCGAAGCCGACCATGGCCGCCCCCAAGGCCCGCTGGCCCGGGTCCGTGTCGATGCCGGCGATGATCTCCCTGTCCAGCTTGATCACATCGGGCTTGAGGAGCAGGACGTGGCGCATGGACGCAAAGCCAGCGCCTGCGTCATCAACGGCGATCCTCAATCCACGGCTTCGCAAAGGTGCAAGCGCCGCCGCGAGAGGGCCATAGTCAACAACGTGGTGGCGTTCCGTCACCTCGAGCACGACCCGGCCCGTCGATATTCCGGAGTCCGCGAGAATATCGGAGAGCCTCGCGTCAAGGCATGCCCGTGGTGAGAGATTCACAGAAACCGACAGCGCGAGTGGCAGCCCCTTCGCAGCCGCGAGTGCGGTCTCGAGGGCAAGAATCTCAAGCTCAACATCCAGTCCGACGGCGGTAGCCTCGGCGAACATCACCTCGGGGGAAATGCTCGGAGATCCCGGGAACCGAGTCAAGGCTTCGGCTCCAGTGATCGAGTCTGATTCCAGGGAGCGGATGGGTTGGAACGCCGTCATCAAGGAACGCCCGGCGAGCGTCGCTTCGATCCGGCTCCTGATCTCTCCGGCAGCGAGCGTGTTCGCTGTCCCGGGATCGAGGGCCCTGCTCGTTCCTTCGAAGCCAGCAGGCCGGCCCGCGGCGTCCAGAAGTGACCTTCCGGACACCTCGACCAGGACCCTGCTGCCGTTCTTGTGGCGGCACACGGCGCGGAGTCCTGACCAGCCGGCGGCAGTGTCTTGGGTGGAAGCCAGGGCTTGCAGGGCGTCCGCTAGCTCGTCGGGATCAATGATCAGGCTGAAATGCCTGCCCAGTATTTCGGCAGGCTCGTACCCGGTCAACTCCGCTCCCGCCGGGCTCGAGAAGGTGAAGCGCCCGTCGGGTCCTATGGCCCACAACCACTCCCTGCTTGTGGTCAGCACCGTATCCATCAGGCGGGTGGTCCGGGACGCTTCAGCGCGCTCCCGGAACTGCTGCCGCACCAAAGAAAACGACGCGAAAACCACGACGGGAACCACGAGCAACGCAATGACATCAGGAATCCAGACGGGCCAACCGAGGTCGTCCCAGGGTTCTTCGCCCAGCATCAAGGGAAGGCCAGCCGTCAAGGCAACAGCGGCCTCCAAGACGATGATGACAAGCAGCCACCATCGGGGCATGGACGTCTGAGAGCGTTCCCTCCGCTTGCTCATTCGAAACACGGCCTCCCCCTGGCGCAAGCTTCTGACCTTCTACATGATGCCACTCATGCTTCGGGAATCGGCAGCATTGCTTCGAAATCACCGTGGAGGACGGAGGCCGCGGCTACTTCCCCAGCCCGGCCCGGCGCAGCGCTTCCGCCATTGCCGTGTTGACCGGCGCCTGAGGAGCCGCCTTCGCTGGAGCCGCCTTGCGACCGCCCTGTCCAGCCTGCGGCGCCGGGCGCCGCTCACCGCGCTCGCCGCCACTGCGCTCACTACCGCGCTCACCACCGCGCGGGCCGCGGTCACGCCCGCCGCCCCGCGAACCGGATCCGCCCGGGGTGCCGGGTTCGTCGTCGAGCCTGAGGGTGAGCGAGATCCGCTTCCGCTCCGGATCCGCCTCCAGGACCTTCACGCGCACGACCTGTCCGGATTTCACGATCTCGCGGGGATCGGACACGAACTTGTTGGCTAGCGCGGACACGTGGACCAGACCGTCCTGGTGCACTCCGACATCCACAAAAGCCCCGAACGCCGCCACATTGGTGACGGTGCCTTCCAGGATCATGCCGGGCTTGAGGTCGGAGATCTTCTCGATGCCTTCGGAGAACGTCGCTGCGGCGAATGCCGGACGGGGGTCGCGGCCCGGCTTTTCGAGCTCGGACATGATGTCGCGCACGGTGGGCAGGCCAAACGTCCCATCCACGAACGCCTGCGGGTCGAGCGAGGACACGGCAGCTCCACGGGCAGCAGCCACGATCTTCCGAGCCACCGAATACGCTTCCGGGTGGACACTGGACGCGTCGAGCGGTTCCGCTCCCCCGGTGATCCGCAGGAAGCCCGCGCACTGCTCAAACGCCTTGGCACCCAGCCGCGGCACCTTCTTGAGGTCGGCTCGCTTGGCAAACGGGCCGTTCTCGTTGCGGTACGCCACAATGTTCTCGCTCAGGAACGGCCCGACGCCGGCCACCCGGGCCAGCAGCGCGGGCGACGCCGTGTTCACGTCCACGCCCACCGCATTCACGCAGTCCTCGACGACGGCGTCCAGCGAACGGTCCAGCTTCGCCGCCGTGACATCGTGCTGGTACTGCCCCACGCCGATCGACTTCGGTTCGATCTTCACCAATTCGGCCAGAGGATCCTGCAAGCGTCGGGCGATGGAAACGGCTCCGCGCAAGGATACGTCCATGCCCGGCAGTTCCGCGGCCGCGAGCGCAGATGCCGAATACACGGAAGCACCGGCCTCGGACACCACGAGTTTCTGCAACGTGGGACCGCCGGACGCTGCCAGCGACTTGATGAGCTGAACGGCAAGCTTGTCCGTTTCGCGGGACGCCGTGCCGTTGCCGATCGCGACGAGCTCGACGCCGTGCTGCCGCGCCAAACGCTCCAGCGTCACCAAGGCCTCGTCCCACTTCTTTGCCGGGGCGTGGGGGTAGACGGTATCGGTGGCTACGACTTTGCCGGTGCCATCGACCACGGCCACCTTCACGCCCGTCCGCAGTCCCGGGTCCAGGCCCAGGGTGGCACGGTTTCCGGCCGGGGCGGCGAGGAGCACGTCGCGAAGGTTGGCGGCGAACACCCGGACGGCTTCGTCCTCGGCCTGGGCGAACATGCGGCCGCGCAAGTCGTTGCTCAGCCGGTCAAGGATGCGCGAGCGCCAGGCGATCTGCGCAGTCTGCACAAGCCACGAATCGGCGGGTCGGCCACGCTCGGCGACCCCGAGGCACTTGGCCACAGCGTTCTCGTACCGGCCGCGCGCGGCGGCCAGGGCGTCGTCGTCGGCTGGTTCTGCCTCGGCGAGATCAAGCTCAAGGACGCCGTCGTTCTCGCCGCGCAAGAGCGCGAGCACGCGGTGGCCGGGCATGCCGGAAGGCACCTGGGAGAACTCGAAATAGTCCTTGAACTTCTGGCCCTCGAGTTCCTGGCCCTTCTTCACGCGCGAAACCATCCGGCCCTGTGTCCACAACCGCTCGCGCAGGGTCTCGGCGAGGTCGGGGTCCTGGGAGACCCGCTCCACGAGGATCGAGCGGGCGCCGGCGAGCGCCGCGGAGGCGTCGTCGATGGAGTGCTCGGCGTTCAAGTACTTGGCGGCCTCGCGCTCAGGTTCGAGCTGCGGGTTCGCGAGCAGCGCCTCGGCGAGCGGTTCGAGGCCGGCTTCGCGGGCGATCTGCGCTTTGGTGCGACGCTTGGATTTGAAGGGCAGGTAGATGTCTTCCAGCCGGGACTTGGTATCGGCCCCGACGACGGCGGCCTCCAGTTCCGGAGTCAGCTTGCCTTGCGCGGCAATCGCTTCAAGGACCGTTCGACGGCGGTCCTCCAGGTCGCGCAGGTACCGGAGCCGTTCCTCAAGCTCGCGCAACTGGGTGTCATCGAGCGTCCCGGTGACTTCCTTGCGGTATCGGGCGATAAACGGGACGGTGGATCCGGCGTCGAGCAAGTCAACCGCGGCCTTGACCTGCCAGGACTTCACACCGAGTTCTTCGGCGATCAGGGCGTGGATGGCGGTGTCTGCTGACTGGTGCTGAGGAAGATGAGTCACCATGACATTTTGCCTTACCGGTTCGCCCTACCTAAAGACGCCGCCGAGTGCTGTAGTGGAAAGAGCCGCTGATCCGGTCAGGAATGCTACTCAAGGAAGAGGCGCATCATGCAAGAACTGCTTATCATCCTGCAGGACGGCTTTGACTCCGATGACGTAGAAGTCACGGTCAACCACAAAGAGGCTCACCACGAGCGCGACGTATCGACCAGGGAGATGCTGGGAATGGCGGCAGAGATCTCCGTGGAGTTGCCTGCGAAGGGGTCCACCGTGGGCGTCGAGGTCACCAGCCGTCAGTTAAGCGCCAGCAAGAAGCTCCATGGAAAAGCGAAGAGCCTGCTGGTGTCCATCGAGGACGGGGAACTGGTGATGCGGGAAGGCACCGGGCGGGAAGCGTTCCTCTAGCTTCCGGCACTTCTTGATCCACGCGGAAGCGCCACGGCCCGGGGGCCGTGACGCTTGATGGGTGCGAAAGTTGCGGTTAGCCCAGTTGCGCCATGGGAGTCTTGGCGGAGATGTGCTCCACCAATTCGCCTACGCGTTCCTCGGTGTAGTTCCGGGCGATGTCGCCCTGGCTGATGATGCCTACCAACTTGTGGTCGGTGATGACCGGAAGGCGCCGGACCTGGTGCTTTTCCATCAGGTCGATAGCTGCGTCGATGCTGGCGTCGGCATCGATCCAGATCGGCGTGCCCTGGGCGAGATCTGCCGCGGTCAGCCGGTCAGCGTCCAATCCCTCAGCAACGCACCTGAGCACAATGTCGCGGTCAGTGATGAATCCTTTGAGTTTTCCATCGTTGCCGCAGATTGGCAGGGAACCGACGTCCAGATCGCGCATCAGGACAGCCGCGTCACGCAGCGACTGGTCTTCCTTGACGCACTGGGCATTGGTGGTCATGAATTCGCGCACAACACTCATGAGTCCTCCTTGATCGATTGGGTATCGACGCGGACCCCCCGGCACCGACGCCGATGCTGTCAGCCTACGCTTGGGGTTTGGCTGTGGCCAGATGCTGTTTGCTCGTTGCTTCCCGGACTACTCGGCGCTCCCGTGGGATTACTCGGCGATGTCCTCGGCCCACAGTTCCGGATTCTCTTCCTGGAACGTGCGCATCATGTCCACGCATCGTTGGTCATCGAGGACCACCACCTCCACGCCCCGGGATCGCAGGAGCTCGAATTCGCCGCCGAACGTGCGGGCTTCCCCCACCACCACGCGCGGGATTTTGAATTGGATGATGGTGCCCGTGCACATGGCACACGGCGCGAGGGTCGTATAGAGCGTGGTGTCCCGGTAGCTCTTCTGCCGGCCGGCTGCGCGGAGGGCCGACATTTCCCCGTGCGCGATCGGATCGCCGTTTTGGACACGTTCGTTGTGTCCGCTCGCGATCACCACACCGCCGCGGGCGAGCGCTGCGCCAATGGGGATGCCGCCTTCGCCAAGGCTCTTCCGGGCTGCCTGGTACGCGGCTTCGAAGGCGGGATCTTGGGCGGTCTGGGAGGTTTGGGCGTCAGACTGGGTCATTCGAAGCCTGCTTTCCGGGGAGGTGGGAATCTTCCGCTACTTGTTCTATAACTTATATAATAAAGACGGAGGTGGAAGAGATGATCCTCAACGTAGACCTGGCCAGCGACGTGCCGATCTACCAGCAGCTTCGGGACCAGATCGTGGAGGCGATCGCCGACGGCGTGCTGGCCGAGGGCAGCTCGTTGCCGGCCACCAGGACCCTCGCTGCGGACTTCGGGATCAATTTCCACACCGTGAACAAAGCCTATGACCTATTGCGCCAGCAGGGCCTGATCCAGCTCAACCGAAAGACCGGCGCGGTGGTGACCGCCACGGTCGCGGACCCGCCGTTCGGCGCGGAGTGGACTGCGAGGGCACGGACCCTACTGGCCGAAGCCGTCGCCAGGGGATTGCCGGCCGACGAAGTTCTCAAGTCCTGCCGGTCGATACTCGATTCATTTGGAACCACGCAGCCAGAGGACATGCCATGATCGTTGCCATCGTCGTGAGCTCCGCGTTGTCAGCACTACTGCTCGCCATCGCCTTGGTTCTGCCCTCGATCAACAGCCCCACCGTGCCTTTCGGGGTTCGGGTACCGGCCGAGCGTGCCGAGGACCCGGCCGTGGTCAGGCAGACCCGCATCTACCGCTGGCGCGTTCTCCTCAGCGGGATCATCGCCGCAGTGGTCGGTAGTGCCATGTACGGCGTGACCGGCGAAACGTTGCTCCTGCCGCTGGCCGTGGTGGTGCTGGTCGGCGCCTGGTACGGATGCTTCTTCCTGGCCAACCACGAGATCCGGACCGCCAAGGCGGCCGGGGGCTGGTACGAGGGAGTCCACCAAGTCATCGCGGTGGATACCGAGCTGCGGACCGATCCACCGCGCTTTCCCTGGCTCTGGCTGGCGCCGGCGTTGATCGTCATTGTCGCCACGGTGGTGATCGGCGTCATCAGCTACCCGTCCATGCCCGAGGTGCTCGCGGTGCATTACGGTGCGAAAGGCATGCCCAACCGACTGGCCGCCAAATCGATCGGCACCGCCTTTTCACTGGTATTCGTGCAGATCGGCGTGACCGCCCTGCTCGTGGGTATCGCGGCGGCGATCTTCTTCCGCAGCCGGCCCGACATCGACCCGGGGCACCCGGTAGGCTCCGCCCGCTGGCACCGCCGGTACATGCTGTTGGGCGCCAAGGCACTCCTCGGATTGCTCGCGATGATCGATCTGGCGATGCTGGGATCCTCGCTGCTGATGTGGACGGGAACCGTCACGCCGTGGGCGCCGATGGTAGTGGTGCTCCCGATCCTGGCAGCCGTCGCCGTCGCCGTCGTTGTTTTGGCCAGGAACAACCGTGAGCGGGACGAGGGCGAGGCGGACACGGGCCTGACCCACCGGGAGGACGACAAATTCTGGCGGGGTGGTTTGATCTACATCAACCGCGAAGACCAGGCGCTGATGGTTCCGCGTCGCTTTGGCCTGGGATGGACCCTCAACTTCGGTAATCCGATGGCAGCCATGCTCCTGGCCGGCGTGGTCGCGCTGGCCGGCCTGGTGATCACCCTCCGTTTCGGCGGCTGACCCCCGCCACCCCTGACCCGCACCTGAACTGGCCCCCACCGCCAAGGCTGCCTTACTGTCGGACCGCACTGATAGCTTGGCTTCATCAGCTCAACGGTCTGGGGGCACGGTGTTTTTTCTCGATTCGGTAGATGCAGGGCAAGCGCAGGATTTGGTGTTTTCCGCCAGTGACCTCGTGACGGCCTCCACCTGCGAGTACCAGTTGCTGCGCAAGTTGGACGAGAAGCTGGGCCGCTCGGAGAAGCCCGCTTTCGACGTCGACGAAATGCTGGAACGGACCGCCGCGCTGGGCGACATTCACGAGCACAGGGTGCTGGACCGTTTTGTGGCCGAGTTCGGCACTTGGGATCCGCTTGCGCGCAAGGGGGTGTTCGACGTCGTTCCCGCCGAAGCGATGGATCGCGCCACCCTGCAAGCCAAGCACGCGGAATCCATCGAGGCGTTGCGATCCGGCGCGGATGTGGTCTTCCAGGCCGCGTTCTTCGACGGTCAGTTTCACGGACGGTCCGATTTCCTCGTCAAGCAGACGGACGGCAGCTACGCGGTGTACGACACCAAGCTCGCCCGCCACGCCAAGGTCACCGCGCTGTTGCAACTAGCGGCCTACGGCGAGCAGCTACTCAAGGCCGGAATTACTCCAGCCCCGGACCTGACCCTTGTCCTGGGTGCCACCACTCAGCGGGACGCGGCCGGTCGGGACGCTGCTGAATCGGACGGCCGTGGCGGCTTCGACTATGTGCACAGCAACCACCGGCTCGCCGATGTGCTGCCGGTCTTCCGTGAACGCCGGGACCGCTTCCTCGCCTTGACGGACTCGCACCGATCGCGGCTGGAGCCTATCCAATGGGGCGCGCCGGGAATCACCGCTTGCGGTCGCTGCGACTACTGCAAGGAACAAGTGCGCCTCCACAGGGACCTGCTGATGGTGGCGGGAATGAGGATCACCCGGCGCAAGAAGCTCATGGAAGCAGGGATCTTTAACATTGATGCCCTTGCTGGGATGCCCGACGCCGCCGATTCCGCCACCCGGCGCCTACAGGAACAAGCCCGACTGCAAACCGGGACAGCCACACCCGATGGCACCGTCAATTACACCGATAAGACCGGCACGGCGAAGAGCATCAGCTATTCCGTCCTGGAGTCCAACTCCTTGGCCCGGCTCCCCCGGCCCGACGCAGGAGACATCTTCTTCGACTTCGAGGGAGACCCACTGTGGCAAGACCCGGTAACCGGCCGCTGGGGACTGGAGTACTTGTTCGGGGTGATCGAAAATCCGACGGAGCCGGGCGAAGTTCCGGTGTTCAAGCCGTTCTGGGCACATTCCCGGGCTGAGGAACGGCAGGCGTTCATCGATTTCCTCGACTACGTGGAAGAACGCCGCATGAAGTATCCGGATATGCGGATCTACCACTACGCTGCCTATGAGAAAACCGCGCTGCGGAACCTGTCGGTCATCCACACCGTAGGCGAAGCCGCCGTGGACAACCTCCTGCGCGAAGGCGTGCTGGTGGACCTCTACGACACCGTCCGGCACAGCATCCGCATCTCTGAAGACTCCTACAGCATCAAGAAACTCGAACCCCTGTATATGGGCAAGCATTTGCGTTCGGGTGACGTGACCGACGCCGGAGCCTCCGTGGTTGCCTACGCCAACTACTGCACGGCCCGGGACGCGAACCGCGAAGATGAAGCGGCAACAATCCTGGCGGGCATCTCCGACTACAACGAATACGACTGCCTCTCCACCCTGGAACTGCGGAATTGGCTGCTGGGCCTGGCAGCGGAGCGCTCTATTGAACCCGGTCTTCCGGCTGCTTCGGGACCCGGGCTACCCGCGGAGACCGAGCCGGACAAGTACGAGGCCGCACCCGAGGAAACAGCCCTCCTCGACTACCTTGCGGAATTGCCGGACGAAGCGCTCCGATCCGACGACAACCGGGCGGTGTCGCTGGTTGCGGCCGCGGTTGGATTTCACCGCCGGGAAGATAAGCAATTCTGGTGGGGACACTTCGACCGCTTGGACCGGCCCGTCTCAGAGTGGGAGGACACCAGGGACTGCTTCATCGTGGAAGGCGGCGAAGTGCTGGCGGACTGGGCCAAGCCGACTCCGCGCAGCAACCCGGCCCGGAAGGTACGGCTGTTCGGCCACGCCGCCGACGGCTCCGGTTTCGCGCCCGGTAAGAAGTTCTTCCGGATGTACGGGCCTCCACTCCCCGATGCCTTCCTTGGCAAGAACGAAAGCGCTCTCGGCAGATCGGGAATGTCCGGCACAGAGGTGATCGAGGTCCGCGATCCCGACGACCCCTATGACGGCAGCACGGTTTCGGAGCCTGACGACGGCGTCTCGGACGTTGTGACCATTTCAGAGCGACTGCCCAAAGGTGCCGAGGAATACTCGCAGCTTCCCATGGCATTGACGCCCGATGCTCCAGTCAACACGGACGGGCAGCGGAAGGCCTTGAGCGAACTGGCCATCAAGGTGCGTTCCAGCCTGCCGTCGTGGCCAAAGGATCCGGCCTTGGACCTCTTGCGCCGGATCCCGCCTCGGCTGGTTACGCTTGCGGAACTGCCCGCCGTCGGGTCCGGCGACGATGCTTATGTGGACGCCATCACCGCTGCCGTGTCGGATCTGGACCGGTCATACCTTGCCGTCCAAGGGCCGCCGGGAACGGGCAAGACCTACGTTGGCTCGCACGTTGTCGCGCGGCTGGTGCGTGCTGGCTGGAAGGTAGGGGTTGTTGCACAGTCCCACGCCGTCGTCGAGAACATGCTCCACGCCGCAGTGCGGGCGGGGGTGCATCCTGCGCTCATCGCCAAGGAAGTGAAGCATGACGACCCTGTTCCCTGGGACCAGCAGAGCAAGGACGACATTGAACGACTGCTTGAATCGCCTGGAGGCTGCTTGATCGGCGGCACGGCATGGACCATGACGGGCCGGACCGTCTCGGCGCAGTCCCTGGACTTGCTGGTGATCGACGAAGCCGGTCAGTTCTCGCTCGCCAACACCCTCGCTGTGAGCCGGGCAACGAAGAGGCTGCTGCTCCTCGGCGACCCACAGCAATTGCCCCAAGTCACCCAGGGCAAGCACCCCGAACCGGTCGACGAGTCTGCTCTCGGCTGGCTGGCCCACGGCATGCACACGCTGCCCGCGGAGCTCGGCTATTTCCTCGCGACGTCGTGGCGAATGCACCCGGATTTGTGTGGTGCCGTGTCGGAGCTGTCCTACGATGGCCGGCTGCATTCAGCACCGGCTGCTTCCGGGCGGCGTTTGTCCGGGGTGCGGGCCGGGGTCGAATGCGTCTACGTCCCGCACAGCGGCAACTCCACCCAGTCGCCCGAAGAAGCCGAGGAGGTGGTCCGCCAAGTCAAGGAACACCTTGGCTTGGGGTGGCTGGACTCCCGGGAATCAGCCAAGGAACGGCCTCTGCTTGAAAAGGACATCCTGGTGGTGGCGGCCTATAACGCCCAGGTCCAGCTCATCCAACACGAACTGAGGGCGGCCGGACTTCGCGGTGTGCGGGTCGGGACCGTGGACAAGTTCCAGGGCCAGGAAGCCCCCGTCGTGATCGTGTCCATGGCTGCGTCCGCTGCAGCCGAGGTACCGCGCGGCATGGAGTTCCTGCTCTCACGCAACCGGATCAATGTGGCGGTGTCGCGCGGTCAGTGGCGCGCCGTCGTCGTACGCTCACCGGAGCTGACAAACTACCTGCCCACCCGGCCGGAAGGGCTGGAACAGTTGGGCGGTTTTGTCGGACTATGCCAGCGTGGCGACCCAACTAACTCGCATTAGTTGTCGTTATGAGGCCTGAAAACGACAACAAATGCGACTCAGTTGGGCAGGCTCAGGGCTTTGGGCAAGCCCAGCGCTTCGTCGAGTACAGCCCCGAAGTTCGCGGGGTCGTGCGCGAAGCGGCCTAGGAAGAGTCCGGACACGCCCTGCAGTTCGGGCAGGAGCCCCGGTTTGGCCGAGCCGCCGTAAATGATCGGCAGCTCGGCGAGGCCATGTTCGGCGAGCAAGCCCCGGAGGTGAGCGACGACGTCGGAGACGTAAGCTGCGCGGGCCGGCTCGGCCGCGCCGATGGCCCACACCGGTTCGTACGCGATAACCAGGCTGCCCGCGCTCGCCCAGTCGTCCCGGACGGCGGCGGAGATCTGCCGGAACACGAACGACGCCGACACTGCCGGATCGCCGACAGCCTCCTCGCCGACGCACAACAGCGGGGTCAGCCCGGCGTCCACCGCGGCCCGGACCTTCAATGCGACCACGGCGTCGTCCTCGGCGAAGTGCCGCCGCCGTTCCGCGTGTCCGATCTCAACGAGCCGCACACCCAGCTCCGCCAGCAATGACGGTGACACTTCACCCGTCCACGGACCCTCAGCCCAGCCGCAGTTTTGCGCGCCCAGGCGCAGCGGAGAGCCTTCCAGTATCCGGGCCGCGTCGGGCAGCATGGGGAACGACGGGATCACAAACGGGACCACCCGCCCGGCCACCAGGGCCGGACGGGCGTCCACTTCATTTCGGAGTTGCTCCAGCCAAGACATGCTGTGCCGGTAGCCCATGTACATCTTGGTGCTGACACCGATGTACAACGGATTACTTGCCCAGGAGATCGTCGGCCTTGTTCTTGAATGCCCGGGTGCCGAGCATCATGGCGGCCGCCAGGAACGGAAGGATTCCCAGTGCGTAGACGCCGGCGGATCCCGTGGGGTCGGCGGTGGCGCTGTTGACCGCGGTCCGCAGGATCGGGGCCACGAAACCGCCCAGGTTGCCCAGCGAGTTGATCAGGCCAATACCGGCGGCGGCCGCGGAGCCGGCGAGGAACGCCGTCGGGTAGGCCCAAACCACCGGACCGACTGCCAGGAAGCTGCACACCGCGAGCGTGATGAAGATCAGCCCGAGCACCGGCTGGTGGTTGGTCCCGGCCCACGCCGAACCGAGGATGCAGACACCCGTGGACAGGAACAGCACGGAGCCGAACATGCGGCGCTTGGCAACGGTGTTCGCCGCACGGCCGATCAGGTAGCAGGAGAAGATGCCGAAGAACCACGGAACCGCGATCAGCAGGCCGACGGCGAGGCCCACCTTCTGGCCGGTCAGCGAGGAAACCTGCTGCGGCAAGAAGAAGGTGACCCCGTAGACGGCGATCTGCAGGCAGAAGTAGATGATCGTGAAGTACCAAACGCGGCCGTTGCGCATCGCTGCGAACACGCCTCGCGGCCCCGTTTCATCCTTGACCGTGTCTTCCTGCGCCATGATCTCCTTGAGCGCGAACTTCTCGTCGACGTTGAGGAACTTGGCCTTCTCCGGCCCGTTGATCAGGAAGAAGAACGCCGCAACGCCAGCGAGCACGGCCAGGATGCCCTCGGTGAAGAACATGACCTGCCAACCACGGACGCCCGGAATCTGGTCGCCGATGTTGATGAGCCAGCCGGAGAGTGGGTTGCCGATCATCTGGGAGAACGGCTGGGCGAGGTAGAAGATCGCGAACATCTGCACGCGTACCTTGTTCGGGAACCACTCTGCCAGGTACATGATGACGCCCGGGAACAGTCCCGCCTCGGTCACGCCGAGCAGGAACCGCAGAATCACGAAGGATGTCTCGCCCTGTACGAAAGCAAAGCAGGCCGAAACGAGGCCCCACGTGATCGCGATGCGGGCGAGCCAGATCTTGGCGCCGACCTTTTTGAGCAGCAGGTTGCTGGGGATTTCAAAGATTGCGTAACCGATGAAGAAGATGCCGGCCCCGAGCGCGAACGCTCCGGCCGAGACGCCTTTGTCCGCGCCGAGGGCGGCTTCAGCGAAACCAACGTTGGTGCGGTCGAGGAAGGAAACGACATAGAGGATGACCAGCATCGGCATGAGCCGGGTGGCAGCCTTGCGGATCGCCGATCTTAGGACCGGCGAATCCAGCATCTCCTTCGTGGATAAACTGGCAAGGGACATCGAAACTCCTCTTTGAGTAATGACTGTTGAGTAATCAGAGCTGAGTAGTCAGGGTTGGGGCATGTCAAAGGGCTGGGGCATGTCAAAGGGTGGTGCGGTCCGGAATTAGTGCATGTACAAGCCGCCGTCGACATTCAGCGTCTGGCCCGAGATGTAACCGGAGTCCTCGCTGATGAGGAAGGCGATGGCGGCGGCGATGTCCCGGGTGGAGCCAACGCGGTTCACCACGAGGTCCTTGGTGAGTTCGTCCTTGCGTTCCTCGCTGAGGGTGCCGCCCATGATGTCGGTGTCGATCGGGCCGGGAGAGATGGCGTTGACAGTGATGTCGTACTCACCCAGTTCGCGGGCGGTAGCGCGGGTCAGGCCGATGACTCCGGCCTTTGCCACCGAGTACGGGGTCTTGGAGAACGTCCCGCCGCCGCGCTGTGCGGAAACGGAGGAGATGTTCACGATGCGTCCGATCCGGTTCTTGACCATGGACTCGGCGACGCGGCGTGTGGCGTAGTGGACGCCGTTGAGGTTGATGTTCAGGACGCGGTTCCACTCTGCGGGCTCGAGTTCGAGGTATCCGATGGGCGAGCTGACGCCGGCGACGTTGGCCAGGGCGACGATCTGCGGCAGCTCGGCCTCGAGCGTGTCGATCGCCGAGCGCACGGATGCTTCATCGGCCACGTTGGCGCCCACGCCATAGGCCTGGACGCCATATTCGGCGGCGATTTCCTTCGCGGTGCTCTTGCACAGGGCGTCGTCCAAATCGATGATGCCGATGTTCCAGCCTTTTGCGGCCAAGTAGTTGACGGTGGCCCGGCCGATGCCGCGCTCGGAAACGGCGCCGGTGACGATCGCGGTGCGTTCTGCGGGGAAAGTGCTCATGGGTATTCTCCTGTGAATGTCGGGACTAGTTGATGGGGGCCGGGCCGAGCTCGTCGAGGAGCTTCTGCATGGCCACGTAGGCCTTGTTCCGGTAGGCGATGAGTTCGGGCGTGCGTTCCGCCGGAACGCTGAGGAATCCTGCGCCGGTCTTGGTCCCGAGCTTTCCCGCCTCGACGAGGTCGCTCAGGATCTTCGGCGTGGCGAAGCGTTCCGGGAATCCGGTCTGCAGGGATTTGTAGCAGAAGTTGTAGACGTCCAGTCCGGCCATATCCGCGATCGCGAATGGACCAAAGAACGGCAAGCGGAAGCCGAACGTCGTACGGACGAGGGTGTCGACGTCGTCGGCCGTTGCGATCCCTTGCTCCACCAGCTGCGCGGCCTCGTGGAAAAGCGCGTATTGCAGGCGATTGAGCACGAAACCGGTGACGTCCTTGACGACGGCGGTTTGCTTGCCGGCCGCGTGGACCAGTTCGCGGGACGCTGCCACGGTCTCCGGTGTGGTGCCGGCGTGGGGAATGATCTCGACGCCGGGAATGAACGGCGACGGGTTGGAGAAGTGCACGCCCAGGAATCGCTCCGGACCGACGACGGCCTCGGCGAGATCGGCGATGGAAATGGTGGAGGTGTTGGACCCGATCAGGGCGTCAGGACGGGCGGCCGCGCTGATGCGGGCGAGGGTCTGGTGCTTGATGTCGAGGACCTCTGGAACGGCTTCTTCGATGAAGTCGGCGTCCACCACGGCCTCTTCGATGTCCTTCGCGGCCCACAGATTGGCTTTCAGGATTGCCGTGGAACCTTCAGGAAAGAGGCCCGCGGCCACGAATTCGTCCGACTCCACCAGCAGGCGGTCGTAGTTCTTCTGCGCGATTTCCGCGGATACATCCGCCAACGCCACGCGTGCCCCGCCGAGGGCCAGCACCTGCGCGATCCCGCCGCCCATGTAACCGGAGCCGACGACGGCGATCTTCCGGGCCGCGCTTCCGTCGCCTGCGGCGCTGCTTGTTGATTCAGTCATGTCACACTGCCTTTGTGTAATCGGGCTCGTAGGAGCAAATGGCGTCCACCTTGGCGGCGGAAGATGATGTCTCGTCGAAGTGGTAGCCCAGCCATTCGCCCACGAGTTTCTTGGCCAGTTCCAAGCCAATCACCCGCTGTCCCATGGTCAGGACCTGGGCGTTGTTGCTCAGGACCGAACGCTCCACGGAGTAGCTGTCGTGCGCGGTGACGGCACGGATTCCGGGGACTTTGTTGGCCGCGATGGCCACGCCCAAGCCCGTTCCGCAGATCAACAGGGCACGGTCCGCTTCGCCCGCGGCTACTTTGCGTGCCGCCTCCACGGCAACGTGCGGGTAGGCAGTGGAGTCGTTGGCCCCGACCCCCACGTCGCTTACGGACGCCACCCGGTGATCGGCTTCAAGCAGTGCCATGAGTGCCTGCTTGTATTCGACGCCGGCTTCGTCGTTGCCGACGATGATCCGCCAGCCTGCTGATGTGGTCATGCTTTAACTCCGTTTCCTGCTGGGGGCGCTAGCAGTGAACCGCCCAGCTGTGAATCGATATGTTGTGAGATCCTCGCCGTGATCAGCCCGAAGGAGACGGCACCGGGATCAGGGTGGCCCAGGCTCTTCTCAGCGAGCGGACGGGCCCGGCCCTTGAGCGGACGCAAGCCGGCTGTCTCAGCTGCCGCGGCCTCGGCTGCCGCAGCAGCAGCCGCGAGGGCCCGGTCGACCGGGGCTCCGGCGTCGAACTCTGTGAGGAATGCGTCCCGGAACGGCAGCAGCGCGTCCACCATGGTCTTGTCGCCAGGTTCGGCCTTGCCAAGCTCGGTGATCGCGTCCACAAAGCCGGTGACGGCAGCCGCGGCATCCTCGCCGGAGTAGCCCGCTTTGTTGCCGAGCGCCTGTCCTGCCGCGATGATCGCCGAGCCCCACAGCGCGCCCGAGGTTCCGCCGGCGCGTTCGCTCCAGGCCTCACCCGCCGCCGTCAGGATCCGCCCCACCGAGGCTCCGCTTGCCGTCTCGGCGGCGGCGAAGGCCGCGTCGACGCCGCGTCGCATGCCGATGCCGTGGTCGCCGTCGCCGGCAATCGCGTCCAGCTTGCCGAGTTCTTCTTCATGCTCGACGACGACGTCCCGCACCTGGGCGAGCACGGCCACGGCCTGCCGCCCGAGTCCGGCGGCAGCCGCGGTGGGCTGCTCGACGTCGGACTCGTCCACCGCGGCGACGCTCCCTTGCTTGCGGGGCCGGCGGGGCGCGAGGTTGCCCTTGCGGAATGCCGGGGTGTCGGCGGGTGCTGCCCAATATTGCTCGAGCTCCTCGTCCAGCCAAAGCAGCGTGAGCGAAAGACCGGACATGTCCAGGCTTGTCACGAGCTCGCCGCACTCGGGCTCCACCACGGTGAGGCCCGCTTTGCTGAGGAGCTTTTCGATCTTGCCGAAGAGCAGGAAGAGTTCGTCATACTTGACGGTGCCGAGGCCGTTGACGATCGCCACCACGCGGTTTCCGGCGTCGTCCGGTTTGTCATTGAGGAGCCTGGAGACGAGCAGTTCGGCGAGCTCGGAAGCGGTGGGCATTTTGTGCTCGGAGATGCCTGGCTCACCGTGGATGCCGAGGCCAAGGGACATCTGGCCGGCCGGAACGTGGAACAGCGGATCCGATGCGCCTGGGAGGGTGCAACCGTCGAAGGCCACCCCGAGCGAGCGTGTGCGGTAGTTCGTCTTGATCGCCAAGCGCTCGACGGCGTCGAGGTCCAGTCCCGCTTCGGCCGCGGCGCCGGCGATCTTGAAGACCGTGAGATCGCCCGCGATTCCCCGCCGTTTTTCGATCTGGTCCAACGGAGCGCTGGCGATGTCGTCGGTAACGGTCACGGTGCGGGTCTCGATGCCTTCCGCGTTGAGGCGCAATTGAGCCTGGCCGAAGTGCAAAACGTCGCCTGCGTAGTTGCCGTAGCTGAGCAGGACTCCGCCTCCGGCGTTGGCTGCTTTGGCTACGCGGTAGACCTGGCCTGCCGCCGGGGAGGCGAACATGTTGCCGCACGCCGAGGCGGTTGCCAGGCCCGGCCCGACCAGTCCGGCGAACGCAGGGTAGTGTCCCGAGCCGCCGCCCACCACGAGGGCGACCTGTCCGGAGGGGACTTCGGTGGAACGGACCACTCCGCCGTCCACGCGGGCAACATAGCCGCGGTTGGCGGCGACGAATCCGTCCAAAGCATCGTCCGCGAAGTCTGCGGGGTTGTCGAAAATCCTTGTCATGGTTCTAGACACCAGCCAGTTGGGAGGCTGCGGCCTGCTGCGCGGAAGCGGAGCCGATTCGGCCGGAAGGCTGCTGCCGGCCCTGGGCAACCTGGCTCTGGCCTAGGACGTAGTTCTCTGTCTTCGGAAGGACCTGCCGCCGGAGGTATTCCTGGTTGCTCGCCGTCACGCTGAGCCCGTCGCCGCCGTAGTGCTCGGTGCACAGGATGCCTTGGAAGCCTACCGACAGCGCGAGCTTGAAGGCCTCGCGATAGTTGATGAGGCCGCTCTCCATCGGCGCAGGCATGGTGATGTAGCTGTCGCGGGCCACGTCTTCGTCGCGGATGTAGTTCTTCATGTGCCAGTAGTTGGAGTACGGCAGGGTCTTGGCTACCATCTCGCGCCAGTCCTCGATGGGACGGTGGAGTCGGATGAGGTTGCCAAGGTCCGGGTTGAGGCCAACGTTGTCCAGCCCGATGTCCTGCACCAGCTGGACCGAGGAATCGGCGGTGCCGAGGTAGGTGTCCTCGTACATTTCGAGGGACAGGAGAATGCCGACTTCCGCGGCGTGCTCACCGAGTTCCCGCAAGCGGGCGACGGCGTTGCCCCAGGTTTCCTTGTCCCCCACCGGGTCCTTGTAGCCTTCCACCGTCCAGAACCACAGCTGCTTTTGCTGCTCGGCGGTGATGGCCTGGTGGAGTCCGAAGGAGACAACCTCGCAGCCCAATTCGGCCGCGGCGTCGATGGTGCGGTGGCTGTACGCCAGGTTCTCTGCCCAGTCGCGGGTGTGAATGACGCTGCGGCGGATGGCCGAGATGACGGGGATGCCAATGCCAACGTGTTCTGCGGTCTGTTTGAACTCGGCGAGGCGTTCTTTGCTGAGGTCGCCGGGGCGGACCCAGCTGTCCGTGAGGTCTGCGTTGGCAAATCCTGCGTCCTTGACTTCCTGCAGGACCTCAGCCCAAGCGGAAGCATCGGCGTCGTTGATGTGCTGTCCGGTTGCGTCAGTGCCGGGGAACTGGAGCAGGGCCGCGGTGATGGGCCAGGTTTCGGCGGTGTAAGCCATAGTTTTCACTCCTTCGTGGAATCCTGTTTCCTATAGGATTTACTATCTGGACGAGGCTGTCAACATGTTTATTTGGATTTCCGCAGGCCGGCCCCGCCTTTTCGCACCCCGCCTAGCGTCATCAAAGATCCTATATGTCTTACATATGTTTGTGAAGAGGGTCACGAGATATCGCGTTCGCCACGCACACAAAAAGGCCCGCCGTTAGACGGGCCTTGAGGGTCTGGCGGCGTCGGGTCGCCGTCTTGATCGCCGTCGGACTCGGCCTGTAGGCGACGGTTCAGTCAGCGGGAGCGTCGGCGATGGCCCGGGCCCGGACCTTGTGCACGTGGTCGGCCATGGCGGCTGCGGCCTGTTCCGGGTCACCGCTCGCCAGCGCGTCGAGCACCGCTTGGTGTTCCGCGATGGCTTGGTCCGCGTCGGTGATGCCCACTCCCCCGAACAGCCGGAACCGCTGGACCTGGCCGCCCAGCGCGGTGTAGGCGGCAAGCATGAATTGATTGCCCGACTGCTCGGCGATCAGCTTATGGAAGCGCTCATCGGCCTCTAGATAGTCCCGGAATTCCACGAAAGACGGGCCTCGAGGAGCAGTCTCCAGGTCCTTCACAGCCTCTCGTAAAGCCGCCAAATCCTCCGGCGTGATCCGGCTGCACGCCAAGCGCGCATTCACGGGCTCAATCGCGAGCCTGGCCTCCATGAGTTCGGCAAAATCCTCGCGCGTGAACACCGGGGCCACCCTGTAACCCTTGAGGGCGACCCGGCGGACCATGCCTGTGTGCTCCAGCCGCGCCAGTGCCTCGCGCACGGGTGTCGGCGAAACGTCCAATTCCCGCGCCGTCCCGTCGATGCTGACCGCGGCTCCTGGTTCGAGCCGGCCGTCCATGAGCCACGCGAGAAGTTCCTCGTAGACGTGGTCGGCGAGAACCTGGCGGCTGACGGGTCGGCCAGGGGCGCGGTCCCGTGAGGAAGCGAGTTTCATAGACAAATCCTATAGGAATGGTCCCTTTGTGGTGGCCTTGGACGCCCGGGACAGACTCTGAAGCCCCTCCCGCTCGGTTAAACCGCGACAGCGGCACCTTTCGCAGGTGCCGCCGTCGGGGTTCAGGCGTTCTAGTTGGCGTAGAACGGGTAGTCGGTGTACCCCTTGGCGCCTTCGCCATAGAACGTGGACGGGTCCGGTTCGTTGAGCGGGAGGCCCTCACGCCACCTGCGCGCAAGGTCCGGGTTGGCAATGGCCGGGCGGCCAACCACCACGGCATCGGCGTGGCCGTCGGCCACGAGTGCCAGGGCTTCATCCCGAGTGGTCACTACACCGAAGCCGGTGTTCACCAGGAACGTGCCGTTGAAACGCTCGCGCAGGTCCTGCACGAGTTCACCCTTGGGATCATGGTGGAGGATGCTGAGGTAGGCGAGGTTGAGCGAGGCGATGGTGTCCACCAGGACTTCATAGGTGGCGCGGACATCGGCGGGGTCGGTCTCGGCGATTCCCTGGACCGAGTGCTCAGGGGAAATCCGGATGCCCACCCGGTTGGCGCCCAATGCTTCAACCACCGCGTTGACCGTCTCGATCACGAAGCGGGCCCGGTTTTCCGGGGAGCCACCGTAGCTGTCGGTGCGGACGTTGGTGTTGGGGGCAAGGAACTCGTGCAGCAGGTAACCGTTGGCAGAGTGCAGTTCGACGCCGTCGAATCCTGCCTCGATGGCGTTCCTGGATGCAGTGACGATTTCCTGGATCACTGCGGGAAGTTCATCAGTGCTCAGTTCGCGGGGCACCGGGTACGGCTTCTTGCCATTCGGCGTGCGGACTTCGCCGTCGATGGCCACGGCACTGGGTGCCACGATCTCATGCCCGCCAGTAATGTCGGCGTGGGAGACGCGCCCACCGTGCATGACCTGGGCGAACATCCGGCCGCCTTCAGCATGGACGGCGTCTGTCACCTTCTTCCAGCCCGCGATCTGTTCCTCCGTGACGAGGCCGGGCTGGCCCGGGTAGGACTTGCCTGCCGGCGTCGGGTAGGTGCCCTCGCTGACGATCAGCCCGAGGGAGGCACGCTGCCGGTAGTGTTCCACAACCAACGGGCCGGGAATGCCTTCGGCGCCCGATCGGACACGGGTCAGCGGCGCCATGACCAAGCGGTTGGAAAGTTCAATCTCGCCAAGAGTCAAAGGAGAAAACAACATGGGCAGTGCCTTTCAAACGGGAACGGGTCCACTGGGGGCAACTGCCGCGCGCCTGCAACTATTCCTGCTGAGACGCGGATCACACGACGACGGCGGCCCCCGCCTTCCGCGGAAAGGCTGGGTGCCGCCGTCGAACGTGCGTGTTTACCGCCTTTCAGCGCGTGTGGTGCGATGGCTGGAGCTCGTACACCGGGGTCGGCAGGCCTTCCGCCCTCGCCTTGAGCTGCAGGGCCAGGTAGCTGGAGTAGTGCCGGCTTTGGTGCAGGTTTCCGCCGTGGATCCAGAGGTTCTGCACGTTGGTGGGCTTCCACATGTTGCGCAGTTCTCCTTCCCAGGGGCCGGGGTCCTTGGGTGTGTCGGAACCGTATCCCCAGCATTTCCCGACGGCGTCGGCCACCTCGGGTGAGACGAGGTCGGCGAGCCAGCCATTCATGGAGCCGTAGCCGGTGGCGTAGATGATGACGTCGGCTTCGAGCTCAGTGCCGTTGTCCATCACCACGGCGTTCCCGGTGATCTTGCTGACCTGGCCGTTCGCGAGTTTCACGCGTCCGTCGATGATCAGCTGGGATGCACCGACGTCGATGTAGTAGCCGGAGCCGCGTCGCAAGTACTTCAGGAAGAGGCCCGAGCCGTCCACTCCAAAGTCGAGATCGAAACCGGCCGCCTCAAGCCGGGAGTAAAACTCGGCGTCGCGCTCCGCCATCTGGTGGTAGACCGGGATCTGGGCCTCTGGCAGGATCCGGTACGGCAAGGAAGCGAAGAGAAGGTCGGCTTTCTCTGTGGTGACTCCGTTGGCTAGCGCCTTTTCCGAGTAGAGATCGCCGAGCGCCAGGTCCATCAGGGACTCACTCCGGGCGATGTGCGTGGACGAGCGCTGGACCATGGTGACCTCGGCGCCGTGTTCCCACAGGTCTGCGCAGATATCGTGAGCCGAGTTGTTCGAGCCGATCACCACGGCCTTTTTCCCGGTCCAGTCACCGCCGCCTGGGTGCTTGGAGGAATGGTACTGCTGCCCCAGGAAGCTCTCGGCGCCGTCGAACACGGGGACGTTCGGGTAGCCGGAGACGCCCAAGGCGAACACCAGCTGCTTCGGACGCAAGGTGACCGGTTCGCCGTCGCGCATGACGCTGACTTCCCACTCGCCGCGATCCTCGTCCCACTGGGCGTTGGTGCACTCGGTCTTGGACCAGTAGTTCAGTTCCATGATCCGGGTGTAGTGCTCCAGCCAATCGCCGATCTTGTCCTTGGCTGCGAAGACGGGCCAGTCGTCCGGGAACTTCATGTAGGGCAAGTGGTCGTACCAGACGGGGTCGTGCAGGTGCAGCGACTTGTAGCGGTTGCGCCAGGAGTCGCCCGGGCGCTCGTTCTTCTCGACGATGATGGTGGAGACTCCGAGCCTGCGCAGCCGCGCTCCGAGCCCGATCCCGCCCTGGCCGCCGCCAATGATGACAGTGTTGGGCTGCTCCTCGTAGCCCAGCTTGGCTTCTTGCTCTTCCTTGAGTTCGAGCCAGGATTTGCGGCCCTTGCTGATGTGGTGGGCCACTCCTTGCTCCCGGTTGGGGCCCTTCTTTTCCTCGAAACCCTTGAGTTCCTGCATCGTGGTGAGCAGGGTCCAGCACTTGCCGTTGCGCAGCCGAAGGTGTGCGTGGCCACGAGCCTGCGCAGTTTCAAAGTCGAGCCAGGCCTCGGCGTTTGCCGCATCGCCCGTGGCATCTTCGGCGAGTTTCCAGTTGCTTGGCTGCACGTTCGGGAGCGTGGTGTCCAGCATCCGCTTGATCTCGGACTTGCCCTCGAGGGTCTTCAAGTTCCATGTGAAGGAAACGAAGTCGCGCCAATACGATTCGTCCTCGAACAGTTCCAGTGCAGCCTCGGTGTTGTTGCTGCGCAGCGCCTCATCGAACTGCGCCAGCCAAGCCTCGGCTATGCCGTTTGCGGTCTCAGGCATTTCTCCTCTTTCCATCGCTGACGATGAGCCAATTCCCGGTTCCGTGGCAACTGTCCGGTGAGTGACTCGCATCACAAGTAGATGCCGCAGGGGGTTACAATCGGGTGACACGGGCTCCTCTCCTTGTTCCCACGCGGGTTTGGGCCGTCGATCCAGCGATTCAATGGCGAGTTGGGAGTTTGCGCATGCGTCACGGCCCGAGCGCGCTGATCCCGGATCCGGGACTGCGCTTCTCTTCGCCGTTGGAATACGCCAAGACGCTCCGCTTGGCCCACGAGGCTGCCTTGTCCGGCGCCCCTCACCCGTTATTGCCAACGTCCCTTGTGGAGTCCTGGCAGCGGTCCATCGCGCTTGGCATCAACCCCGATCGACACAGCCCGGCCCACCGTCATGAAGTCGCCGAAGCCCGTTCCCTCGGGAAAGGACACCGCCTGGCCAGCGTGGTTCCGGCGCTCTCGCAGTTGCTTGCCGATGAGTCCGCCGCGGGCCGCCACCTGCTGATCGTCACCGACCACTATGGCGAGGTGCTCTGGAGAATCGGCAGCGGTTCCGCGCTGCGGCAGGCCGACTCCCTCGAATTCGTGGAGGGTGCCGATTGGTCCGAGGCTGGAGTCGGCACCAACGCCATCAGCGAGGCCCTCATCTCGGGGAACGCCGCCCAGCTCTTCTCCGCCGAGCACCTCGTCCGGACCCACCACGATTGGGCATGCACCGCAGCGCCCATCCGCGACCCCTTCACCGGGGACATTGTCGGGATCCTGGATGTGTCGGGGCCCATCGATTCGGTGACGCCGGATAGCCTGCGGATGGTGCGTTGCGGCGTCCGGCTCGCGGAGGAGCTCCTACGGTCGGAAGGCGCGACGGCGGACCCGAGTCAGCGCGCCGCCGTCGGGCACTTTCGTCCCGGCATAGTTTCGACGCTATTTTTGGGACTGCTCGGCGACAAGCCGACGGCAGAGCTCGACGGCGGCGGCCCGCTTCCAGTGACGCTGCGCCGGGCGGAGATCCTCGCGTTGCTTGCCTCCAGGACACAGGGGTGGAGCGCCGATGAGCTCGCGTATCAACTGCATGGCGAAGATGGTGCCGCCACGGCCATCCGGACGGAGATGCACCGGATCCGTGCGTTGCTCGGAAATGTGGTGGAGGCGAATCCGTACCGTTTTGCTCCGGGCGTGACAGTAGTGACCGACGCCGGACTAGTCGCCGAGCATTTGCGGGCCGGACGGGTGCACGATGCCGTGGCCGCGTATTCAGGGCGCATCCTGAACCGTTCGGTAACCCTGGCCATAGAGCTGATGCGCGACGAGCTGGACCAGGCTGTCGCCGCGTCGGTTCGGGCAAGCGGTGATGCTGAACTGATCAGCCGTTGGTGTTCCACGGACATGGGCTCGGACGATTCCGAAGCCGCGATGACCTTGGCGAGTCTCATGGCTCCCGACGATTCACGGTTCCAGCTGGTGCGGGCACGAATGGACAGGATCGACAGGGAACTTCGGACGTAGGCGCTTCATTTTAGGGGACGCCTGGGCAACCGTCGCCCCGCGGATTCACGATGCAGTTGTCGGCGTAGTTGCGCGTGATCGACCTCCACACGCTCACCCTCTGTGGCGGCGATGCAAACTGTCCTGTGCCTGGAATCGGCATGTTCGGACCACCATTCACGGAGTAGGTGCCGCGGAAGGTAGTGGTCACGGACAACTGAAAGTCACCGGTCTGTTGATACACATGGCTCGTTCTCGTCTTTTGGCCCCATTGTTCCTCTGGGATCGGCCCGCCGGCAAAGGGGGTTGGCCCGAGACTGTTGCCGTCCCCATACGCATAGGTGTACTCGACTGGGGTTGCGACTATGTGGACTCGCTGGCCAAGGATCGTCACATCGAATTGCTGCTCAACGGCGTCCGCGAAGATGTTTGTTTCAGCGCCCTTGAGCGTGTGCGGGCTTGGCTGGGCCCTCAGCTCCGCCGGTTTGATCGGAAGGTTGCGGAAGTCGCTCTCAATCCTTGCAGCAATTTTCGGCAAGAGATCCTCTGGCTTTTCGTCGTAGAGGCACGACGGGCCACTTCCGTTGGGAGTCCAGTCAGTCCACACCGGGTTCGAAACCGACTTCGGAGCGACTTTCCAAATGACCGCCGTACCTGGTTTTCCGCCAGCCTCACGAGGCGGACATTGCAACTGACCAGGTAGGCACTTCTTCGCCAGCGAATCCTGATCAACCTGGCATTGGAGGTCTGCCTTGTATTGGTTGGGGTCGTCGCTGACGAAGTTTGGAGGGGCGGGGATAAATTCGCCGGATTGAGGGTCACGGATCCATTTGGCGGTGACTTCGATTCCTCTTTTTTGAAATCCTGCGGATACAGGATCGTCCTGCGTGGCGGCCGCTTCTTCGATCGGGGCGACCAAACTGACCGCAAGTACCAAAACCGTAACTGCCCAATATCTCGGTTTCATTCGTCCCTACTGAATGAGTCCGAGGTCTGAGACCTTCCAAGAGCCTGATTCGAAAACTGCAATCATGACTGTTGCCGAGTTAGATGGAGGTGTTGGAGGCTGGCTAATGCTTCCATCGGCTTCGAAGTAGTCGATTTGATCCTGAATCGTTTGAATCTCCACCTGCTGCGAAGGCGCATCCGCCTTGTATAGCGCCCTAATTGATGGTGTCGTCATCTTGCCGCCGACAAGCCATCGTCCTTTGGAGTATCCGGAATCTAGCCCTTTTTTGAGACTTGCACAGAAGACACATTGAGAAGCGGTCTTCGGCGACCAGTGTTCAGTATCCCCAGTCTCATAAGCGTATGAAAGCGCTTGGAACCAGTACCTTGCAAACGCCTCTACGCCTTCCTTGCTGTTCGCCTTCGCGGCCTCCGGCAGCACCGGAATGGGCACGTTCTCCGCTTTCCCCTTGGCATCCGCTGGTTTGTAGGCAGCCGTCGAGGTCGGAGAGGGCGTAGCCGTGGCACTGGCTGAAGCGGAAACCGTAGGTGACGCAGACTGCGGCTGGGTGTTATTCCCGCAAGCGGTCAGCGTCAACGCCGTTGCGAGGCTGCCAATGATGAAAGAGCGAGCGGAAATCGAGGTGCGTGGAGTCATGGTTTGCTATCCCCAAATAGTTTTCAAGACTAAACGTTTCCAAAAAGGGTAGCTTAATTGCCCATCGTGGCGGGAAAGTTATCCACAGGCTCCGGCTCATTACACGACATCGCTTCACCAGCGCGGCGCAACACAACAGACACAACAAAGACAAGCCAAAGGCCTCGACGACGGGACCGCGGCCAGGCCGCCCATCCGTCGTCGAGGCCTATGGAACCTGTCGAACTCCCGCCTAATTTTGAGCCGGCAGGACCAACTCCCCCGACTTATCCGTCGACAAGGCGAGCGACGAGATGAACTGCGGCTCGCCGTCGGGCCCGTCCTGGGCCGAGCGGACCATGTCCGGACGCTCGAACTCCAGGCCCGTCACGTGGCACAAAAGCTTGGCGTCGCTCGGGTTGCCGTCGGCGTCGAACATCGGTAGATCGATTCCGTCGTCGGAGCGGCGCAGGTAGTACTTCCCGCGGGTCAACACGGCCAGTGCGGGCGTCAGCACAAGCGCCAGCCCAACAGCGAAGATCGGCGAGTAGGGCTGGACAGCCGAGCCGAAAGCACCGAAGAACACGGCAATCGAAACAACGGCCGAAACCAGCATCGATATGAAGCCGACCGGGTTGACGGCGTAAAGCATGCCGCGGCGGAACTCGGGCACCTTCGGCGAAACCTTGAGCAAGTATTTGTTGATGGCGATATCGGACGCCACCGTAACCACCCATGCCATGGCGCAATTCGCGTAGAAGCCAAGGATGGTGTTGAGGAATTCGAACATGTTCGCTTCCATCAGCACCAGCGCAATCACCAAGTTCACAACCACAAACACCATGCGCCCCGGGTAGCTCTTGGTGACTCGCGTGAAACTGTTGGTCCACGCGAGCGAGCCGGAGTAGGCGTTGGTCACGTTGATCTTGATTTGCGAAATGACCACGAGCACCACGGCCAAGGTCATCGCCAGCCATGCCGGCATCATTTCCTGGTACACGCCAAGGAATTGGTGCACGGGCTCGTTCGCGTGGACGGACGCGGCCGGGTCCAGCGTGGCGATCAGGTAGATAGCAATAAACATGCCCACGATCTGCTTGATCGCGCCGAAGATCACCCAACCCGGACCTGCCAGGATCACGGCACGCCACCAGGCGCCGCGGTTCTCGGCGGTCTTGGGCGGCATGAAGCGCAAGTAATCAATCTGTTCCGCGATCTGCGCCATGAGTGACAGACAGACACCTGCGGCCAGCATCACGGAGGCCAGGTTGGTGCCTTCGGCCCCGGATTTGCCCGTGAACGCGAAGAACTCCCCGATGCTGTCCGGGTGCGAAATCACCAAGTACCCCACGGGAACCACCATGAGCAGGAGCCACAACGGGGTGGTCCACACCTGCAATTTGGACAGGGCCTTCATACCGTAAATCACCAAGGGAATGACAATCAGCGTGGACGCCGCATAGCCGAGCCACCGCGGGATGCCCAGCCCAAGCTCCAGGCCTTGCGCCATGATGGATCCCTCGAGCGCGAAGAAGATGAACGTGAAGGTCGCGAAAATAACGTTGGTGACAACAGATCCGTAATAGCCGAATCCGGATCCTCGTGTGATGAGGTCAAGGTCAATGTTGTAGCGAGCAGCGTAATAGGCCAAAGGAAATCCGGTGGCGAAAATAACCACAGCCGCCACCACAATTCCGAAAATAGCATTCACGGTGCCATAAGAAATACCGATATTCGCGCCGATGGAGAAATCCGCCAAATAAGCGATTCCACCGAGCGCACTCGTCGCGACCACGCCCGCACCCCACTTGCGGTAAGACCGTGGCGCGAACCTGAGGGTGTAGTCCTCCAGGCTCTCCTTCGCTGCGCTCATCGCATCGGCATTGCCCGTCGTGCGGCTCCCGGCGCCTAGCGTCTCGGAAGGTTCGACGACGGCGAGCCCCTCCGGTAAGCCGCCCCCCGTCGGTGGTTCAAGCACTTGCGTTGTCTTCGAATCGTCAGTCATCCCCGCAACTTTCCTCGTCTGGACATGTTTCCCCGGTGAACATGGCCTCGACGCTATCGACGGGATGGAACCACGGAGTCACCACCGTGTTTCCGGGCTGTAACTTATCCAGCGAGTCGGCCGCCAAGATTGCAGCTCGGGGTTTGTGGACGTCCAACAAAATCACCGCCCCACAAGCCCACTACCGTCATGAAGGAACGCACCATCCCCCGCAAGCAACGGCCGAGGAGCACCATGACCACCCAGCCAAACCCAAGGCGTACGTCCAAATATCCGATTCTGGAAACAGCCCGCGAGCAAGTCCTCGCGAAAGGCGAAGGCCTCAGCGAATCCCAACTGCTCGAGATCCTGGAGCTTCCGGACGAGGCCATCCCCGAAGCCCTGCAGCTTGCCCACGAAGTTCGCCTCGAGCACTGCGGCGAGGACGTGGAAGTAGAGGGAATCATCTCCATCAAGACCGGAGGATGCCCTGAGGACTGCGATTTCTGCAGCCAGTCGGGCCTGTTTGACAGTCCGGTCCGGGGCGTCTGGCTCGACATCCCCGAGCTCGTAAAAGCCGCCAAGGAAACGGCCGCCACCGGGGCCACGGAGTTCTGCATCGTCGCAGCCGTCCGCGGCCCCGACATCAAGCTCATGAACCAGATCAAGTTTGCGATCGACCACATCAACGCGGAAGTGGACATCAACATCGCGTGTTCCTTGGGTATGCTCACCCAGCGCCAAGTGGACCAACTCGCCGAGTGGGGCGTCCACCGCTACAACCACAACCTCGAAACCGCGCGCAGCTACTTCCCCGAAGTCGTCACCACCCACACGTACGAGGAACGCCTCGACACCTGCAACATGGTCAAGGCAGCCGGCATGGAACTTTGCTGCGGAGCCCTGATCGGCATGGGCGAAACCACTGCCCAACGAGCCGAACTCGCCAGCCAGCTCGCGGCCCTCGAACCCCACGAAGTCCCGCTGAACTTCCTCAATCCGCGCCCCGGGACGCCCCTCGAAAACCAAGGAATCATGGACGGCAAGGACGCCCTCCGCGCGATTGCGGCGTTCCGCCTCGCGATGCCGCGGACCGTGCTTCGTTACGCCGGCGGGCGGGAACTGACCTTGGGCGATCTCGGCACGCGCGAAGGCCTCATGGGCGGCATCAACGCCGTGATCGTCGGCAACTACCTCACCACCCTGGGCCGTCCCGCCGACGCGGACCTCAACCTCCTCGTCGAGCTGAACATGCCTATCAAGGAACTCCAGAAGTCGCTGTGAACGCTAGGGCCGTAGGCACAAACATAGATAGCTACTGCGGGCACTGCGGCGGACCCACCGCGCAAGGCGGAGCCCAGCAAGGCGAGCGCCCGACGTCGGACGCTCACGAGAGCTGCCAGCAGCGCCTCGCGATGGAACCACCCCGCTATTGCGCTCTTTGTCGCCGCCGCATGAAAGTCCAGGTCACGCCGCTCGGCTGGACCGCGGAATGCTCGCGCCACGGAAGGCTGACAACATGAGCGTCATCCAGCGTGACCGCGCGAGCCTTTGGCATCCGTACGCTCCGGCGTCGGGGACGCTGCCGTTGTGGGAAGTCGAAGACGCCGACGGCGTGACGTTGCGGCTCCGCGACGAAACCGGCCGACGCCATGAGGTGCTCGACGCCATGTCCTCCTGGTGGGCCGTCATCCACGGCTACCGGAACCCCGTCCTGGATGCGGCGGCGAAGCGCCAACTAGACACCTTCAGCCATGTAATGTTCGGCGGCCTCACCCACGAGCCCGCCGTCGAACTGGCCGAACGGCTCGTGGCCATGGCCCCTTCTGCCGCAGATCGGCCACGGCTGGAGCGGGTCTTCCTGGCGGATTCGGGGTCGGTGTCCGTGGAGGTGGCGCTCAAGCTGGCGGTGCAGTTCCAGACGGCTTCAGGGTTCCCCAAGAGGCAACGCTTCCTCAGCATCCGCGGCGGCTACCACGGCGACACCTTCGCGGCGATGGGAGTCTGCGACCCGGTGGACGGCATGCATTCGGCGTTCCCCGGGCTGCTCGCTGCCAATGTGTTCGCCGCGCGGCCACCCGCCGTGGGCGCGCCGCCCGAGGAAATCGAGGAGTGGCGGGCGCACGTCGAGGACCTGGCGGCGGAACACGCCAACGAACTGGCCGCGATCATCGTGGAGCCCGTGCTTCAAGGCGCCGGGGGCATGTTCGTCTACGCAGCCGAGTGCCTGCGCATCCTCCGCGACATCGCCGATCGGCACGGGATCCTCCTGATCCTCGACGAGATCGCCACTGGCTTCGGCCGCACGGGCGAGCTGTTCGCCGCGCAACATGCCGGCGTGGTTCCGGACATCATGTGCGTCGGGAAGGCCCTCACCGGCGGTTACCTCACGCTCGCGGCGATGCTCTGCACAGGCGAGGTGGCGGCCCGGGTCTCGAGCGGCGGCGCGGGCGCCTTGCTGCACGGACCCACGTTCATGGGCAATCCGCTTGCGTGTTCGGTGGCTAATGCGAGCTTGGGCATTCTCGACGACGGGGCCTGGCGCAGCGATGTGGCCCGGATCGGCTCGGGCCTCGCGGCCGGCCTTGAAGCTGCCAACGCGTTCGACGCCGTCAAAGAGGTCCGCACGATCGGCGCTGTCGGCGTCCTCGAATTGAACACGGAAGTGAACGTCGCCGCCGTGGCGAGTGCCGCCGTCGGGCACGGAGTGTGGCTGCGGCCGTTCCGGAACCTTGTTTACGCGATGCCGCCCTACATCAGCTCCGCCGAAGAGGTCCGGCGGATGGCCGAAGGCATGGTGGCGGCCGTGGCCGAGGTGCACTGCCCATGAGCACGTCCATGACCGCGTGGTTGGAACAGCAGGCCTCGGTCCGCGAGCGCCGGGGCCTCGTCCGCACGCCCATGACGCGGCACGGTGGGGACCCCGAGGTGGATCTGGCGAGCAACGACTATCTTGGCCTCGCGACGGACCCGAGGCCGGCAGAGGCTTCCCGGGAGGCGATCGGCCGTTGGGGAACCGGTGCCGCGTCCTCGCGACTGGTTGCCGGTACCACGGCGCTGCACCTGGAGCTCGAATCCGAGCTTGCGAGGCTCACCGGCATGGAATCCGCGTTGGTCTTCTCGTCCGGTTACTTGGCCAATCTGGGCGTCACGACGGCGCTCGGCGGCCCAGGGACCCTCATCGTTGCCGACGAACATTGCCACGCTTCGCTGATTGACGGTTTTCGCTTGAGCCGTTCGAGGGTGGAAACGGTTCCGCACAACGATCTAGGCGCAATCGGGCACCAGCTGAGCACCCGCGCAGAACCCCGGGCCTTGATCGTGGTCGAGTCCATCTACAGCGTCTTCGGCGACGCCGCCCCGCTCCCCCAGCTGCTGGCACTGGCCGAAGAGCACGACGCGATGCTCCTCGTGGACGAGGCCCACAGCCTCGGTGTTGCGGGCCTCGGCGCGTTTGAGGGTCACGGCTCGGTGGCTGGAACGGACCTTGCGGCCCACCCCAACGTGGTGTTGACAGCAACGCTTTCCAAGTCACTCGGCAGCCAGGGGGGTGCAGTACTTGGCAGTGCCCTGCTCCGCGAACACCTCGTCAACAGGGCCCGCAGCTTCATTTTCGACACCGGGCTCGCACCAGCGTCGGCCGCCGCTGCACTCGCCGCCGTCGGAATCATCCGGGCGGAACCGTGGCGTGCGGCGGCCGTCCATCGGAACGCTGCCAGTCTCACGGCGGGACTGGCGCCCGCGCTACAGGGGCGCGGCCCCGGCGTCGGGCCCGCTGGCGCGCCGCTTGAAACAGCTGGTGCCGTGCAATCCATCCCGATGCCCTCTGCCGCTGCGGCACTTTCGGCGAGCCAGGCGGCACACCGGGCGGGTATCCGCGTCGGCTGCTTCCGCCCGCCATCGGTTCCCGACGGGGTCTCGCGCCTCCGGCTGACGGCCCGCGCCACCCTGACTCCCCACGACATCGACTACGCGTGCGCGACGTTGCGCCGCATCCTGGAGGAAACGCCATGAAACTGCCACACATAGTGTTGGTCACCGGTACGGACACCGGCGTCGGCAAGACTGTCGCGACGGCGGCGCTTGCGTCCGCGCTGCAGGCTGAGGGCCGCTCGGTGGCCGTGTACAAGCCTTGCCAGAGCGGCGATGCGGCGGGTGACTCCGACTGCGTCGAAATCACCCGATTGGCCGGACCGCTCACGGCCGAGGCCGGCGTCGTGCTTCAAGAACCCCTCGCCCCGGTGCCCGCAGCCGCACTGGACGGAATCACGTTGCCCCCGATTGCGGCACATGCCGAGCGCATACGGGAATTAGCCAGCACACATGACCATGTCCTCGTGGAGGGTTCCGGCGGTCTCCTCGTGGAGTTGGACCCCACCGGCGGCACGCTAGCGGATCTGGGCAGTCACCTTGGAAGCGATGCGACTTTTGTAGTGGTTGCCCGCCCCGCTTTGGGAACCCTGAACCATACGGCCCTGACGCTCGAGGCCCTGGAACGCAGGGACCTGCGCATCCATGGCGTGATTCTGGGAACCTGGCCGGACGACCCGGGCGTGCTGGAACACGGCAACCGGGCGACGCTCGGCTCGCTGCGGCAGCTTCTTGGAGTGCTCCCCGAGCGCGCCGCGGACCTCCCACCCGTGACGTTCAAGGCGGCGAGTGTGCACTGGCTGAGCGGTTTGGACTCCTTGAACGGGGCCAGGTCATGAGCGCCGCTTCTGCCAGCGCCCAGACGTGCCCGTATATGGTGCTGCGGGAGCCCGCTGCAGTGCGGGAGGTCCTGCACCGGCCGGAAGATTTCAGTCCGGCGAATGCCCTCATCGCTGTGACACCGTTGTCCGGACCGTCCTTGCGCGTCCTGCAGCGTGCCCGCTTCGCCTTGCCGCCGGTGCTGGCCAGCAACCACACCGATTCCCATGCAGGTATCCGCAAGGTGGTGGCCGGGTTCTTTACCCCGGCAACGGTCGGTGCTTTCGAGCCACGTATCCGCGGCATCGCGCGGGATGCTGGTTCCGACGCGGCCGCGCTCTTGAATGCGCACGGACAGGTGGATCTGGTGCAGGCCGTGGCCGCTTACCCGCCGGCGATCGTGATGTTGGAGCTTCTGGGCCTTCCGGTGCGCGACCTTCCGGAGCTCAAAGCCTGGAGCCTGGACTCCCTCGAACTCTTCTGGGGCTGGCCGGATCCCGAGCGGCAACTGGAACTGGCACACAGCGCGGCAGAGTTCTACGGCTGGCTGCGGGAACTCGTCCTCGAGGCAGTGGCCTCGCCCGGGCGGAATCTCTTCGGCTCCTTGGCGGAACACGGTCTCAGCACTCCCGAGATCTGTTCCCTCGGCTACTTCCTGCTCATCGCAGGGCAGGAAACCACCACCCAGCTCATCAGCACGGCACTATTCAGGCTTGCCGAGGGATCCACAGGCTTTGCCTGGAAAGACGCCCCTTCCGGCACCATTGCCCGGGATCTCATCCGGCACGTTTTGGCCACGGAATCTTCCGTTCCTACATGGCGTCGGGTTGCCGCAGAGGACACGGTCCTCGACGACGAGCGCATCCCGGCCGGCGCCGAAATCCTCTTGGAACTCACGGGGAACCACTCGTTGTCTGAGCAAGGTCCTACGGCCTACGGACTGGCGTTCGGCTCAGGCATTCACCGTTGCCTCGGTGCGAAGCTCGCGGAACTGGAGGCCACCGTCGTCGTACAGGAAACTGCGGCAGCGCTGCAAGGCGTTCGTTTGGCAGAACCGAACCCCGAGTGGCTCCGCCTGTTGTCCTTCCAAGCGCCGCGGACAGTGGTGGTCGGCCGCTGACCCAACCCCGGACCCTCGCTCACATAAAGCGACTTTTGGCCGGACGCTCGCTCACATAAAGCCACTTTTGGCGGTATCTATCAAGCTGTTTGTGACAGCGGGGTGGTTTGTTTGTTGTTGATCCCGGCGGTGGGGGGTGCTCCCGGCGCGGTGGGTTTGTTGCGGTATCGGTGGGGGTTGCGGGCGTAGCAGGTGTCGAGTGTTGCTTGCCGTTGCCTG
>NZ_JBFTOG010000045.1:0-39771 GCF_056397865.1 Arthrobacter sp. 05L417
GCATCCCGGCGGGCCCGCTGCCCACGATGAGCACGTCGACCTCCTCCGGAAGGTCCACGGGCCTGTTGACGCCGACACCGGCGGCCGGCTGGACCCGCGGGTCACCGGACACATAACCATGATGGTGGAACTGCATGGGCTTTCCTCACCTCGTCGTGTGGTTGTTCAATTATAGAACTGTGAATTCTATATTTGAACCATGAATTGGATTCCAACTGTACGGCAGGCGTGACGTGGGCGACAAGCCCTCACGATCTGCCCGAAAGTCAGGGGTTGACGTTCCGAAACTCCCGGGTCATAGTTATCGTATACGATTTCGTACTCGATGAGGAGTAAATCTTGGAACAGGTCACCGACCACATCCTGGCCGCGGCCCGCAAGGTCATCGCGGTGCATATCAACTACCCCAGCCGGGCGGCGCAGCGCGGGCGCACGCCGGAGCAGCCTTCGTACTTCCTGAAGCCGTCGTCCTCGCTTGCTCTTGGCGGCTCTATGGTGGAGCGTCCTGCTGGTTGTGAACTCCTCGGGTACGAGGGCGAGATCGCGCTCATCATCGGCAAGCCTGCCCGCCGCGTCAGCCTTGAGGACGCCTGGAGCCACGTCGAGTGGGTCACGGCGAGCAACGACCTCGGCGTCTATGACCTGCGCTACGCGGACAAGGGCTCCAACCTCCGGTCCAAGGGCGGCGACGGCTTCACCCCGGTGGGCCCCGCGCTCATCCCGGCTGCCGACGTCGACCCCTCCGGATTGCGCATCCGCACCTGGCACAACGGCGAACTCGTCCAGGACGACACCACCGAAGACCTGTTGTTCCCCTTCGCGCGCCTTGTTGCCGACCTCTCCCAGCTCCTCACCCTCGAAACCGGCGACATCATCCTGACCGGCACCCCGGCCGGCGCTTCCGTCGCCCAACCCGGCGACGTCGTCGAGGTCGAGGTCACCGCCGGCGGGCTCAGTAGCGGTCGCTTGGCCACCACGGTGACGGAGGGTACGACGGCGTTCGCGGACTTCGGCGCTCGGCCCAAGTCCGATGACACGCAGCGGGAGGAAGCGTACGGATCCCGTGAAGCGGCCGGGCTTCCCGCCGTCGTGCATGTCCTGACCCCCGAGCTGAAGAAGAAGCTCGAAAGCGTGGCGACCGCGACGTTGTCCAGCCAGTTGCGCAAGCGCGGGCTGAACAACGTGAGCATCGACGGCCTGCAGGCCACCCGCCCGGACCGCCGCGTCGTCGGGCTCGCCCGGACGCTGCGCTATGTCCCCAACCGTGAGGACCTCTTCAAGACCCACGGCGGAGGGTTCAACGCCCAAAAACGGGCGATCGACTCCGTGAACGAAGGCGAGATCCTGGTCATGGAGGCCCGGGGAGAAAAGGGCACAGGGACCGTGGGTGACATCCTAGCGCTGCGTGCCCAGATGCGCGGTGCCGCGGCGATCATCACCGACGGCGGCGTGCGCGACTATTCCGCGGTGGCAGGACTGGACATGCCCACCTACTTCGCCAACCCGCACCCCGCCGTGCTGGGCCGGCGCCACATCCCGTGGGACACGGACATCACCATCGCCTGCGGCGGGGCCACGGTCCAGCCCGGGGACATCATCGTGGCCGACTCTGACGGGATCCTGGTGATCCCGCCGGCCATCGCCGGGGAACTGGTGGATGAGTGCATCGAGCAGGAGAAGGAAGAGGCCTTCATCTTCGAGATGGTCAAGCAGGGCAACAGCGTGGACGGTTTGTACCCGATGAACGCCCAGTGGCGTGCCCGTTACCAGGAGTGGGAAGGAGCCCAAGGTGACTGAAACCGCCGTCGGGAGCAAGTCCGAGCAGGCCTATGCCGCCGTGAAGGCGCGCATCGTGGAGGGCACCTACACGCCGGGATACCGGCTGGTGCTGGCCAAGATCGCCGAGGACCTCGGCGTGAGCGTGGTTCCGGTCCGGGAGGCGATCCGCCGCCTGGAGGCCGAGGGGCTCGTGAAGTTCGAGCGCAACGTCGGCGCCACGGTCTCCGGGATCGACCCCACGGAGTACCTGTACACGATGCAGACCCTGAGCATCATCGAGGGAGCGGCGACGGCATTGTCGGCACCCTTGATCGACTCCGTGGCCATCGCCCGGGCCCGTGCGGTCAATGCCGAGATGCGCGACTGCCTGGAGCATTTCGATCCGGTCCGCTTCACGGCGTTGAACCAGGATTTCCATAGCGTGCTCTTTGAACACTGCCCCAATCCGCACATCCTTGACCTCGTGCACCGGGGTTGGAACCGGCTGGCCTCGATCAGGGCATCGACGTTCCGCTTCGTCCCCGGCCGCGCGCAGGAATCCGTCAAAGAACACGAGGCGCTGCTTCAGCTCATCGAAAGCAACGCCGACGCCGACACCATCGAACAAGCCGCCCGCCGCCACCGCAGCGCGACCCTGGACGCGTACCTCGCACAGACCAACGCGGGGTCACTTAGCGCCCATTAGAGGGCCCAACATGGGCCGTAAGTGACCCCGCGTTGCACTAGTAAAGGAAGAAACAATGACGTTCACTGCACCAGAAACCACCACCCATTACGTCCCGAAGGACCTTCCCACCCACATCCAGCACTTCATCAATGGAGAGTTCGTTGACTCGGTCGGCGGGAAGACCTTCGACGTCCTGGACCCGGTATCCAACACCAACTACGCCACCGCCGCGGCCGGGCAGAAGGAAGACATCGACCTCGCCGTCGCCGCGGCCCGCGAAGCCTTCGTGAACGGTCCGTGGCCGAAGATGAAGCCGCGCGAACGCGCCCGCGTCCTGAACAGGATCGCCGACGCCGTCGAAGCCCAGGAAGAACGCCTCGCCGAACTCGAAACCTTTGACACCGGCCTGCCGATCACCCAGGCCAAGGGCCAGGCCCTGCGTGCGGCGGAGAACTTCCGCTTCTTCGCGGACCTGATCGTGGCCCAGTTCGACGACGCCATGAAGGTCCCGGGCTCACAGATCAACTACGTCAACCGCAAGCCGATCGGCGTCGCGGGCCTGATCACGCCGTGGAACACCCCGTTCATGCTTGAGTCCTGGAAGCTCGCCCCGGCACTGGCCACCGGCAACACCGTGGTCCTCAAGCCGGCCGAGTTCACCCCGCTCTCGGCCTCGCTTTGGGCGCAGATCTTCAAGGACGCCGGACTGCCCGACGGCGTGTTCAACCTCGTCAACGGCCTCGGCGAAGAAGCCGGCGACGCGTTGGTCAAGCACCCGGATGTACCGCTGATCTCCTTCACCGGGGAGACGACTACGGGCCAGACGATCTTCCGCAACGCCGCGGCCAACCTCAAGGGCCTGTCCATGGAGCTGGGCGGCAAGTCCCCGTGCGTCGTGTTCGCCGACGCCGACCTCGACGCCGCGATCGATTCGGCACTGTTCGGGGTCTTCTCCCTCAACGGGGAACGCTGCACCGCCGGCTCCCGGATCCTCGTCGAACGCGCCATCTATGACGAGTTCTGCGAAAAGTACGCAGCCCGCGCGAAGAACATCGTCGTCGGCGACCCGCACGACCCCAAGACCCAAGTCGGCGCCCTCGTCCACCCCGAGCACTACGCCAAGGTGGCCTCGTACGTGGAGATCGGCAAGTCCGAAGGCCGGCTCCTGGCCGGCGGGGGACGCCCGGAAAACTTGCCTGCAGGGCTCAACAACAGCAACTACATCGCCCCCACGGTGTTCGCCGACGTCGCGTCCGACGCTCGGATCTTCCAAGAAGAGATCTTCGGTCCGGTCGTCGCGATCACCCCGTTCGAGAACGACGACGAAGCGCTCGCCCTCGCGAACAACACCAAATACGGCCTGGCGGCCTACATCTGGACCCAGAACCTGACCCGCGCCCACAACTTCGCGCAAAACGTCGAGGCCGGCATGGTGTGGCTCAACAGCCACAACGTCCGGGACCTGCGCACCCCGTTCGGTGGTGTGAAGGCCTCGGGCCTGGGCCACGAAGGCGGCTACCGCTCGATCGATTTCTACACCGACCAACAGGCCGTGCACATCACCCTCGGCACCGTACACACCCCCAAATTCGGCGCCTAAGAGCGCTTCCACCCCTTTCAAAGAAGAGAGAACCCCATGACCAACTTCGTCCCCACCCCCACCGTCCCGGCGCCGGATATCGTCCGCTGCGCCTACCTCGAACTCGTGGTCACGGACCTCGCCAAGTCCCGCGAGTTCTACGTGGACCTCCTCGGCCTGCACGTCACCGAGGAAGACGAGGACACCATCTACCTGCGCTCCTTCGAGGAGTTCATCCACCACAACCTGGTCCTGCGCAAGGGACCGGTCGCCGCCGCCGCAGCCTTCGCGTACCGGGTGAAGTCGCCGGCCGAGGTGGACGCCGCCGAGGCCTACTACCGGGAGCTCGGCTGCCGGGTTGAGCGCCGCAAGGACGGCTTCACCAAGGGCGTCGGAGACTCGGTCCGCGTCGAGGACCCGCTGGGCTTCCCGTACGAGTTCTTCTACGAGGTGGAGCACGTCGAACGCCTCACCCAGCGCTACGACGTGTACTCCGCCGGTGAACTGGTGCGCCTGGACCACTTCAACCAAGTCACCCCCGACGTTCCCCGCGGCCGGGCCTACCTGGAGGACCTGGGCTTCCGGGTGTCCGAGGACATCAAGGATTCCGACGGCGTCACGTACGCCGCGTGGATGCACCGCAAACAGACCGTGCACGACACCGCCCTGACCGGCGGCAACGGCCCCCGCCTGCACCACATCGCGTTCTCCACCCACGAGAAGCACAACATCATCCAGATCTGCGACAAGATGGGCGCCCTGCGCATCAGCGACCGGATCGAACGCGGCCCCGGCCGGCACGGCGTGTCCAACGCGTTCTACCTGTACATCCTGGACCCGGACGGGCACCGCATCGAGATCTACACCCAGGACTACTACACCGGTGACCCGGACAACCCCACCGTCACCTGGGACGTCCACGACAACCAGCGCCGCGACTGGTGGGGCAACCCCGTCGTCCCCTCCTGGTACACCGAGGCCTCCCTCGTCCTGGACCTGGACGGCAACCCCCAGCCGGTCATCATCCGCGAGGAAAAGAGCGAAATGGCGGTCACCGTGGGTGCCGACGGCTTCTCGTACACGCGCCAGCCCGAGGACGGCCCCGCAGGGGAAAAGAAGGGCTTCAAGGTCGGCTCGCAGCTCTAGGCCCGCAGCCCTCAACGTATGCTGACCGCAGGATGGCCGAACGGAGTGTGGAGATGCTTGACCCGAAGACGATAGAAACCATTGCCGACGAACTAGTAGAAGCAGGCCGGAGCCGGACCCCGGTTCCGCGCCTGACCGCCCGCTACCCGGAGATGACGGTGGAGGATTCCTACGCCGTGCAGCAGTTGTGGCGTAGCCGCAACGAGGAAGCGGGCCGGAAGCTGGTGGGCCGCAAGATCGGCCTCACGTCCAAGGCCATGCAGGACGCCACCGGCATCACCGAACCGGACTATGGCGCGATTTTCGACGACATGGTCCTGGAAACCGGCTGCTCCGTGGCGTGGGACCAGTACACGCACCCGCGCGTTGAGGTGGAGCTCGCCTTCGTGCTCAAGGACGGCCTCAAAGGTCCGGGCTGCACCATCTTCGACGTCCTGAACGCCACCGACTACGTGGTTCCGGCCCTCGAGATCCTGGATTCCAGGATCGAGATGGAGGGCCGGACCATCGTGGACACCATCTCGGACAACGCCGCCATGGGTGCCATGGTGGTGGGCGGGCGCCCGGTCCGGCCGGACGCCGTGGACCTGCGCTGGGTATCGGCGATCCTGTACAAGAACCAGACCGTCGAGGAAACCGGCGTCGCCGCCGGCGTCCTGGACCACCCCGCCAACGGGGTGCACTGGCTCGCCAACAAGATCGCCCTGCACGGCGACGGGCTGAAGGCCGGGGAGATCATCCTCGCCGGCTCCTTCACCCGACCGCTGTGGGTGTACAAGGGCGACACCGTCCACGCCGACTATGGACCCTTGGGAGTTGTCACATGCCGGTTCGAGTAGAACCAGACCGCACGTTCCGCCAAGCCCTGGCCGCCGCGGACCGGCCCCTCGCCGGGATGTGGGTATGTTCCGGCAGCCCGCTCATCGCCGAACTGTGCGCCGGGGCCGGGCTGGACTGGCTCCTGATCGACGCCGAACACAGCCCCAACGGCCTCGAATCGATCCTCGCCCAGCTGCAGGCAGTCCGCGGCTACCCCGTCCGGGCCGTGGTCCGCCCTCCGGTCAACGACACCGTGCTCCTCAAGCAATACCTGGACCTGGGTGCGCAGGACCTGCTGATCCCCATGGTCAACTCCGCCGCGGAGGCCAAGGCCGCCGTAGCCGCGGTGCGCTACCCACCGCACGGAGTCCGGGGCGTCGGCTCGGCCCTGGCCCGCGCTTCGCGTTGGAACCGGATCCCGGATTACCTCGCCCGGGCCGCCGAGACCGTCAGCGTCACGGTCCAGATTGAAACCGAGGCCGCTGTCGCCGCCGTGGAGGAGATCCTCGCGGTCGACGGCGTCGATGCCATCTTCCTCGGGCCCTCCGACCTCGCGGCGTCCATGGGCCTCCTCGGCGAGCAGGAACACTCCAAGGTGCGTGCCGCCGTCGAGCACTGCCTCACCGCCGCGAAAACCGCAGGCAAACCGGCCGGTGTCAACGCCTTCAACGAAGCCACGGCCCGGGCCTATATGGACGCCGGGGCCTCGTTCCTGCTGGTCGGTGCCGACGTCGCGCTCCTCGCGCGCGGCACCGAAGCCCTCGCGGACAAGTTCATCCCGGCAACCCCCGACGGCGGAGCGCCCCTCGACGGGTCAGGCGGAGCGCCGCCGAGCTACTGAACATTTCTCACGCGACTCGCGGGTCCGATGCTGCGCCGCAGGTCTCATTAACTCCCGAGCCGCGCGCGATGATGCGGGTAAGTAGTCGCCACTCTTCCGGAGGTTCTTGCTCGGAGCTACATTGGATATCCCGAGGCCGCTCGGGGGCGGTCGAGGAGGGGGTCGACCGCAATTTCAATGGAGCATGCCGTGGTCCCGCAACCAGATCTCAATCCTCAACAAACTGCAGCCACTACCGAACCGCCAGCTACAAGGCGTTCAGGCCCGGTGGAGTACGATCTTCGGGCGGTTTACGTCCCGCAGTCCGGGCTGTTTCTGGATGATGAGGGGCGCGAATTCTTCGTAACTGCCGTGGAATTCTGGGAGCACGCGACGGTGGTCAGTCTGTGCTGGAAACGCAGGCCCATGGCAGGGCAGGGAAGTCCGCCCCTGGTTGCCACTGACGAGCACGACCGTGTCCTGGGCGTGAAGCGCATCTGGAACGTCGGTGCGCGGTCGATCCAACATTTTGAACCGATTTCAACGTCAGCCCGCGCATTGACGGTGCTCATCGCCAGGAAAACAGGAACACAGGAACTGTTTAGCTGCAGGACGCCTCCGGCAAAGAAAGAGGCAACGAAGTGAGCTAGGCGGAGCGCGCGATGCCCCGTGTTGACCTGCGGATATGGTCGGGTGTGAGGCCGGTCAGCGAGGCAAGTTCAAGGTCATCGCAGGCTTGGGTGCGGAGCGCCGTGACAATCAACGCCTCCCGCTGATTAACGATCTGGTCGCGGTGCCTTTCGGCTGCCTTGAGTTGCTCGCTTTTCGCCCTCAAGGCATCCACGTGTGCGCCTCGCGGAAGCCCACTCGGGTGGAGGTCGTCATAAGCCAAAGCAATGGTTCGGACAGCCCGAATGTTCTCCCCGGTCACCGCGGAAATTGTGGCCAGGGTGAGCCCGTCTTCAAGGGCCTGGGAGATCATCTCGTTGCGGGCAGCGGTCAATGTGCGGATGGCACTCGTCGCATGGGTCAGGAGTTGCCTGTGCGCCGCGAGGGCGTGCGTGAGCTTGCTGCGCTCCCCTTTGGCCACGGTTTGGGGCCGCGCTGGCGCCTTGGCCCGGTAGGTGTACCTGCCTGTGGTTGACGGACCCCGAAGGGACCCGGATTGGGCTGGCATTGGATCCCTTTCGGACTCTTCGCGAACTTCTGATCTATGAAATCTAGGCGGCGTTCGCAGAGCTGCGGAAATACCAATACCGAGTGAACCCATAAGGAAAGTGCATAGAAGATTCCCATATAGGGATGAAATTTCCCTAATTGACCACGGAGCCCCCATATGGAACAGGCGGTCATAAGGGTCTCTTATTGATCCACGCACAATAGGTCTTATCCACGGCGCCCGGCAGTGCCTAGTCTCGAAATTGGGGATTCGACACCCGAATCCTGAGTTTCACGATTCTGGAGAAGACAATGTCCGAGTACCTGCCGGCGTCGAGGGTCACACGCATCAAGTCCTCAGCGAGCGTTGCGGCCGCCGCCCGCGTCCGTGAACTACGAGCCGAAGGCATCCCGATCATCGACCTGACCGTCGGCGAGCCGGACTTCGACACACCTGACCACATCAAGGTGGCAGCTATCGAAGCGATCAACGCAGGCGAGACCAAATACACCTCCGTGACTGGAACGCCCGAGCTGCAGACCGCTATCCTCCGCCGGATCGAAGGCCACACCGGCGTGCACTACGAAGCGAACCAACTGACCATCGGCGGCGGTGCCAAGCAAGTCCTATACGTGGCGCTCATGGCATCGCTCAACGAGGGCGACGAAGTCATCGTCCCGGCACCGTACTGGGTGTCCTACCCGGACATGGTCCTCGCCAACGACGGTACGCCCGTGATCGTCGCTTGCGGAGAAGACACTGGCTTCAAGCTCACGCCGGCCGCTCTCCGCGAAGCCATCACCGCCAAGACCAAGTGGCTCATCCTCAACGCACCGTCCAACCCAACAGGCGCCGTGTACTCACGCGAAGAACTGCAGGCGCTGGGTGCCGTGCTTGAGGAATTCCCTCACGTCTACATCCTCACTGACGAGATCTACGACGAAATCCACTTCGGGGACGGCCGGGTGACCAGCCTCGTCACTGCCGTTCCGTCCCTGCGTGGCCGCATCCTGCTGGTGAACGGCGTCTCCAAAGCCTATGCAATGACCGGTTGGCGGCTTGGCTACGGCGTGGGTCCGGCGCCTTTGATCGCGGCGATGAACAAGCTGCAGTCGCAGACGTCCTCATGCCCGTCGTCGGTCAGCCAGGCAGCCGCGGCAGCTGCGCTGAACGGCGACCAGTCGTTCGTCCGGGACAGCGTGGAGGTGTACCGCAAACGCCGGGATGTCGCCGTCGAGGGCCTCAACGCCATTGACGGACTGTCCGTTGCGCCGGCCGAGGGTGCCTTCTACGCCTACGTGAACTGCAGCGGGGTCATCGGCAAGACCGCTCCCGACGGCACAGTCATCGAGAACGACCAGGATTTCACGCTGTACCTCCTCAACGCGGCCGCGGTCGCTGTCATCCAGGGTTCCGCCTACGGCCTTGGCCCCTACTTCCGGATCTCCTTCGCCACATCGCTGGAGACCATCAACGCCGGCGTGGACTCGATCCGCAAGGCAGTTAGCGCCCTCAACTAAGCCCTACGGGCACTCCAGAAGCCAGCCAAGAGAAAGATTCAGGAAATGATCCACGTAAAGACCAAATTCCAGAGGCCGGACGCCGACGTCGTCAGTCGCCTCGCGGCGTTTTCCTCCGCGACCATCCACGAGGCCCAGGGCCGCAGGGGCGCCCTGAGCTCCAAAATCAAGCCGATCGACCGCTCCATGTCGTTCTGTGGCCCCGCCGTGACAGTGGCCTGCGCCCCGCAGGACAACCTCATGCTTCAGGTCGCCATCCATTACGCCCAGGCCGGCGATGTGGTCTTGGTCGGTGCCCAGGAATTTTCCGACGCCGGCACCTTCGGCGACGTCTTGGGCAATGCGATGAAGGCCAAAGGCATTGCGGCCATGGTGACGGATTCCGGCGTGCGGGACACCCAGGACCTCATCGAACTGGGCCTCCCGGTGTTCTCGGGCAGCGTCTGCATCAAGGGCACGGTCAAGGAAACCCTTGGGCCGATCAACCACCCACTCGTCTTCGGCGATGAAATCATCTACCCGGGAGACATCCTCCGCGGTGACGCTGACGGCGTCGTGGTCGTCCGCCGCGAGGAAGCTGAGGAGGTCATCGCGCTCTCCCAGGCCCGGGACGACGCCGAACGCGAGCTCATCAAGGCCTACCACGCCGGAGGCACCACCATCGAGTTGTGCGGACTGACGGAAAAGCTGAAGGCCAAGGGACTCCTGGTCGAAGACTGATTGTCTCGCCGGGGCCGGTCACCGAATACGGTGGCCGGCCTTTTGCGCGCTCTGAGAGCTTTTGCGCGCGCGTTTCCGGGCACGAATAAGGCGCCTTGCCGGGGGCAAGGCGCCTTCGTGGTGCAGTGGCTTTGAGGGCAGAGTCAGTCCAGTCCGAGGCGTCCAGGCCGGGCGTCGACCAGGTACCACTCGATGCTGTGTCCGGCGTGGGCGGGCATGAGGCTTCCTTCGAAGACGAAGAGAGGTTCGCCCAGGCCGCCCAAAGGACGCCAGAAACCATTCCTTGGGCAGTGGAATCCGGTCCGTGCACTGATCGTTCCGACGGTTGGATTCGAAACCCACCGGGTCTGGCTGATCTTTTTCACCGCTGTTCCTTTGATTGGGATCACGGAATCCGCGAGCCGCTTTCGAATTACTTGGTAATTCGATAATAGGAAATAAAAACGCCCGTGAATAAGACCAAAGATGTCTGTCCGGATAAGGCAATGTTATGGATGGATCAAGCCTCGGATGGATCGGCCGCGTACTTGCTGATCAACTGTTGCTGCAGCATCTCCTTGACCAGGATGAGCACGGCAGAGGCGGCCTCTGACAGTGGCTCGTGGTCAGGGGTGCACAGGGCAATCTTGCTCTGCAGGGCCGGTTCGACGATCCGCAGGACCTTGAAGTTCTCCTCAGGGAAGAGCGCATCGGCTGCGGATTTGGGAAGGACGGTGGCCCCGAGGTCTGCGCGAATGAGCCTGACAAGCGAGGGAACCGATTCCACTTCCCCAACGAGCCGCAGGGGCAACCCTTGCTCGGCCAGGCCCTTCTCGATGATCTGGCGCAGGGTGTGGTTCTTTTCGGGGAGGAATAGTCCCAGGCCGCTGGCCTCTTCGAGGGTGACCGTTGTCCGCCCCTGGGCCACATCGACGTCTTCGTGGGTCACCAAGTGCAGGTCTTCCACAATCATGGTGGTGAACTGCACTCCGCGGATCTTTCCCGGCTCGTAGATCAGGGCCATGTCGAGGCGGCCGTTCTTGATTGCCTCGCTCAGCACGCCGCCGAAGATCTCCGTCAGGTGCACCACAATGTCCGGGTATCGCCGGCCAACCTCGCGGATGATCTGCGGCGTCAGGCTGGAGGCCATGCTGTACGGTGCGATGGCGATGGACACCCTGCCCGACGGCGCGGCCCCGGATGTTGCTACGTCCTGCCGTGCTTGTTCCACGAGCCGCAGGATGGTCTGGGCGTGGCGATAGAGGGTGTGTCCCGCGGCAGTCGGCTCGACTCCTTGCTTGCTGCGGATCAGCAAGCGTTGCTTAAGATCACTTTCCAGCGCGGACACCTGCTGGCTAAGTGCGGGTTGGGCGACGTGGAGCGCTGCGGCGGCCTTCGTGATGCTCCCCGAATCGACGATCTTTACAAAATATGAGAGCTTCCGCGTGTCCATGGGTCTGCCTTCCTCCAAGCCCTCATTGGGGCCTGGATGCCATAAGGAAATTCTATGTAGGGACACACAATCCGTCTTTGTGTGACCTGTCTCTCAGCGACTAATTTGAGATCCACATCCCCATGGTGGCGTTTCCCAACCATTACCGGCAGTTCGTTGACTCCCCATCAACCAATTGTCCTGTTACCCAAATATAGACGCACTTGGCACGCTGCCTCGCAAATCGATCGTCACGTAAAGAGCACCCCATGAGACTTTCGGGCACAATGCCCTCCTGTCGCTGCTGCAGGGCCACCGCGCCCGCTGCCGTTCGGCGTCGTCGACCTTCAACAAGGACGACGACGGCGATCGGCCGCGTGCGGTCCTGCCGGCAGTACGTGTGCCGTAGGTCATAACCGGGAGCTATCCCGTGATAGCGAATAGGTCTTTGTGCCCGAAGTTCGTGGGTGCGAGACTTCTATCACCAAAGAATTACCGGCAGCGCCTCTGATTGAAGAAGTTTAGCTAAACACTTTCAATCGAAAAGGCAACTGAGTTCACCGGATATTCCAGCCATTCGAATGGAATTACCGGACCCCAATGCAGAACCACGGAAAGAGAACCACGTGAACCCGACAATTGATCTTGTAGCGGATCTTGGAGAGGGATTCGGTGCCTACACCATAGGCAGCGACACCGATCTTCTGGAGATCGTCTCAAGCGCCAATATCGCTTGCGGGTTCCACGCGGGCGATCCCGACATCATGGACGCCACCGTTGCTGAATGCGTTCGCCGCGGTGTGGGTATTGGAGCCCATCCGAGCTTCCCTGACTTGCGTGGTTTCGGCCGCAGGGACATGGGCCTGACTGCCAACGAGGTGCGCGCGGATGTCCTGTACCAGCTGGGGGCCCTTAACGGCTTCGCCGCCTTCCACGGAACCAAAGTGACCCACGTTGCGCCGCATGGCCGGCTCGGAAATCTCGTAGCTGTCCGTCCGGACTACGCTGCGGCCGTAGCTGAAGCGGCCGCCCGCGTGGACAACGAACTCATCGTGGTCGCCCAGGAGGGCGAGTTGGCCAAGGCGGCACGTTCCGCCGGCCTGGACGTGGCCATTGTGGGCATCGTCGATCGCGCCTACCAGGAAGACGGCACGCTGGTTCCGCGCAGCAAGCCCGGCGCCGTACTGCACGATTCCTCGGCCATTGTCGAGCGAACCGTCCGTATGGTGTGCGAAGGCAAGATCCGTTGCGCCAATGGCACTGACATCGACATCTCCGCGGACACCGTCCTTCTTCACGGAGACAACCCCGGAGCCGTCGAACTTGCCCGCCTCATTCGTTCGGAGCTCATCTCGGCCGGCGTCCGTATCGCCCCGTTGACCGAAGTCATGGACGCCAAGAGGAAGGCGGCCTGACATGTCCTCTCTGACCGCGGCTCCCACCGAGATCTACGAATCCGGAGACTCCGCATTGCGCGTCGTCGCCCTTGCTGAAGCAAGCGAGGACAACTGGCTCACGGTCCACCGTCTTGCTGACTGGCTGGAGAGCTGTGGTGCCGAGGGCCTTCACGGCGCAGTACCTACCTACGATTCCGTGCTGGTGGAATTCGACCCCGTCCTGGTGTCGGCCCGCCAAGTGCGCGCGTTCGTAAAGCTGGGACTCCTTGAAATGGGCCGGTCCGCCGGCACCGAAGCAACACCTCGTGAATTTGACGTTCCGGTGGTGTACGGAGGCGACTATGGTCCCGACCTGGAGAAGGTAGCCGAGTACCAAGGCATCTCCACCGAGGAAGTCATCCGCTTCCACACCGAAAAGACCTACACCGTCCGCTGCCTGGGTGCTCCTGCCGGCTCGCCCATGATGGACGGTCCCGCGTTCCCCAAGCCCGTGCCGCGCCTCAAGGATCCGCGGCTCAGCGTCCCGGCGGGGGCAGTGGCAGTTGCCGGACGCCAAGCCGTCATCGCTCCCGCGTCCGCGCCGGGTGGTTGGTGCGTCATCGGTCAAACCCCGTTGACCGTCCTGAACATCCGCCGTGAACCACTGGTTCCCTACAAGCCAGGAGACATTCTCCGTTTCCGTCGTATCGATGCCGGAGAGTTCGATTCATACGTCGGCAAGGAACTGGAACCAAGGCCATGAGTGGGCACATTCTCATCCAGCAACCCGGCAACGCCGTGGTCACAGACCTTGGCCGGTTCCGTGGACCTCGCTTTGGACTGCCTGTCAATGGCGCCTTGGACCAGTATTCGGCCCGGGCCGCCAACATCCTGGCCGGCAACCTGGACAACGATCCCCTGGTGGAGATCACGGCCCTGGACTTCAGGATGAAGGCGCACTCCGACATCCTGATCGCAGTCACGGGGGCTCCGCTGACGCTCACCGTCGGCGGGCGTCCGTGCAGCCAATGGGAACCGGTTTCGGTCCGAGCGGGCGAGACGGTGGCCATCCGGGGAATCAACCGGGGCCTCCGTGCCTACCTGGCCGTCCACGGCTCCGTGGAGGCACCAACGCTGCTGGGTAGTTGTGCTCCGGACACCGTTGTGGGCTTCGGCCTGCAGCTCAAGGAAGGAACCACGCTCCTGACCCGCCGCAGCGTGGGCCCGGTTCGCCAACCGTACTTCGACCTTCCGCTCTTCCGGCTTGGTCTTGAACGGCCGAACATGGGGCAGGAGCTGATGGTCGATGTGACCGATGGTCCGGATGTCGCTGAGTTTGGTGATTCCGCCGAGCTGCTCTTCACATCGGAATACGCCGTGAGTGGCCGGAGCAACCACATCGGCCTGAGGCTTGGCGGCGAACTTCCGGAAAGAACCTCAAATGGTGAAGTGCTATCACGCGGGGTCCCAGTGGGCGCCGTCGAGGTTCCTTCCCGGGAAGAGTTGCTGGTACTGCATCGGGGACGCGGCGTCACCGCCGGCTATCCCGTCCTCGCAGTGGTCACCAGTAATGGCCTGGACGTCCTTGCCCAAGCCCGCCCGGGCGACAAGGTCCACTTCAGGAAAACAACAGTGGCGGAGGCAACTTCCGCCCACCGGCGCTCGCGGGCGCAGCTTGAGACCCTCCGCGAATCCGTCAACACAGTCTTCGGACTACTTGGCATTGGATGCCGACCCCAGTGGCAGGACCTCCCGGTTGCGGCATGCAGCTAAAAACCTGTCGTCAAAACCAATAGGCGTTGCTACGCTCAACATCAAGAAGGAAATGTCATGACCGCTAACACCAACGCTGCGCAAGTGCAGCATGAACGGCTCACAGGCCGTCAAACGCGCAAGGTTGTCACCGCAGGCTGCGTTGGCATCTTCGTGGAACTTTATGACAACGGCATCTTCGCGTTTATGGCCGGAACACTTGCCTTGGTGTTCCTCGCCCCCGGCAACCCGGACAACGCCTTGTTGTTCGTCTTCGCCGGCTACGCAGTCTCGTTCTTCGTCCGGCCCCTCGGCGCAGTTGTTTGTGGCTATTTGGGCGACCGGATCGGCAGGCAAAAGCTACTGGTCTTCGTCATTCTGCTGATCAGCGTGGCCACCGCCGGTATCGGAATCCTGCCCACGTACGCGGCTATCGGCATCGCGGCTCCCATCCTGCTCGTTCTCCTGCGGCTCCTGCAGGGCTTCTCTGTTGGTGGCGAAGCCGCCGGCGCCATGACCTTCCTCGCTGAACACGCCCCCGAGGGCAAGCGCGGCATCATCACCTCCTACGCGCAGATCGCTTCGTTCGCAGCACTGCTCACCGGCACCCTTGTAGCGTTCTCCATGTCTCCGTGGCTCACCCAGGCCGCGATCGACGGCGGTGGCTTCGGCGCCTTCGCATGGCGCATTCCTTTCCTGGTCGCCATTCCCATGGGCGTCATCGGCTGGTACATCCGCAAGGCCATCGCGGACACGCCCAACTTCACGAAGCTCAAGGAAGAGGGCGGCCTCTCCAAGAACCCGCTCAAGGAAGCCTTCCAGTCCGCTGAGCACCGCCGGGCCATGGTTCTGGCCCTCTTCATCCCGCTCATGAACGGCTCCGGCTACTACGTCCTGTTCTCCTACATGCCCACGTTCCTCAAGGGCAAGCAGCTCAACTTCACCATCGGCGAGGCTTTGTTCATCACCGCCTGCAGCCTGGTTGTCATCTGCATCGCCATTCCTTTCATGGGCGCCCTGTCCGACCGCATCGGCCGCAAGAAGGTCATCGCCGGCTCCGCCATCGCCATGACCATCCTGGGCATCCCGTCCTACGCCCTCATCGCAACAGGAAGCATGGGCCTGGCTATCCTCGGTGCCTCCATCATGGCCATCGTCTTCGCCGGCCACACGGCCGTCATCCACATCCTGATCGTTGAGTTGTTCCCCACCCGTGTTCGGTATTCCGCGTACGGCCTCGGCTACAACATCTCCTCCGCGCTCTTCGGCGGAACTGCTCCGTTGCTGATGACCTGGCTCATCAGCAGCACCGGCAACATCTACATGCCGGCCTTCTACGCAGTCGTCACGGCGCTCGGCACGCTCGCAGCCGTGAGCACGGTCAAGGACCGGGCACACGAACCCCTGCGCGACGCTTAGGCGCCGCTGACCTCCAGGCACAGTTCGTGCCTTCCATTTCCACTCTTTGGAGAACCGATGTCTTTTTCCGACTACAACACCGCCCTCGTCACCGGAGCGTCAACCGGTATGGGTGCCGCGATCACGGAGCGCCTGGCCAAAAGGGGCCTGACCGTTCATGCCGTGGCCCGCAACGAGGAACGCCTCAGCGAACTGGCCGATCGTACGGGTGCTATCCCGCACGTAGTCGACCTGACCGACACGGCGGCCCTGACCGCCGTCGTAAGCGAGCTGAAGGTCGACGTCCTGGTCAACTGCGCCGGAGTTTCCCGGCCCGGGAACCTCTTGGACTCGTCCGAGCAGGACATCGACGAGCTCATCGACGTCAACCTTCGCGGCCTGCTTCAGCTCACGCGGCTGGTCCTGCCGGGCATGGTGGAGCGCGACCTTGGCCACATCATCAACATCAGCTCGATCGCCGGGGTCTACAACTTCTATGGGCACACGGTGTACCACGCCACGAAGGCAGCCGTGCACCAGATCTCCCGCCAGCTCAGGAACGACACGGTCGGCAAGCGCATCCGCGTGACCGAGATCTGCCCGGGGCGTGTGGAAACCGAGATCTTCGGCCGGAACATGGGCGGCACGCCTGAAGCCATGGAAGAAGCGTGGAAGACGTACTACGAAGGCTACGAGTCGCTGACCACTGACGACATCGTCAACGCCCTCGACTACGCCATCGAAACCCCGCGCCACGTCAATGTGGGCATGCTGGAACTCATGCCGACGTTCCAGGTCCCCGGCGGTCTCACCTTCGACAGGCGCTGACCCCCGCCTCCCTTGAGGCGCCGCGCCCGTCCTGGGCGCCCCAAAGTTCCAGTGACATCACTCCCGTTGCTGGAAATACAAGCTGGCGGCCGCGAATTTCGCGGCCGCCAGCACCCGTTTCCGGGGAAAAAGCCTTTTAGTCGGGCCTGCCTCTTTGGGCGGGCCCGCCGCTTAGGAAGGGCCCGACGCTTAGGAGGGGCCCGACGTCGGGCGCTCAGTCCTCGTGAAGGGCTTGCATCAGGTGGTGCGTGGGGATGCGGTCGCGGTCATACGTGATTTCCGTGTAGCCGTGCGGTTCCGGCCGGCCGTCGTGCCCGAGGTTGACGAACACGATTTCCTCGATGGTCAGGATGCTGTCGCGGGTGATCATGTTGCGCACCTCCGCACGCATGGTCAGTGACGTCCGGCCGAAACGGACCGCCGTCAGGCCCATCTCCACCAGGTCGCCCTGGACGGCCGAGCTGACGAAGTTGATTTCGGAGATGTACTTGGTGACGGCGCGGCCGTTTCCAAGTTGGAGGATTGCGTAGATTGCCGCTTCCTCGTCGATCCATTTCAGCAGGCTTCCACCGAACAGCGTGCCGTTGGCGTTGAGGTCCTCCGGACGTATCCACTTGCGGGTCCGGAACGTGATGTCAGCCTTTTCCATAATGCGAGATTAGCCGAGCCTGGACGCCCGCGTCTCCTGCGGCGTGCCATGCTTGGCGCGACTCCGTAACATGGATACGGTGCACCCGGTTCAGGGCACAACACGACACGCCGATTCGCGCACCACGCGGCACACCGGGAACGCGCTGGAGGAACACCATGAAGATCGACAAAACCCACCGTAGCGCTGGGCTGGGCGCCCGGCCTTCCGGCTTGGACTTCTGACCATGCCACCGTTGGACGCCGTGCTGGGCGCCTGGTCCATGAACTGGCCTGCCCTGGTCATTCTTATCGCCGCAGTCGCCCTGTATTCAAAGGGGCTGATTGCTGCCAAGCGCCGGGACATCCGCTGGCCCTTGTGGAACTCGTTTGCCTTCTTCGCCCTTGGCCTGGGTAGTTTCGCGGCACTGAGCTTCGGATTCCCGGGAACCTACAGCCACGATCTGCGGTGGGCATTCACCCTCAAAGTGACGTCCTACCTGTTTGTGGTCCCGCTCTTGATTGGCCTCGGCAAGCCGCTGACACTCGCAAGGCAGACCCTTGGCCCCGTCGGCGCGGCGAGGGTCGAAGCGGTCCTCGGGCACCGGCTCGTTCGCATGCTCAGCAACACGCTCGTGGCGGCACTTCTGGGGCTCGCCATGTTCACAGTGTTCCTGACGCCGTTCTTCTACGTGCTTCGGACCAACCCCGCCGCCGACATGATCCTGACTTTGCTGGTGCCCGTCATGGGACTCCTCATGACCGTACCGATCATGGAAGACGGCGCAGGACGCACCTCATCGCTCATTGTGGTCGAGTTCATCTTTGTATTTATTGAGCTGCTCGCCGACGCGGTGCCTGGGGTCCTGATGCGGCTCAGTCCGGGAATTCTTGACGGCGCCACGTCAATTTTGGGCAATCAGCCAGGTTGGTTTCCCTCACCGTTGCGTGACCAGCAACTCGCGGGAGACTTGATGTGGTTCCTCGCGGAGATCGTGGATCTTCCCCTCATCATCCTGATGTTCGTCCGGTTCTCCCGGAGCGACAAGCACGAGGCCAAGAGCTTCGACGACTTGAGTGATGAAGAAATCGAAGCCTTGAATCGGGCACATCTGGGGCAGGGCGGACGCAGCCTGGATTGATGGTGCGAGCCGGCCGGGCTGACGGTGCGGGGGCGGGCGTTGCCCGGGCTGGCGCTGGCCGGTCCCTAGGCCATCGCCGTGTGTGAGGCGCTGTGCGAATCGATCGGCTTCGCGTAGCACTGTGAGTGGCTGACGCCGATGTACGGACCGAAGTTGGGCACTAGGGCGAAGCCGGCGCTTTCGTAGAAGCTGCGGCCGTCCGATTGGGCAGATCCCGCTTCGGCCGTGATCACGCTGAAACCGTGGGCATGTGCCTGCGCCTCCAGCGCGGCAAGGATCGAACTCGCAACTCCTGAGCCCCTCGCGTACGGGACGACGTACAGCCGTTTGATTTCGGCGGTTTGAGCATCCAGAATCCTTAGCCCTCCGCAACCCAGAGGCTGGCCGGAGCACTTTTCGTAGGCAACGACGAAAACGGCAGTATCAGATTCCGATGGCGCGGGTCCGGGCTCGTGGTCTGAGTTACCGAAGCGTGCGTCCAGTTCGGCTTGCTGCGCCGCGCGGAGGTCTGCACCCACCGGATTTGCCCAGGTGACCTGCCTGATGTTGAGCCGCGGATTGGTCTGCATCGGAACCTCTTTCGCCGGAGGGGGTTATGCCTATCAAGCCTAGGAAGCGGGGGTTACCGCGGTGTTTCCTCTGCGTAAGCGTCCGGAGAATTACGGGGCGTTGGGATTGACCCCGAGCAACCGTTATTCGACGGCGTCGCCGGTGGGATCCTCGACTGTCCGGTCGGCCAAGGCAAGTCCGCCTACGGGGCTTTGGTCCCAGTGCAGCAGCCGCCAGCCGATCTCCGGGTCGCCTTCGAGGACCACGATTCCGGTGTTCTGCAACTGGTGGGTGGCGGCGAACTTGCGGCCGACATCCACGGCACGGCGACCGGCCCAGCAGCGGATCGCGGCACCATGGCTGACCACGACGGCGGTTTCGTCGCCTGCCGCTGCCACTTTGGCAATGGCAGCGTCGTAGCGGGCGAAGAACTCGTGGCCGTTGCCCGCTCCCGGCATGCGGACGTCGAGTTCACCGTCGGTCCAAGCGAAAACGGTGCTCATGTACCGGTGGTGCGATTCGTGGTCGGTGAGCTTCTCCAAGGCCCTGGCCTCAATCTCCTGCAGGCCGTCCAATACAGTGGCCTCAAGCCCGAGGGCTTTTGCAAGCGGGGCCGCCGTCAGCTGGGTGCGGATCAGCGTGGATGCATAGATGGCCGTGATGTCCTCGTTGGCAAGAGACTCCGGGAGCGCAGCGGCCTGACGTTCGCCGAGTTCAGTTAGTCCCGGACCGGGAAACGCCGTGTCCAATTGCCCCAAGACGTTTCCCGGGGTTTGCCCGTGGCGGATAAGCAAGAGCCTCATGCTGACACAATTCCTTACATCGATTCGGAAACGCCGGGTCCATGTGGCCTTTACTTCAGGTGGTCCACCAACTGGTCCGCGATACCCGTGTACTTGCCCGGAGTAAGTGCCAGGAGGCGTGCCTCGGCTTCGGGAGACAAGCCAAGGCTCGAGACGAACTCCTGCATGCGGACGGCATCGACGCGCTGGCCGCGGGTGAGATCCTTGAGTCGCTCGTACGGGTTCTCCATGCCCTCAACGCCGGCGATGGCCTCGGCGCGCATGACCATCTGGATCGCCTCGCCCAGGACTTCCCAGTTGGTGTCGAGGTCGGCTGCCAGCACATCCTCGGCGACGTCCAGGGCCTTGAGTCCCTTGGCAACATTCGAGATCGCAAGGAGCGAGTGCCCGAACGCGACGCCGATGTTGCGTTGCGAGGAAGAGTCGGTGAGGTCTCGCTGCCAGCGGGAGGTAACCAGCGTGGCCCCCAGGGTGTCCAACAGTCCGTTGGAGATCTCGAGGTTTGCCTCGGCGTTTTCGAAGCGGATCGGGTTGACCTTGTGCGGCATGGTGGAGGAGCCGGTGGCGCCGGCAACCGGGATCTGGCGGAAGTAGCCAATCGAGATGTAGCTCCAGATGTCCGTGCAGACGTTGTGCAGGATGCGGTTGAAGCGGGCTACGTCGGCATACAGTTCGGCCTGCCAGTCGTGGCTTTCGATCTGGGTGGTCAGCGGGTTCCACGTCAGTCCCAGGCCCTCAACGAAGGACTGGGCTACGGCCTGCCAATCGGCGCCGGGAACGGAAGCGACATGCGCTGCATAGGTGCCGGTAGCGCCGTTGATCTTGCCGAGGTACTGGGTCTTGGAAACGCGGTCCAGCTGGCGGCTCAGGCGGTGCGTGATGACTGCCAGTTCCTTGCCAAGAGTGGTGGGCGTAGCCGGCTGGCCGTGCGTGCGGGAGAGCATCGGGACGGCACGGTTCTCCTCGGCCATCTCTTCGATCTGCTTCACCAAGGCGGTGGCAGCAGGAAGCCAGACATCTTCCACGGCACCCTTGACGCCCAAGGCGTAGGAGAGGTTGTTGATGTCTTCCGACGTGCAGCCGAAGTGCACCATTGCGGTCAGGTTCTCGATACCGATCGCGGGGAGGCGGCGGCCGATGTAGTACTCAACGGCCTTGACGTCGTGGACCGTGACGGCTTCGATTTCAGCGAGTTCCGTGACCGAAGCGGCGTCAAACTCAGTGACGATGGCGCGCAGCTTCTCCTGTTGTTCCGCGGTCAGGGGGCCGGCGCCCGGAAGCACGTTGTTGCTGGTCAGGTGGATGAGCCACTCGACCTCGACGGCCACGCGGTCGCGGTTGAGAGCGGCCTCGGACAAATAGTCGACCAAGGGAGCCACGGCGGACTGGTACCGGCCGTCCAGCGGGCCCAAGGCGATCGGCTCCGGCGACGCGGCGAGAGCCAGGCGTCCAGAGGGCGTACGGGTAACAGCGGCGGCGACGGTTTCAGGCATGAGGCAATTCTTTCATGAACTCGGCTCGCGCCATTAAGCCGGACTTCTCTATGTGCATAACATCGCAGTTTCCCCGCCCCGGCTGTGTTTCGGGCAGTTATCCACATAGCCGATCACGGCGGTTCCGCGCCCCCGGAGCACAACGTAGCGTCGGTGCCAGAACATCAATGGACACAGAGGAGGGCAACGTCTTGAGCGGCATTCTTATGGCGGCCGGAGGAACGGATCTGGATTCGCCGCAATGTATTACACGAGATGCGGAGATCCAGAAGCTCGGATGGCGGATGAGCGTCTGCGCCGACCAAGCCGATGCCGTCCTTGCCAAGCTGGCGCAGTTGCAACTCGAGGAATGGGAGTCGCCGGCCGGCCGTGCCTACCGGACCACGCTGGCTTTGCAGGCCGCCGCCCTTCGAAGGGGGCGTGATGCCTTGCGCGAGGCCGCCTCAGTGACTCTCCGCCATGCCCAAAATGTGGCAGCGAAACTCCCGCCTGGCTTCTGATGGCCGAGGTCGCTCCTGTCGGCGCGGGCGGAAGTCCCCACCCTCGAACACCCGAGCCGGATGGCACATTGCGGATACGCGGCGGAGTCGGCGGAATCCGTTTCCAATTCGAAGAGCTGCTTGCTGGCGCTGCCGCGCTGGACGGACTGGTGCTCCAACTGCGGGCCATTGAAGTGGAAGCCGAAGCGGTGAGGGTGGCTCTCTTCCCGTACCAGGGCTCGTCCTACATGAGTGGAAGCAACGCCATCATTGCTGTCGGTGAGAGCGGACGGGACGTTGGACGGGTCCGCGAACAGCTTCAGCGGATCGGCAACGATGTCAGGGCAAGCCACCGTGAATACGAGTTTGCGGAATCACATGCGGCGATCAGGTTGCGGATGGGCATGGGAATGCCTGTCCTCGCGACTGGCCCGAATCCCCTGGACCTCGGCCTGAGGGGAGTCACAGAAGGAGCCGTCCGGGATCTGACCCGCATATTGGAACTGATGATGGGGCTACCCCCTGCAACGGCAAACCTTGCGGGGGCGATCGTCGGGCCCACTGATGTCGGCGTTGTCCTGAGAGCCATCGTGGCGGCCCCTGCATTGTCTTTCCTCAGGCCGCGTCCCATTGCGGTCGGCCGGGGCGAGACCGCCACGAAGAGCATGGACCTGTCGGCGGCAGGAATGCTCAGGGAGCTGGATCACCTCGGTGCCACTTCAGAGGGCGAGATAGAAGTTGTGCAGGTGGACAGGGACGGAGAGAAGGCTTGGGTGGTGTTGATTCCGGGTACCCAGCCGGGCAATCCGCCCGGAGGCAGCAATCCATTGGACGAAGCCGGGATTGCCGAAGCGCTGGGCTACAACTCGACGGAGACCAGCAAGGCCATCCGTCAGGCATTGCTTGAGGCAGGCGCCGCAGCCGGCGAAACGGTGGTGGCAGTCGGCCATAGCCAGGGCGGAATCCATGCCATGAACTTGAGCCAGGACAAAGCGTTCCTCGCCGATTATGACCTCAAGTTTGTGGTGACAGCTGGATCGCCCGTCGGCGGGATGACCCCGCAAGCCGGCATCGGGAGCTTGCATTTGGAGCACGAACAGGATTGGGTTCCCGGGGCGGACGGCAAAGCGAATCAGGATACCAAGGACAGGGTCACGGTGACCATGACCAATCCGGTGAGCCTGGCACCCGGCGAAGAGCCAGGCATCGGACCGGCGCACAAGCTCTCACGCTACGAGGAAGGGGCAAAGCTCGTGCAGCTCAGTTCCGATCCTTCACTGGCCGCTTCCACAGCCGCTCTTGGCGGAATACTGGGCGTTGGCGGAGCGGCCAAAGTGACGCGGTTCAAACTGACCCGCGAAACACCCCCGGCCCCGCGGGCAGGACGATGAAGAAAGCCGAGGAACATGCTGGCGTAAGGCTTCTTATCGCCTGCTACCGCCTGCCACCGCCCGGAATCCAGCTGGCCACCATGGAAATCAGGCTGATGATGATCGCAGCGAGAACCGCGGTCCAGAAGAAACGGTCGATGGTGAGGTGCACAGGTGTGTAGCTACTAAGCCAGGCCGTCAGGGACAACATAGCCGCGTTGATGACAATCGTGAACAGGCCGAGGGTGAGGATCGTGATCGGAAGGGAGAGCAGCTTGACCAAAGGCCGCACAAAGGCATTGACGATGCCAAAAATGAGCCCTATGAAGAGATAGGCAAGAACCACGCCCAAGGTGTCACTGCCTTGAGTGACCCCCGCGTTGCTTACTGCGTTGGTGGTTGCCGAAGTGGAAATATCCATTCCGGGCAGAATCCAGCTGGCAACCCAGAGGGCCAGCCCGTTGATCAGGACACGCACGATGAATGAACCCATACGCCCATGCTTTCACATGCGCCGGTTTTCACATGCGCCGGTTTTCGCCCACGCTGGCCGGAGGGCTTGCCAGCGAGGGCCGAAGCCCTGCAAGTAGGCTGGTGCCATGAATTCTTCTGACAACGCACCGGAGGGCGTGCGTCCCCGCCCGGTTGTGGACAGGCTCCCCAAATATGCTGCAGGCAAGCCTCCCGCAGCAATAGAGGGCCTGACCAGCTACAAACTGTCGTCCAATGAAAACCCGCTGCCCCCGATTCCCGCTGTGCTCGAGGCAATCGCTGATCAGTCGGACATCAACCGGTATCCGGACCCCTTGTCCACCAAGCTGCGCACGGCGCTCGCTGACTTCCTTGGAATCCCTGCTGACGACGTCGTCACTGGAGCCGGAAGCCTCGGAGCCCTGAACCAGATCCTTTCCACGTTTGCAGGGCAGAACCACGACGGCAAGGCTGATGGGGTTATCTATGCCTGGCGCTCCTTTGAGGCCTACCCCATCTCCGTAGGACTGGCCGGTGCCGAGAGTGTCCAGATCCCGTTGCTTTCCGATGGACGCCACGATCTCGAGGCCATGGCGGCCGCTGTCACCGTCCGCACCAAGGTGATTTTGCTCTGCACGCCGAACAACCCCACGGGTCCCATCATCACCGCCGAGGAAACCGAACGGTTCATCCAGTCAGTGCCGGCGGGCGTCGTTGTTGTTATCGATGAGGCCTACCAGGAGTTCGTCAGGGACGAGAACGCCGTGGACGGCATCAAGCTGTACCGCAAGTACCCTAACGTCGTGGTCCTCCGTACCTTCTCCAAGGCTCACGGGCTAGCGGGGCTGCGTGTTGGATACAGCGTTTCCGGTCCGGATCTCACTCAGCATTTGCGCGTCGCTGCCACGCCGTTTGCCGTCTCGCAGATTGCCGAACGTGCCGCCATTACCTCCTTGGAGAATTTCGACCAGGTTGTTGAAAGGGTACAAAGCCTGGTCGATGAGCGGGACCGGGTTACCGCAGGACTCCGGGAGCTGGGATGGTTCGTGCCCGAGGCCCAAGGCAACTTCGTCTGGCTGAATCTTGGTGAGAATAGCGCCGAATTTGCCGGACTTGCAGGCGAGCGTGCGTTGTCCGTGCGGGCCTTCGGCAACGAAGGCGTCCGGGTCAGCATTGGAGAGGTCGAGGCCAATACTCGATTCCTGGAACTCTGTGCGTCCTATACAAAAGCGCCGCAGGCTTCCTAGCGGTTAACAAATGCCCCTGCGTCCCTTACTGCGGATAAAGTAAGGGACGAAAGCCAAGATATGCCGATTCCGGAATGCATTCCGGAATCGGCATATATCAGCGAATATTGCTCAGCATCGGGCTGCGGCAGGCAAGGAGACGGAATGGGCGCAACTCAATTGCCCACCCCCGGGATCAACGGAACGGGACTGGATCAGCAGTCTCCTGCGGGAGGCGCTTCGAGCGATCCCGCGGCCGACATGATCCAGCTGCTGGGGCCGGACGGCAAGCTAGGGACAGATCCCGTCTTCTCGGACTACGCCAAGCGCCTTGAGCCTGAGCAGCTCCGCGGCTTCTATGCCGACATGGCCAAGGTCCGCCGCTTCGACCAGGAGGCCACGGCCCTTCAGCGCCAAGGAGAGCTGGCACTTTGGGTTCCCCTGACAGGCCAGGAGGCCGCCCAGATCGGTTCCGGGCGCGCTACCCAACGTCAGGACTACATCTTCCCCACATACCGGGAACACGGCGTTGCGCTGACCCGCGATGTGGATCTGGCGGAACTCCTGAAGCTGTTCCGCGGAATTTCGAATGGTGGCTGGGATCCCACCGAGAACAACTTCCATCTCTACACCCTCGTGCTTGCGGCCCAGACGCTGCATTCCGTTGGGTACGCCATGGGAATCCAGCGCGACCAAAAGCTCGCGGAAGCCAATGGTTCCAACGATCCGAAGGCTGCTGTTGTGGCCTACTTCGGCGACGGTGCCAGCTCCGAAGGCGACGTCCACGAATCCATGGTCTTCGCGGCGTCCTATAACGCTCCCGTGGTGTTCTTCTGCCAGAACAACCACTGGGCCATCTCCGTCCCCACCGAGGTCCAGACCAAGGTTCCGCTGTTCAACCGAGCCAAGGGATACGGCTTCCCGGGCATCAGGGTGGACGGCAACGACGTCATCGCAGTCCATGCGGTCACCGAGTGGGCGCTTGAGCACGCGCGTGAAGGCCGTGGTCCCGTGCTCATTGAGGCATATACGTATCGCGTTGGCGCCCACACGACGGCGGACGACCCCACCAAGTACCGCGAATCCGCCGAGGAAACCGCCTGGCGGGGCAAGGATCCCTTGGATCGCCTGGAGAAGTACCTCCGCAGCGAGGGCTTGGCCGATGAAGCTTTCTTCGAGCAAGTCAGGGTTGACGGTGACAAGCTCGCAGCCCACGTCCGCAGCACCACGCAAGGTCTGCAGGGCCCCAACTTCCGCGAGTCATTCGCCGGTGTCTATGCCGAGCCGCACCCGCTGGTGGCCGAGGAACTTGCTTGGTTCGAGGAATACTCCGCCGGATTCGAAGGCGACGAGGAAGAGGGGACAGGCAACTGATGACCACTATGACCATTGCCAAAGCCATCAACGAAGGCCTGCGTGCCTCGCTCACCAACAACCCGAAGTCCTTGCTTATGGGCGAAGACATCGGCCCGCTGGGCGGCGTCTATCGCGTGACCGACGGACTCATCCGGGAGTTCGGCGCAGACCGCGTAGTGGATACCCCACTGGCTGAGTCCGGCATCGTCGGCACGGCCATAGGCCTGGCCTTGCGCGGCTACCGTCCCATCTGCGAAATCCAGTTCGACGGCTTTGTGTTCCCCGGCTTCAACCAGATCACCACGCAACTGGCCAAGATGCACTCGCGCAGCGGCGGCAAGTTGACTGTCCCCGTGGTCATCCGCATTCCCTACGGTGGCGGCATCGGCTCGATCGAACATCACTCGGAATCGCCCGAAGCGCTGTTCGCCCACACGGCCGGCTTGCGCATCATCACTCCGTCCAATGCCCACGACGCCTACTGGATGATCCAGCAGGCTGTCGACTGCACGGACCCGGTCATCTTCTTCGAACCCAAGCGCCGCTACTGGCTCAAAGGCGAGGTGGACACCGAGAACCCAGGACCGGCGTCGGATCCGTTCCAAGCGCACGTCCTGCGCGAAGGCTCGGACGCCACCATCGTGGCTTACGGGCCGCTGGTCCCAGTCGCGCTGGCCGCCGCAGCGGCGGCGGAAGAGGACGGGCACAGCATCGAGGTGATCGACCTGCGCTCGATTTCCCCCATCGACTTCGACACTGTCACTACTTCCGTCAAAAAGACCGGCCGATTGATCGTTGCGCACGAAGCACCGACGTTCGGGGGGATCGGTGGCGAGATCGCCGCGCGGATCAGTGAGCGTGCTTTCCTCCACTTGGAGGCTCCGGTCATCCGCGTGGGCGGTTTCCACATGCCATATCCCGTGGCGAAGGTGGAGGAGGACTATTTGCCGGATATCGACAAGATCCTCGAAGCCCTGGACCGTTCCCTGGCCTACTAGCCGCCCCTGATTGCACCCTCCGCCACGCGGACGGGCCAGCAGAGATCGAGGACCTAAGTGACTGTTAAGAAATTCAACCTGCCGGATGTCGGCGAAGGACTGACCGAGGCGGAAATCGTCTCCTGGAAGGTCAAGCCGGGCGACACCGTGGCCATCAACGATGTCATCTGCGAGATCGAGACCGCCAAGTCCCTCGTGGAATTGCCGTCCCCGTATGCCGGCACCGTGGCAGAATTGCTCGTTGCCGAAGGCATCACGGTTGAAGTAGGGACCGCGATTATCGGCATTTCGGACGATGCTTCGGGAGAATCGGAGCTCACCCCGGCGCCTGCGGCTCCGACGGCTGCCGCACCGTCCCCCACCCCACCTGCCGCGCCTGCGGCCGAACAGGTCTTCGAAGCCTCGATGTACGGCAAGTTGCCCGTCGACGCCGGAACGTCCGACGGCGGTCCCGCCGGCGGCCCGCTGGTTGGCTCCGGTCCGAAGGCCGACGCCGTCAAGCGCCGCCCGCGCAAGCGCCCGGAAGGTGCTACTTCGGTGCCCGCCGCCGCGCCGAGCACGGCACCCGCCGCCGTCGAGCCCGCCGTTGAGCGAGTGGCAGAACCCGCTGCTCCGGCACTCCCGCCCGTTGCCGCACAGCAGCCCGCAGCCGCAAGCCAGACATCCGCAAACCAGGCACCGGGTCTCACCGGCATCGGTGCAACGGTCAGTGGCCTCGTCAACCGGGTGCTGGCCAAGCCGCCCGTGCGCAAGATCGCCCGTGAACTGGGGATTGACCTGGCCGACGTCGTTGCCACGGGAGCCCGCGGCGAAGTGACCCGCGAGGACTTGGTCAGCTACCAGTCGCAGCGCGATGCCGAGGTGGATCAAGCAGACACGTTCTGGGGTGCGTCCAAGAAGCCGCAGGATCAGCGGGTGGAACGGATTCCCGTCAAGGGCGTCCGCAAGGCTACTGCCAAGGCCATGGTGGAATCGGCGTTCACGGCACCCCACGTGAGTATCTTCGTTGACGTGGATGCCAGCCGCACCATGGAATTCGTCAAGCGGCTCAAGGCCTCCAGGGACTTTGAGGGCATCAAGGTATCGCCGCTACTGATTCTCTCCAAGGCCGTGATTTGGGCCGCCGCACGCAACCCGAGCGTTAACGCGACCTGGGTAGAGAACGCCGATGGCAAGGGCGGCGCGGAGATCCACGTCAAGCACTACATGAACCTCGGTATTGCCGCAGCTACGCCGCGAGGGCTCATGGTCCCGAACATCAAGGATGCCCAGGACCTTTCGCTCAAGGAACTTGCCCTTGCCCTCAACGAGCTAGCGAGTACGGCACGTGCGGGCAAGACCCAGCCTTCGCAGATGCAGGGCGGCTCGCTGACCATTACGAACATCGGCGCCCTCGGCATCGACACCGGAACGCCCATCATCAACCCCGGCGAGGTGGCAATCGTCGCGTTTGGCACCATCAAGCAAAAGCCTTGGGTGCTCGACGGCGAGGTCATCCCTCGCTGGATCACGACGCTTGGCGGTTCGTTCGACCACCGCGTGGTGGACGGGGACCTCTCGGCCCGCTTCATGGCCGACGTCGCATCCATTCTCGAAGAACCGGCCCTCCTGCTTGACTGAGGTTGCTTGACTGGGCAGCGCGGCACCGGGGGCCGCGGGAGCAGTGCCCAGCCAGCAGCTGGACGGGCCTCCTCGGCCCGGCACCGTGTTGCCCGGATCCTGACGGAAGTCTTCCAGCCGCCCGCCGTCGTGTCCGTCTTGCTGCTCATCAGCCCTGCGGTGGAACCGGGTTTCCCGGGGACGATATGGTTCGGGGTTCTAGCGGCGCTCTTTGTGTGTGTGCTGCCGCTGGCCTATGTCCTGCTCATGGTGAGGCTCGGCAAACTCAGCGACCACCACGTCAGTGATCGCAAGGAGCGTGCGCCTTTGCTGATGCTTGCGCTCGTGTCCGTGGTACTGGGGCTGGTTGTCCTCAACCTCATCCATGCCCCGATGAGCGTCTCAGCGATGATCCTTGCACTGATTGGCGGCATCACGGTGTTGGCCGCAGTCAGCCTTGTGTGGAAAATCAGCGGTCATGCCTCGGCAATTTCCGCGGCCGTAGTCATTGTGGCCCTCATGTTCGGGCCGGCGTGGTTGCCGTTGCTGCTTCTGGTTCCGGCCGTCGGTTGGTCCCGCGTCGTCCTGCGGGACCATACCCGCGGCCAGGTCATTGCCGGCTCGCTGTTCGGCGGGATGGTCATCGCGGGACTTTGGTGGGTCCTGCGCGGTTGGCTGGGCTAGTAGGACGTATAGCTGAGCGCGAGGTCGCGCAGTTGCTGGTCGCTCATGCTGCCGATCATTCCAAATGACAGCACCATGGCCAGGGCTCCGACGGCGAGCATCGCGGAAGCAACCACAAGCAACAATTTCCAGTCGGAGCGAAGGATGCTGCGGAACGTCTCCGGCATCTGGAGCAACGGGGAGATCATGTTCGGAGCGCTGTCTACCGAGCCGTCGTCGAGAAGTGCCACGATGCGGTCATTTGCCCGGTCGAAGCGCATGGAGCTGATGTGATTGCCGTGGCGGGCGAGCAGAATGTCGTGGCCGACGCGTTGGCGCGGCTGGAGAGTGAGCAAAAGGGATCCCCTACGGGTTGTTGTGATGGACGGCTCGCGCCCTTGGGGGCGACTTCAATTTTATCGGCGGCATCCTAGCCGCACGGCCAAAATCGGGGTGAGACCGCCCACCACAACACGTGATCCCCGTCAAAGTCCCGGGGTCGGGGAGTTCCCTAAGGCTCGTCTGTCTTGGCAATGTAGACGTCGCACGGCGCGTTGTGCGCCACCGTGTTGGCAACACTGCCGAGAACCCTGGCCAGTCCCTGCATACGGCGGTTGCCGACCACGATCACTTGGGCGCCCACTCGTTCGGCTTCCTTGACCAGGGCCTCTCCGGCTTTGCCGAAGACCGCTCCATAGCTGGTGGTCAACTGATTGGAAGCGAGCTCAGCGGCCACTTTGCCGGCTACCTTCTCGGCGGCGTCGGCATCGGAGAGAATCCACTTGTCGCCTCCGCTTTCGACAACCTCCACGTGGGCGCCTTCAAAAGCGGTGATGACGCGCAGTTCCGCGCCCAATGCGGTCGCCAAATTCTTTGCCGAATCGGCGGCCCGCCTTGCCGTTACGCTGCCGTCGACTCCGACGAGGACTATTCCGCTCATATATCTGCTCCTTTGCTGATGACATCAATGGCTTCTTGCAAAACCGGCGCCAATCGGCGGACGCCTTCGGCGATGGACTCCGGTGGCACTGCGCTGAAAGCCAACCTTAGTTTGTTGGATGGTTCGGCGGAGTGCGTGAACGCCGCGCCGGGGATGAACACGACCCCCGCCGCGATCGCCCTCTTGAGCAGTGGATATGTGTCGACACCGTCGGGCAAGGTGACCCAGACGAAGAAGCCGCCCTCGGGCCTGGTCCAGCTGAGGCCGGGAGGCATGTGCTCTTCCAACGCCACCAGCAGGGCATTGCAGCGTTCCTCGTACAGGGCCCGGTAGGTGTCAATCTGCCCGCGCCAGTCGTAGTCCCGAAGATATGCCGAGATGATCATCTGGTTCAGGGTGGGAGGGCACAGGGTCACGGCTTCCGAAGCCAGGTAGAAGCGCCGCTGCAAGTGCTCGGGTACCAGGGCCCACCCGATGCGCAGTCCCGGGGCAAAGATCTTGGAGAACGAACCCATGTAGATGACGTCGTGCTCATTCGCGGCCCGCATTGGTTCCAACGGCTTGCCGTCGAAGCGCAAGAGACCGTAAGGGTTGTCCTCCAGCACCAGGATATTCGCATTGCGGCATATATCGACGATGCGCTGCCGCCTCGCCGGAGCAAGTGTGATGCCGGAGGGGTTGTTGAAGTTGGGGATCGTGTAGAGGAACTTGATGGCCTTGCCCTGCGCCTGAAGCGCGGCGATCTTGGCTTCGAGGAGCTCCGGGACCAGTCCGTCGTCGTCCATGTCCACGGTCTCAACCTGGACCTGGTACGCCTCGAAGGTGTTCAGTGCGCCCACGTACGTGGGGTTTTCCACGAGGACGACGTCGCCCGGATTGCAGAAGACCTTCGTGGCCACGTCCTGGGCCGACTGGGAACCCGCGGTGATCACCACATTCTCCGGGCGGGCGTCCAAAATGCCTTCCGCGGCCATGATCTCGCAGATCTGGGTACGCAGTTCCTCGGTGCCCTGTCCGCCGCCGTACTGCAGCGCCGTCATGCCTTCTTCCGCGATGATGCGGGCAGCGGTTTGGCCGAGCTTCTCTAGGGGCAGGGACTGCAGATAGGGGTTTCCGCCCGCGAGGGACACGAGTCCCGGCCGCATTGAGATGTCGAAGACGTCACGCACAGCGGACTGCTTGATGTTGGCGGCGCGCTCCGAGAAAAGTTCCTCGTGGCGGTGGGCGGCAGTTGCTGCTCGCTCTATTGCGTCGATTGCTTCCGCGGGCAACTCGGGCCCGGCATCCAATGTTTCGTGGGTCACAGTGAAAGGATACTCCCCAGAGTTGCCAATTGAGCAACGGATGTTTCATCCCATTTTTTGGATTCACGGTGCGAAGCGCTTTACGTCCGGACACAGGAAGGCTGGAATAGAGCCATGACGACGCATCCCGAACTCGAATCCAAAGCTCTCCGCTTCCACGAGCTCCATGCCTTGCCGCATGCGCCGTTGGTGCTGGTTAATGCGTGGGATGCGGCATCTGCGCGCATGGTCGAAGAAGCGGGCGCGACGGCGGTGGCCACCTCCAGCTCGGCTGTCTCCTGGAGCCTGGGGTACCAGGACGGGGACCACCTTCCGCGGCACCTCGCGATGGAAGCGCTGGCACGGATAGCAAAGGCCACCCGCTTGCCCGTGACCGCGGATATCGAGACTGGCTACGGGCGTTCTGACGAAGAACTCCAGGCCACGGTTCGAGCGGTGCTGGACGCGGGCGCAGTCGGGATCAATATTGAGGACTCGGCGGACCAGCCGTTGAGCGACATCGCCGAACAATCCAAGCGCATAGCGCTGATCAGGCAGACTGCCGAGGACGCGGGCGTCAGGCTGTTCATCAATGCCCGTACCGACACTTACTGGTCTGGAAAGTTTCCGGATACGGCATATGAGGAAACGCTGCGCCGCGCGGACGCCTATCAGCGGGCCGGGGCGGACGGAATATTCGTACCCGGGTTGGCCGATCTCCATGTCCTGCACGAACTTTCCCGGCGGATCAGCGTACCGCTCAATGCGCTGGCCGGCTTGGGTTCGCCGTCGCCCGGAGAATTACACGAAGTCGGAGTGCGGCGAATCAGCATCGGGGGCAGCACTGCCAGGGCCGCCTACGCGAAGGTCTCAAGGCTGGCAATGGAAGTTCTTGGCGATGGAAACTGGTCGGGCCTGGCCGGAAGCCGGAGCTACGCAGACATGGACGCGCTATTCGAGTGACTGGCCAGCTGAGCGCAAACTGAGTACGTCCGCCAGGGTTTTTCCGTCGATGTAGATCGCTGCCTGGGATGCTCCCGTAGCCGCCACCGCGGTTTGCGCCAACTGGGTTTCGATCCGAGGGTTGTCGCACACGCCTCCAGGGCGAAGTGAACCGCTCAGGTTCACGACAGCAATGGTGCCGTCGAGGTAGCCCGAAACGTAACGCAGCGCGGAGCCCGAGAGTGCGTTGTACAAGCCTGCCCGGGATGCGGTCCCGTCGGACGCCAGCAGCTGCGCCATTGCCGCGGCCAGCGGGTCGCTGCCCGGAGGTGCGGTGATGTAGACAGGCACGAGGCTGTCGTCACAACCGAACCGCACACCGCGGCTGCCGCCGTCGCCGATTGCCACGAAATACACGGCAGTCCCAGTCAATTCGCCGGCGGTTGGGAGAGGAAGGGGTGCCTGCGGGCTCGCGACGGGTGCGTGCGGGCTCGCAGTGGTTGGCAGCGATGCCGTGGGCGGCGGGTTGATATACGGGGGAGGAGCCGGGAGGGGCATGGGGACTGGCCCGGCTACCGGCTCCTGCGTCACTTGGACGGAGCCAGATGAGGCTGGTTGCGCGGAGGGTGATCCGCCCGGATCACCGCCGGCGGGGGAGGCGCAGCCGGCCAGGCAGAACGCGAGGGATAGGCACAGCGCGGCGATCGCCGTCGTCGTGCATTCCACGCCGCGCCCGAGCCGCATGACAGCCCCCGCTCCTGCCCTGATCACCTTTGGTGCCTGTAACTCAACGTTACGGCTGGCCGTCCTGGTGTGGGCCGCTCCGTCCATGACGGTTCGGCCTCAGCTCAGTCACGGAATGGTAGCGGTGCGGTGACGCATTCCTTCTGTTTCGAAGGGCGTTCCGGCTAGTCCGTTCCCTTGATCTTCCGCCAACCGCCTGCACGGTTGTTTGCCGCGATCTGCCGCAGCATGGTGATAAGCGGTTCACTCGGGATCACGTCGTGCTGATGGAAAGTGATCATGCGGGCGGTTTTGTTGTCGTGCCCCGAGGTGATGATGTTGTCCGGGTCGGGGACAATCGCGCCGTCGTAAAGGAACAGGTTGACGTGGTCCTTGGCTGCGAGCAGAGCGCAGACGTTGCCGTCGAGGACGAAGTAGGGCCGGGTGCGGCGCTTGATCGTTTCGACGACTTCGGGCTCGGCTTCGTGGATGAGGTCGCGTAGTTGCCCGCCGATGGCGCGTTGCCAGTCCGGCAGGGCCTCAAGGTAGGCGTCGACGTCGGGATGGCGGTTGTAGTCGGCCATGCCGCCATCGTATCGACAAAGAGTGCCCCCGCCCACGCCTCAACGGCGGGACAGGGGCACTCTCGGGGCCAACTGGGAACTAGGCTGCGACTTCTTCCTGGACGGCAGTCAGCGGCTCGAAGATGCCCTTGATCTGCTCAACAACTTCGGCGTCGTCCTTCGGGTGCAGTTCAGCGAAGCGGATCATGGAACCCGGGACGGCAAGCTTGACGTCCTCGAGGACCTTGGCGCCGGCGATGCCGGCTGCCTTGCGGGCCTCGTCCTGCGCCCAGACGCCACCGAACTGGCCAAAAGCGGTACCGACGACGGCGGTGGGCTTGCCTGCCAGGGCACCGGCGCCGAACGGGCGGGACAGCCAGTCGATGGCGTTCTTGAGCGACGCCGGCATGGTGCCGTTGTGTTCCGGCGTGACGAGCAGGATTGCGTCCGCTTCGGCGGCGGCAGCGCGGAGAGCTGCGGCTTCGGCCGGAACCTGGCCTTCGACGTCGATGTCTTCGTTGTAGAACGGGATGTTGCCGAGGGAGCCGTGGATCTGTACTTCGACGTTTTCCGGGGCGTTGAGCTGGATGGCTTCGGCGAGCTTGCGGTTGTGGGAATCGGCGCGGAGGCTGCCAACAAGGGCGAGAACGGTGTTCTTGGACATGGGAACTCCTTGGGTCTGGCCGCGGACGGTGCCGCAGGCGCTCGGTTTTGGAGGCTTTTGCTGCCTTCGTAGATTCTAAACGGACTGCGGTCCGCTTATTATTCCCGAGGCTAGAATGTTTTTGTGAGCCTCATCCCCATCCGGCCCGGTTCGCCTTTCGGGACGCAGCCGGAGCGCAGCGACGCCGCGCGTAACCGCGAACGGCTCCTTCAGGCTGCCAGGGATCTCGTGGCTGAACACGGAGTGGACGCCGTCACGATGGACATGCTCGCGTGCAGGGCAGACGTCGGGAAGGGAACCGTATTTCGCCGTTTCGGCAGTCGGGCAGGACTCATGATGACCCTCCTGAGCGACGCCGAAGCGGAATTCCAGCGCGAGTTCATCTTCGGTCCGCCGCCGCTAGGCCCCGGAGCGCCCCCACTTGAACGGCTCATTGCCTTCGGCGAAGCGCGCATCAAATATGTCGAAGAATACGGCGAGCTGGCCCGTGCCGCGGCGGAGCATTCCCCGCAAAACCGGCACGACGCCCCGCCGGTCGTGTTGTGGCACCGGCACATCGAGATGCTGCTGCGGGAAGCGGGCCTGGACCGCGATCCATGGCTGCTAGCTCTTTCCCTCGGCGCCACGCTGGATCCCGAGCGCATGCTCCATTCCCTCCGCGCCCATGGAGTCGCCCCGGAGCGCCTGGCTGCGTCGTGGCGAGAGCTCGTTACGCGCCTGCTGAAAGACTGCTGACATAACCTTCGCCGGGCCACCTTCGCCCGGTAGCGTAGCGGCATGACCCACACACCGATCCGCACCGCCGTCGTCGGCTATGGCCTTTCCGGCAGCGTCTTCCACGCGCCGTTCATCGCAGCCAATCGGGCGTATTCCCTCGACGTCATCGTTACTTCGGACCCGGGCCGTAAGGCCAAAGCCGAAGAACGGTATCCCGGCACGAGGATCGTGGACAGTCCGGATGACGTCCTGGCGCTAGCCGGTGAGCTGGACCTCGTAGTGCTCGGCACGCCGCCAGCGACCCATCGCCCGCTCGCGAAGGCCGCGCTGGAAGCCGGGCTCGACGTCGTCGTGGACAAGCCGTTCGCGGTGACCAGCGCGCAGGGACAGGAGCTGATCGATCTGGCCGCGAGGCTGGGCCGCGTGCTTACCGTCTATCAAAACCGCCGCTGGGACGGCGACGCCCTCACGGTGAAGAAGCTGCTCGACGCCGGGACGTTGGGCGAGGTCATGCGCTGCGAAGCGTCAATGGAGCGGTGGGCGCCAGAAATAAGCAAAGCGTGGAAGGCTGGTGCCACGGCCGACGACGGCGGCGGCGGGCTGCTCTTCGACCTGGGAACCCACCTGCTGGACCTGGCGATCCAGATGTTCGGTCCCGCCGAAGTCATCCATGCCGAAATCCTGGCGCGACGGCCCCAGGAAAAAGCTGACGACGACGTCTTCCTGGCCCTAAGGCACGCTTCGGGAGTGCTCAGCCACGTCGCCATGAACGTCAACAGCCAGCTTCACGCGCCACGCTTCCGCATCCTGGGGAGCAAGGGTGGATTCGTGAAGTTCGGAATCGACCCTCAGGAACCCTTCATCGTGGCGGGCGGTCGGCCCACGGATGGCGCCTACGGCGTCGACGATCCGCACCACTACGGCACCCTGGAAATCGACGGCGTGCGGACCACGGTACCCACCAAGCGTGGCGCCTACCAGGAGTTCTACCGGATCCTTGCGGAGAAGATCGCCGACGGCGGTGCCGCCTCCGCTTTGCCGCTCCCCGTGGATCCGGCCGGCCCAGTTGAGGTGCTCAAGCTGATTGAGCAAGCCAGGACGCTCGCCTGACCGGAGCGAACTGGCATCAAATGACCCCAAAACGCTTGGGAAGGGTCACCTACTGCCAGTTCGCTGAAAGTTTTTTTTGGATCGGGCGTAACTTCGCCGGGACCGTCAGCGATGTAGGGGGAGTGTGGGCAACGTCCGCACTCATCATCCGGTAGCGACAAAGCCGCTGCCGGAGCAGTCCCAAAACGTTTGTCGGAGGGTTTCATGTCCTTGTTCACTGTCCTTGCCACCAGCAAAATCGCCGCCGGCGTCCTTGCCGCCGGAGCTGTAGCGGTTGGCGGAACCGGCGTCGCAGCCTTCAACGGAGCGCTTCCCAACGATTTGCAGAAGAGCGCCCACGAGTTGCTTGGAGCCCCGGCTCCGGCCGCGTCCAAAGCAGCCGAGTCCGCAGAGTCCAAGGCGGCCGACGCGTCCCAGGCCGCAACGTCGAAGGCGACTGACGCCGCTGCCGACGCTAAGTCCAAGGCCACGGACGCCGTCGACGACGCAAAGTCCAAGGCCGCGGCCGCTTCGGCCAAGGCCACCTCACCTGAGGCGTTCGGCCTCTGCACCGCCCTCCTCAACGGCGGCCTGAAGGCTGACACCAAGGTGCCCGGCTACTCGTCACTGGTAGTTGCCGCTGGCGGCGAAGCCAACGTCAGCGCACACTGCGCCACCGTCGTGAGCGAAGGCAAGGCTGCCGGCTTGAAGGCTGACGGATCTGCTTCCGCCAGCGCCGACGCCGATGGAAACGCCGCATTGCCTGCCGTACCGGCTGTTCCCGCAGTGCCGTCCGCTCCGGCCGTCCCCGCTGTACCGGCAGTCCCGGCCGTGCCGTCCCACGTGCCGACCGCACCTGTGCACGTTCCGTCCGATTCTGTCAGCCCGTAACACTGCGGCTACGCTTGAACGGCGGGGCTCCTTGGCTAAATGACAAGGAGCCCCGCGACGCAACAGACTGCAGCGGTGGTCATTTCTCAGGCCAGGGACGATGACCGCGCTGCGTGGGATGGAGGGGTCGCGGGTGCTTGACCCTTTGGCTGACGAATATTTGCAGGCGGACGAGGAAGATCCCGCACTGCTCTTCACGGCTGCCTACAACGAGTTTTCCGGACCGGTGTTTGGATACCTGCGCGCCCGCGGCGTGGACGATCCGGAAGCAGTTACCCAGGACGTGTTCCTGGCTCTCTATCCCAAACTGGATTCCCTCCGAGGAGGTCTCCAAGGGGCCAAAACCCTGCTCTTCTCCATAGCGCACGCGCGAATGGTGGATCACTATCGCAAGCGGGAACGCACCCCTGATTCCGCGCCCTATGAATCTGATTTGGATTCGCGGAGCGCGCCCTCGGCCGAGGACCAGGCATTCGGACATGGCGAAGGCTTGGGCGTAACCGAGCTACTGGCCGACCTCAACCCCGATTACCGGGAGGTCCTGGCGCTACGGGTCGTGGCGGACCTGTCGTTGGAAGAAACAGCGGACATCATGGGCAAGTCCCAAGGAGCCGTGAAGCAGTTGCAGCGCAGGGCATTGAGTGCACTGAGAGAACGTGCACTACTAAGGAATGGCACATCATGAGCGAAAAATCCGCATCCTTCGGCGAGCAAGGCGTTGACCGCCTGCTTGCTGAAGCCGGACTCGACGAAGCGTACGAGATCCGGACAGAGCTGCTGGAACTGCAAGCCCTTGCGAGCACCCGGCCGCAGCCATCGGCGGCTGTGCAGGCTTTGATGGCACCTGCGAGCGTTGCGGCTGCACCTGTCGCGGCCACAACCCCGCTAGCCCGCACCGCGGGTGCGCCGATCGACGAACTGGCCGCGCGCCGTCGTCGTAAGCGCCGTGCCGGCATTGCGGCTCTTGCCGTTGCGGCTTCCCTTGCCGCCGGAGCTACCGCCGCGGCTGCGTCCGACGGCGGCATCCCGGGAACGATCGAACACTTGGGCGCCGTAGTGGGATCGGTTGTTTCCCAGCTCACCCCCGGCTCGGGCGGCACAGGACCGCAACAGCAGGGAACCCGCCCGGAGCCGGTTCCGATGCCCACCCGGGGAACAAGCATTCCCGCGTCGCCTTCTCCGGAGTCCTCAAGCCTCGACGCCCAAAACAACAACACGCATCCATCGCCGCACGCCACTCCCGGCACTACTGCGCCGGGGTCCGAGTCGGATCCGCGCAATGGATTGCACGATATCGCCAAGGGCCGCCCGGGACAGATCACGATCCCGACGCCGGAGGTCCCAACCCCCACGCTCCCGTTGCCCCAGCCCGTTCCTTCCGAGATCCTTCCGGGCAACCCGGTGAAGCCGTAACTTGGGGCGTGTTCGGCTGAGCTGACCTGGCGGCCCGTAGTTCGGTGACGCGGGCGGAACGCCACCAAGCCGCCACGGACATCAGGGCCGAAGCGGCGGGTCCCGGCGATCAGCTGCGTAATCGAGTCTTGCCTCGCGATCGCATCGTCCAGGTCAGTCGAATCCACCGCCCGCCGGCGCTTTCTCTTCAGGACGAAAGAGGTCCTCCATCACGGAATCCGGGCAGAGGCGTCCCCGATGCTTGGCTTAACCAACACCCACATGAGTCCAGTCGACGGGCCCGGCCCGTGACTAATTCAGTAATCTCCTAGGGACCTTAGGCGGCTTCTAGTTCAGTGACGCGGGCGTATTTGAGCGCTTTGGCTTGGTGTCGGAGCGCGCGTCGGTGGCGCCTGGAATACGGTCCCGCGATATCGGGCGGGTCGGTTCCTAGTGGATTGCTGCCTGGCAGGGGCGGGGCTGTTGACCGGTGGTGGTGTCCGGTGGGGGTGCGGATTTCCAGGACATGCCGTGTCCCGGGACTGGTTTTTGCTGTCCAGCCGGGGAGTTCTTTGGTGTGGTTGCATGCTTCGCACAGGCCCGCGCCGTTGGCCAGGGTGGTGGGTCCTCCGTGGTGCCAGGGGATGATGTGGTCGAAGTGCCTGATGGGTGCGTCGCAGTAGGGGGTGCGGCAGGTGTCGTCGCGGGCTTGGATGAAGCGCCGCAAGCCGGCAGGGAAGAGCCGGGCCCGGGAATCGGCGGCGACAAGTTCTCCGGTTCCGGGGGCGGTGTAAAGGCGCCGGAGCCAGACCTTGAA
>NZ_JBFTOG010000046.1:0-38027 GCF_056397865.1 Arthrobacter sp. 05L417
GATCGGCTACTACGACAAGAAGGACATCACCCTGGACGAACTCACCGCCCAGATGGCCGGCGGCGCGGAACTGGCAGAACTCGCCCACGAACTCGAACAACTCGGCGGGCACACGGAGGCCCTCAAGGAAGTCCAAGCCGAAGTCGCCGGGGTATCCGAAGTGACCGACGTCGCCGGCGCTGCTGACGATTCAAGGGAAAGCAGCCCGCGGCACGCCTAGCGCGCAGGAGACCAGCGCGGACGGAGACGGGGGTCCGCCGGAAAGCGGATGGGCCCCCGCCCGCCATGCCACCGCCGGAATGTGAACAAGAAGTAGACGGGAAGACAGCATGCCGATCCGGGTAGGCGTTATCGGCGCCGGCGTCATGGGCGCAGACCACATCAGAAACCTCTCCACCACTATCAGCGGGGCCGAAGTCACCTTTGTGGCTGACCTCGACGCCGGACGTGCGGCAGCCGCGGCGCCGCCGTCCGCACGCATCACCACCGATCCTTCCGAGCTGATCAACTCCAGCGAGGTTGACGCCGTCGTCGTCGCTTCACATGACTCCACCCATGCCGGACTGGTGCTGGAATGCTTCGAAGCAATGACCCCGGTGCTGTGCGAAAAGCCGTTGGCTCCCACGCTCCTGGAAAGCCGCGAAGTGGTGGAGGCCGAAGCCGATCTCCTTGCAGCAACGGGTGCCCGGTTGCTGTCGATGGGCTTTATGCGGCGGTTCGATCCCGGCTATGTCGCGCTGCGCGAAGCCACCCGGGCACGCACCCAAGGCGAGCCTTTGCAGGTCCACTGCATTAGCCGGACGGCGTCCGCGGGACCGGGCGCGAGCTCGGAATCCGCCATCACCAATTCGGCCATCCACGAGCTCGACATCATCCCCTGGCTGCTGGACTCGCCTATCACCGAGGTGTCCTGGCAAGCGGGGCGGAGTTCCCGGCACAGTACCGGTGATCTACGGGACCCGGCCTTTATGCTCCTGCGCGCGGCCGACGGCACCCTGGCCACCCTCGAACTCTTCCTCAACGCACAGTACGGCTACACCACGCGATGCGAGGTCGTGTCAGAGTTCGGCACCGCCGCACTCCCGGAACCGGCCGCCCTCGATGTCCGGCAGGAAGGGAAGCGCAGTTCCGAAATCCCCGCAGACTGGCGTCCACGCTTCGCCGACGCTTACCGCTTGCAACTTCAGGCGTGGATCTCAGCCCTCGAAAAGGGAGAGCCTGCGCCGCTCGCAACCGGTGAGGACGGTCTGCGGGCGTCGCAGCTGGCACAAGCGATGATCCGCTCGCTCCACAGCGACGGGGCATACACGAAGGTGGTCTACTGATGGTTTCATCCGGGCTGCCAGTATCAAGGGTCCCGGATTCCCGCGATGCTCCAGCGTTGCGCTGGGGGATCATGGGCCCGGGGTGGATCGCCGAACGCTTCACGGAATCGGTGCAGGCCCACTCAACGCAAGTGATCGCCGCCGTCGGCTCCCGTTCCTTGGAACGGTCCAAGGCGTTCGCGGACGCTTTCGGCGTGCCCGCCGCCTATGGGAGCTACGAAGAGCTGGCCACGGCTCCGGACATTGACATCGTGTACGTATGCACGCCGCACAATTTCCACCACGCGGCTGCCGTGCTCGCCATCGACGCCGGCAAACACGTCCTGATCGAGAAACCGATCGGTCTGAATGCTGCGCAGGCGCGGGATATCGCCGCGCAGGCCAAGGCAGCTGGCGTCTTCGCCGCCGAGGCCATGTGGAGCTTCTTCCTTCCGAAGTTCGACGTGATCCGGCAAGTGCTCGACGCCGGGACGCTGGGTACCGTGACAACGGTCCTCGCGGAATACGGCGAGCACTTCGAACCCAGCCACCGCATCTTCGACCCCGCACTGGCTGGTGGGCCTCTGCTGGACCTGGGCACCTACCCGCTGGCACTCATCACCGAGATCCTGGGCGCGCCCGAACGCTTGAGCGCCTTCGGCCAGCCCCACGAATCGGGTGTCAACGCCCAGCTCTCCGCCATTATGCAATTCCCGGGCGGAAGCCAGGCCGTGATGAATGCGCACCTGCACAATTTCACCACCACCGCGGCAACGATCGTTGGTTCCGAGGCCACGTTGACCATCGACGGCCCCTTCAACATGCCCGGCGGTTTCGAGATCCGGTTCCCGGACGGCACGCGGCTTCGCCACAACGAAGCGGCTGGCGGGCATTTGGAGGGCTTGCATTACGAAGCAGCAGCGGTGGCCCGCGCCATCGCCGCCGGTGAGATGGAAACCCCACAACGGCCCTTGGCGTCCTCCATCCGGACGATGGACGTCGCCGATGAAATCCGCCGCCAAGTGGGCATTGAATTCCCGGGCGAAGGCAACGTCCCCGCCTGAGCAATTGTTGTACTGACTATCGAAAGGACGGGCCCATGGCCTACATCGAACAGCATTCAGCCGGTCTTCCCACGCCCGTGCGGCTTGGCCTCATAGGCTCCGGCTGGATGGGAGCGTTCCATGGCGAAAGCATAGCCCGCCGGGTTCCCGGTGCGGTCCTGGCCGCCGTCGCCGATCCCAACGTGGACTCCGCGGCGTCCGTGGCTTCCCAGCTTGGTACGGCGAAGGTCACCGCAGACGCCGCGGACATCATGGCGGATCCGGACATCGACGCCGTGATCATTGCCAGCCCGGCACGCTTCCACGCTTCCCTGATTGCCCAGGCCGCAGCTGCGGGCAAGCACGTGTTTTGCGAGAAGCCCGCCGCGCAGAGCCTCGAAGAGCTCGACGCCGCCCTCCGCGCCGTCGAGACCGCAGGGGTACATTTCCAGATCGGATTCAACCGCCGCTACGCCACCGACTTCCAGGCCGCCAAGAAGGACCTGGCCGAAGGAATCGTGGGGGAGCCGCAGCTCTTGCGCTCGTTAACGAGGGATCCCGGCACCGGGAGCATCGGACATGCAGCCAGGATTCCGGCCTGGACGATTTTCCTGGAAACCCTCATTCACGACTTCGACACCCTGAACTGGTTCAACGAAGGGGCCGAGCCGGTGGAGGTCTACGCCGTCGCGGACGCCCTGGTGGAACCGAGCCTGCGTGATCAAGGATTCCTGGACACCGCCGTGGTCACCATCCGCTACAGCAATGGGGCACTGGCAGTGGCCGAGGCCAACTTCAGCGCGCTTTACGGCTACGACGTCAGGGGCGAAGTCTTCGGCTCCAAGGGCATGGTGCAGGCTGGACGGCATACTGAAACGGCTGCCCTGAGGTACACCGCAGAGGGCCTCTCCGCGGAGACTCCGAGGCTCAACGTGGAACTGTTCCGGGATGCCTATACCGAAGAACTTGTGGACTTCGCGGCGGCAGTCCGCGCGCGCCGCGACGGCGCGCAACCGCCGTCGGGCGCTTTCACCCTCACCCCGGGAGCCGCTGACGCGCGGCGCGCCCTGGCGATGGCTTTGGCCTGCATCGAGTCGGTCCAGCAAGGCGGACCGGTGGCCGTTACGGCTGTTTCGAGCAACAGCAAGGCGGGTGTCTGATGCGGCTGGCAGTTTGCGCCGAGATGGTCTTCACGGAGTTGCCGTTCACCGAACGGGTACGTCGGATCCATGAGGCCGGATTCGACGTCGAACTCTGGGACTCGAGGAACAAGGACATTGCGGCGCTCAAGGCGAGCGGCGCGGTCTTTTCCTCCATGACCGGGTACACCTCCGGGAGCCTGGTTGACGCTGACACCGCCGAGGACGTGGTGAGGACGGCGGAGACGCTGATTCCGACGGCCTTGGAGCTCGGCGTCAGCCGCATGGTGGTGCACTCGGCGGAGCTGATCGACGGCAAAGCGGCCCGTCCCGTCTACCGCTCCAACGGCAGCATGTGGATCACGGGTGCCCGGACCCTGGAGCGACTTGGCGCGCTCGGGGAAAAGCACGGACTGACGTTTTGCCTCGAAAACCTCAACACCGTGCTGGACCACCCCGGAATTCCGCTGGCCCGGGCCAAGGACACCCTCGCGCTTGTGGAGGCGGCCGGACATCCCAACGTGAAGATGATGCTGGACCTGTACCACGCACAGCTGGGGGAGGGGAACCTCATTGAACTGGTCCGCACCGCCTTGCCGCACATCGGCGAGATCCAGGTGGCGGATGTCCCTGGGCGCTGCGAGCCCGGCACCGGCGAAATCAACTACGTGGCTGTGGCCCGGGCGCTCGTCGCTGCGGGCTACGAAGGCACCGTCGGCATGGAGGCATGGGCCAGCGGCGACGACCTGGAGGCGCTTGAGGCGTTCCGCCGGGCGTTCACGCCTAGCGTCGCGGAGTCCCGGAACAGCTCAGCTTTTTCAACGGAGGTAGCACTATGAAGGACGTCGTTCTCGGGCTGGTTGGAGTAGGGCGGATCGGCGTGATGCATGCGGGCAACATCGCCGCCCTCAACGGGGAACTGAATGGGCAGGGCATCAATGTGGAGTTGCGGCTCACGGATGTGGCCGCAGAACACGCCCGCAAGGTGGCGGCCGGTCTCGGCGCCGAGTTCCTGCCGTCGGTAGAGGCCTTGATCGCCTCCGGAGTGGATGGCTTGGTGATCGCGACCGGAACGGGCACGCACCCTGAACTGATCCGCGCGGGAGTGGATGCCGGTATCCCGGTGTTCTGCGAGAAGCCCGTGGCCATGAATGTGGCCGATTCGCTGCCTGTCCTGGAACATATCCGTGCCAACGACGGCGTGGTGCAGATCGGCCACCAGCGTCGCTTCGATGCCGGCTACCTTGAAGCGAGGCGCGCGTACCAAGCGGGGGAGCTCGGCTGGATCCACTCGCTCCGCGCCGTGACCTGCGATATGGCTCCGCCGCCCGTGGAGTTCCTGGCAACGTCCGGCGGGCTGTTCCGTGATTGCTCGGTCCACGACTTCGACATCCTGCGCTGGCTGACCGGCCGCGAGATCGTGGAGGTCTATGCCAAAGGTTCCAACAATGGTGATCCCGCCATCGGAGAAGTGGGCGATGTGGACACCGCCTTGGCTCTGATCACGTTCGACGACGGGACGGTTGGCACAGTCTCGGCCACCCGTTACAACGGCGCAGGGCATGACGTCCGCCTCGAAATCCAGGGCTCCAAGCGTTCCCTCATGGTTGGCCTGGACGACAAGACAGCCATGGAGTCAGCCGAGGCCGGGATCGCCTTCCCGTCCGGAGAACCCCACAAGACCTTCGCCGAACGCTTCGACCAGGCCTATCGCTCGGAAATGGCGGCCTTCGTTGAGCTGGTCCTGGGCCAACGGGACAACCCGTGCACCCCGGAGGACGCCGTCGCAGCTTCCCGGGTGGCGGATGCCGCGCAGGAGTCGCTGGCAAGCGGGGTCCCGGTCAGGGTGGCGCTGGTGACGGCCTAAGCCTGTTAGGCGATCACAGGCCCCAACTAACTAGCAGTTGTTGTCGTTTTGACGGCTCATAACGACAACAACTGCTTGGGCCCACGCCGCCAGGGTTCCCTGGCCGTGGGGCCCTGCCGGCGAGGGCCCCAGCCTGAGCTTGCGAAGGTTGGGAGCCGGCGGGGACTTGCGAGGCGAGGGTGGCGGTGGGGATTGGGTGTGCGGACTCCTTAGGCGCCGAACGGCAATCGGGGGTCGATGTCTTGTCCGTCCCAGCCCTGCCGCACCCACCCGTGGTGGGGGTCGTCGCTGATGAGCCATTCGCGCACGGGTCCCGGGCCGGCCATGACGTTCAGGTAGTACAAGTCATAGCCGGGAGCTGCCATGGCAGGGCCGTGCCAGCCGTAGGGAACAAGAACGACGTCGCCCGTGCGGACCTCCGCGGCCACGTCGATCGGGCGCTCATCGGAGGCGTAGACGCGCTGGTAGCCGATCGCGTCTGCATCTGCGGGGGCGCCGGAGCCATCCGCAACGCGGGTCTCGAAGTAGTAGATCTCCTCGAGTTGCGTTTCGCCGTCCTTTTCCTCGTCATGCTTGTGCGGGGGATAGGAAGACCAGTTGCCCGCGGGGGTCAGCACTTCGCAGACGATGAATCGGTCCGCCTCGAGGGCGGCTGGGGTGCCGAAGTTGTGGACCTGGCGCGAACAGTTGCCTGCTCCACGCAACTCCACCGGGGTTTCCGCGGCGGTCACGAGCCTGGTGGGGTACGAGGCGTTGGCGGGGGCGGTCGCGACGGCGACGCGGCCGCCGTCGGGCGAACTGATGGTGACGGCAGCGTTCGTGCCGGAATACAGGACATCGCTAGGGCCATGGAAAACCGACGCCCGCCCCGCAAGGGGATACTCGACGTCGTCGACCGTCACCGTAAAGGCGCCGTTGAGCGGCACAATGATCCGCTCTTCAGCTGCGGCGGGGAGCTCGACGGCGGCGCCCGCGGCGAGCGTGGCGACCTTGAGCCCGGTGTGGGCCCAACCGTCCACAGTCAAGGCTGAATCGGAGGTTCCGAGCGAGATGTCCCAATCGCCGTCGTTGGCGGTTCCCAGTGGATAGACCCAGTTGGCCATGAAGTTATGTCCTTGCGTTAGCGCTGTACGAGTGTCATTTCAAAGCTGTAGGAATCGGCCCGGTAGACGTGGTGGCCGGTCTCCACCATGCGTCCGGTGTCGTCGACGGCGGTGCGTTCCATGGTGACCAAAGCCGAGCCGACTTCCGCCTCCAAGAGCGGCGCCTGGTAGTCGTTGGCGATCATGGCGCCGATCCGCTGCGAAGCGAGGCGGAAGTTGACGCCGCCGCGGCGGAGGATGGCGTAGAGGCCTTCCTCGGCGAGCATGGCCTCGTCCATAGTCGCGATGTCGTCGCGGACCCAGTTCTCCATGAGCGCCAGCGGCTTGCCGCCCACTTTGCGGAGGCGGGTGAAGTGGTAGACCTTGGAGCCGGCCGGAAGCTGGAGGGCTGTCAGCGTGGCGGCGTCGGCCTCCATGTGCGAGAAGCTGAGGACCTGCGTTGTTGGCTTCTTGCCGTTGTTGGTCAGGTCGTCGTAGAGGCTGGAGAGTTCCAGGGGCCGGCGGACCTGGCTTGACACCACCTGCGTGCCGACGCCGCGCTTGCGGACCAACAGGCCCGAGCGGACAAGTTCGTCCATGGCCTTGCGCATGGTAGGCCGCGACAGGTTGAGCTGGGCGGCGAGGTCTATCTCGTTGTCCAAGCGGCTGCCGGGCTCCAGGACTCCGCTGTGGATGGCGGCCTCGATGCCCTGGACCACCTGGTGGTACAAAGGCACAGGGGAAGAACGGTCGATAGTGAGGCCAAGTTGATTCGCCATTGCATGCTCCCTCGCATTCCGGGACTGTCCCGGAAGTCACAAGCATGTCCGCTCATGTTCGCTTGATAGGACATACTGCTTTACTGATGATAGCAGGAGCATTGCGCGGGTCAAGGGTGCCGGAGGCACGTTTATTGTGCCGTTTCAGGTCCCTTGTTTTGGGCATGTCCAGACATCAGGACCAGACCTCGCGCCCTCAGCGGCGGCGTCGGGCGCTGCTGCGTTGACGGACGTAGCCGACGGCGGCAAGCACGGCGCCCAGTCCCTCGGCGACTGCGCTGAGGGTCTTCTCGAAAAACCATACGGGCTCGTACATGGACGGGAGCGGACCGATGGCAGGTATGTCGACATAGCGGTAGAGGAGGACCGCTATGAAGGCGCTTCCAGCGACGACCACCGCGGCGGCGTAGGCTGGCCGACTGCCGCGGACCAGGACATACAGGGCGACGAGAATTGCGACCGCGCCCTCAAGGCGGAACAGATTGCCTTCCCCGATTCCGCCGGGGGCACCCAATTGGTAGCCGGAGGCGAGATCGAAGTGCACCAGAGCGTCGATGACCAGGGCTGCCGCCACAAGCAGTCGCAACAGGATGTCCTTGGGCCTGCGGCTCATCGGCTTGCGGCGGGCCGCTTCACGAGTGCTCATTTCAGGGTCCTCATTTCACGCACGCTCACTTCACGACCAGCGTTCCGTGCATGTTGGAGTGGTAGGCGCAGTGGTAGGGGTAGCTGCCCGGCGTGGTGGGCGCGGTGAACTGGGCTGTCCCGCCCCCGCCGTCGACGGCGGCGTCGAAGGCCTTTCCGTCGTCCGAGGTGACAGTGTGGGCCTGGGCGTCCTCGTTCCTGACGGTGATTTTGCCGCCAGGGCTGACCGAGACGGGTCCTTGATAGCCGAAGTCCTTGATGGTGATGGTGAGCGATTGGGAGGTCCCGGACGGCGGAGCAGTCGACGACGCGGCGGAAGGCGGGCTCGAAGACGCGCCCTGATAGCCGGTTCCGGACGCTCCGCAACCGTTCACGCCGATCAGGGCGGCCGCTCCTACGACGGCCATCAAGGCCTTGGCGTTGTTCCTCATGATTCGTTCCCCGCTCCTCGTGTCCGGTGGCGAGAACGTGCTTGCCACATTGATGAGACGAATTCCGGAGCCGTCAGGTTCACGGGCGCGGGAAATTGATTCTGGCGGGCGGAGGCTGCCGTCTCCATCACCCCACGGGACGCAGCGTCCTGCAGACTTCCACGAAAGCCTTGAACGGGGCGAGCCGTTCCTCGTCGGGCAGCTGCGAGGCCTCGGGATGCCATTGCACGGATGCCACCCAGCGCTGCGGGTCCTCGAGGGCCTCCACGGTCCCGTCCTCCGCGACCGCCGTGACCACCAAGCCATCGCCTACCCGCGCCACGGCTTGGTGATGTCCCGAAGCAATCCGCACCGAGTTCCGTGAGCCATGGAGGCGAGCGACCTTTGAATGCGGTGAAAGTTCGACGTCGTGCCACGCCCAGGCACTTAGCTCACCTTCCGCCGGGGTCAGGCCGTTATGCTCCACCAGTGAGGGATGCATGTCCTGGATGAGCGTCCCGCCGTAGACCACGTTGAGGAGCTGGTGGCCGCGGCAGATGCCGAGGGTGGGTAAACCGGCGTCGAGCGATCCACGGGCGACCGCCAGGTCCAATCGATCCTGGTCAGGGTTGACGTCGTAGCAGGCTTCAGTCGCTTCTTCGCCGTAGAGTCGCGGATCCAGGTCACCGCCGCCGGGCAGCAGGACCCCGTTGAGGGAACGGAGCTCGGCGGCCAGCTGGCCGGCTTCGTCGGTGAAGGAGGCGTCCAGCAGTACGGGCTCCGCGCCGGCGTCGCGCACCAGTTCGACGATGAAGTCGAAGAGTTCATTCGCCTCTCCCACGCGGGCATCCGCGTCTTCGGAGCTGCTGAGGCGGACGGGAATACCGATCCGGGGCCGGACGCTGCTCTGCTGTTCGGAAGTCTGCATGCTCCATGATGCACTGGCCGGGCGACTCCTGCGCAACGGGAACCGCGGGCTTACGCTGATGCCATGAATCCGTCCCGCGCCCTGACTCCCAGTCCCCGCACGCTCGACATTGAGAGCGTGGCCCATTTCGACAGGCTTCTGAGCTCCGGTGCCGTGACGATGCACGGATGGCACGCCCAGTCGCTGGACCTGCGAGGTCGACGGGCGGACCTGCAGCGGATGGATCCGCAAGGCGCCATCTTTCTGGGCTGCACCTTTGATGACGGGGTCGAGGACTCGCTGCGCAGCCGCGGCGCACTCATCTTTCCCAAGCTGCGCGGAGTACCGTTCAACCCGTACCGGGGCAGCCTCTACAGCGCCGCCGAACTGTACGAGGACATCGACTCGACGGAGTACGAAGCCACCCTGGACGCCCAGGTCTACCACTGGAGCATCATGCCGGGGCAACGGACCAGCTTGGACGCCACCCTCGCCGCCGCGCTGCACGACCACGCCATCGGGGACGCCCTGGACGAGCTCCTGGGCAATGGGGATTTCGCAGGGAACAAGATCGTGGGAGTCATGGGCGGGCATGTCGCCCAACGCGGAACCACGGACTTCGATGACGCCGCGCGCCTGGGACGGCTCTTGGCCTTGTCCGGCTTCACGGTGGCCACCGGGGGAGGCCCGGGCGCCATGGAAGCCGCCAATTTCGGCGCCTACTTGAGCGGCCTGCCCGACGCCGACTTCGCCGTCGCGCTGAAATCGCTCGCGGCGGTGCCGGGTTTCCGCCCCTCGGTGACGGCCTGGGCGCGGGCGGCGGCCGCCGTCGTCGGGCACCATCCGCGCGGAACGACGTCGCTGGGCATCCCCACCTGGTTTTACGGGCACGAGCCACCCAACCTCTTCGCCACCCACATCGCCAAGTACTTCGCCAACTCCATGCGCGAAGCGATCCTGCTGGAACTGTGCAACGGCGGGATCGTGTTCCTCCCGGGCTCAGCCGGCACTGTGCAGGAAATCTTCCAGGACGCGTGCGAGAACTTCTACGGCGCCCCGGAAACCGTCACGCCCATGGTGCTCGTGGGGCGCGACCACTGGGAGCACAAGTATCCCGCGTGGCCCATGTTGCAGAGCCTTGCTGCCGGGAAAGTGATGGAGGGCCGGATCTTCCTGGTGGACAGCGTCGAGGAAGCGCTCGCCGTCGTCGCGGGCTAACTGCGTGGGTTCCGCCCGGCCGGCCCAACTGACTCGCATTTGTTGTCCTTATGGCGGCTCAAAACGACAACTGCGTGGGCCCACACCGCCAGGGTTCCCTGGCCGTGGGGACTTGCGAGGCGAGGGTCGCGGTGGGGACTACTTGGGAGTTAGTGCGGGGCGCGGCCGCCCAGGCGCGTGGTGATTTTGCGGGCTGCGGCTTGGCATGCCTCGCCGAGGCTGGCGAGCGTGTCCTGCGAGACCCGGAACTTCGGCGCCGGGATCAGGACGGAGGCAACGATGTCTCCGCGGTGGTCAAAGACGGGCGATGCGACGCCGACTTCTTCGATGGACGTTTCGCCGAAATTGAAGGCCCAGCCCCGGGTCACGGACTCCTGCAGCCGAAGCAGGTAGGCCTCGATTGCTTCCTCGTCGAGACCGGGCAATGTAATGGAGCCGCTGCGGAGGAGCTTGCGGACACGGTCGGCGTCTTCGGCGGCAAGGAAGACCTGTACCGAAGAGCTGAGCGCCTCGTTGTAGCGGGCACCCAACGGTGCGAGGTGCTTGACCTGGTGCCGGCTGGCGATTTGCTCCACGCACATGGATTCGCTCCCGTTCCACACCATGAGCGCGCTCGTCTCGCCGGTCCGTTCGCTCAGTTCGCGCAGGACGGGATAGGCCACCCGGCGCTCCTCGAGTTCGGCGAGGAGCGGGCCGGCAAGGGCGATCATCCCCAGGCCGAGCCGGAAGCGGCGGGACTCGGGGTCGCGTTCCACCAGGTGTTCTTGTTCGAAGGTCGCCAGGATCCGGGACACGGTGCTCTTGTGCAAGCCGATCCTGCCGGCGATCTCGGTGACTCCCAGCAAGGGTTCCTCGGCGGTGAAGCTGCGGAGCACGGCAATGGCGTTCTCGAGTACCGAAGCGCCTTTGGAATCGCCGTTGGCCGGGGTGTCGCTGATGGTTGTACGCGGTTCTGCACGCCGTTCTGCACGCGGTTCTGCTGGGGTCATGATGGTCACTATATGGCTCTTTTAATGGGGACATGCCCAGCCTTGGCCTACAGCAATGAGCATATGAGTCATATGTCCATTGCTCGGGCGCAAGACAGGGCATGTCCATTGGAGGTGGGTGCTAGGCGCCGATGATGTTGTATTCCGGGCCGAAGGGGAATTTGGTGATGTTCTCGGCACCGTCTTCACCGACCACCAGGATGTCGTGTTCCCGGTACCCGCCGGCACCCGCCTGGCCATCGAGGACCGTGATCATCGGCTCCATGGAGACCACCATTCCTGGCTCCAGGACCGTGTCGATGTCTTCGCGCAGCTCCAGTCCGGCTTCACGTCCGTAGTAGTGGGAGAGGACGCCGAAGGAGTGTCCGTAGCCAAAGGTGCGGTTGGCGAGCAGTCCATGCGCAACATAGATCTCGTTCAGCTCAGCCGCGATGTCCTTGCAGACTGCCCCGGGCTTGATGAGTTCCAGTCCGCGCTTGTGGACCTCCACGTTGATGTTCCACAGCTCCAGGGAGCGGGCATCGGGTTCGCCGTAGAACAGTGTCCGCTCCAGGGCCGTGTAGTAGCCCGAGGTCATGGGGAAGCAGTTCAGTGACAGGATGTCGTGTTCCTGGATCTTGCGGGTGGTTGCCCAGTTGTGGGCGCCGTCGGTGTTGATGCCGGACTGGAACCACACCCAGGTATCGCGGATCTCGGAGTCCGGGAACGTCCGGGCTATCTCGTGGACCATGGCTTCGGTGCCGATCAGGGCGACCTCGTACTCAGTGATCCCTGCAGTGATGTCGTTGCGGATGGCCTCGCCGCCGAGGTCGCCGATCCGGGCGCCGTGCTTGATGACCTCGATCTCTTCGGCAGACTTGATCATGCGCTGGCGCATCGCGGCCTGGGCCACATCCACAAGCGTCGCGCCGGAGAAGGCGGCTTGGATCTTGTTGCGGTTGTCCAGCGGAAGGGAATCGTCCTCAACACCCAGACGACGGACGGTGATCCCGCGGGTTCGCAGCACTTCCTGGATGCCGAAGATGTAGTTGTCCCGGCGCCAGTCGGTGTAGACAAGGTTGTCCCCGTAGCTGCGGCGCCACGGCATTCCGGCGTCGATGTTGGCGGTAACGGTGACGGTGTCCTCGGCCGTGACCACCATGGCGTAGGAACGGCCGAAGTAGGTGAACAGGAAGTCGGAGTAGTACTTGATGGAGTGGTAGCTGGTCAGGACAACGGCGTCCAGATCCTTCTCGGCCATGATCCGGCGAAGACCCGCGAGGCGTCGTTCAAACTCTGTGTCGGAGAACGTCAGGGAGACTTTCTCTCCGTTGTTGAGGACCTTGAGGCGTTCAAGCTTGGCGACATCGCTGACGGCTTCATTCTCGGTGATGGTCATGGGTGGTGTTCCTTTCAATGGGTGGGTTGTTTTCAGTCCTGCTGCAGGGGCTTCTTGGAAGTCTCTACGGCGAAGAGGACCGCGATGAGGGAAATTATGGAGGCTGCCACGAGGTACCAGCCGGGGGCCAGCTGGTTGCGGGTCAGACCGATGAGGAGTGTTGCCATGAACGGGGCGGTGCCGCCGAACAGGGCGTTGGAGAGATTGAAGCTGACGGCGAAGCCGCTGTAGCGGACCCTCGTGGGGAAGAGCTCGGCAAGGAAGCTGGGCAGGGTGCCGTCGTTGAGCGTGAGCATGGCGCCCAGCAGGATCTGGACCAGGACAATGACCAGGAAGTTGCCGGTGTCGAGGAGCATGAACGCGGGAACGGTCAGCACCACGAACAGCACGGACGCTGTGATGAGCATGCGCTTCCGGCCGAACCTGTCCGAGGCGATACCCGTCAGGAAGATGAATCCGATGTAGCTGACGAGGGCAATCGTGGTGGCCAGGAACGATTCGGCCGCACCGAAGTGAAGCTCCTCGGAAAGGTACGTCGGCATGTAGCTGAGGATCACGTAGAAGCCGACGGCGTTGAGCAGCACCGCGCCCGTCGCGATGATCAGCTGCTTGCGGTACGTCTTGAACATCGCGAAGGCCGGAGCCTTGACCGCGGTGTCCTTCGCGGCCATTTCTCGGAAGGCCGGGGTGTCCTCGAGCTTGGTACGTATGTAGCGGCCAATCAGGCCCATCGGGGCGGCCAGGAGGAAGGGCAATCGCCAGCCCCATTCGCCGAGCTGCTCCGCGCTCAGTACCGTGCTGAGCAGTGCCGCCAGCAGGGAACCGAGCAGCAGGCCTGCCGCCGTGCTGGCAGGTACGACGGCGGCATAGAGTCCGCGCCGATTGGCCGGCGCGTATTCCACCAGGAAGGCTGAGGCACCTGCGTATTCGCCGGCGGCCGAGAAGCCCTGGACAACCCGGACGAGCAGCAGGAGGACCGGCGCCATGACGCCGATGGTGTTGTAGCCGGGGATGAGGGCGATGCAGAACGTAGCCACGGACATGAGCACGATCGAGAGGGAGAGCGCTTGTTTGCGTCCGAGGCGGTCACCGATGTGGCCCCAGATGAATCCGCCCAATGGACGGACAAAGAAGGAGACGGCGAAGACGCCAAACGTTGCGAGCAGTGCGGTCTGCCGGTCCGATGCGGGGAAGAAGACGGTCGAGATGATCCCGGCAAGGTAGCCGTAGACGGCGTAGTCGAACCATTCGACGAAGTTGCCGATGAAGCTTGCAGTGATAACGCGGCGGCGGGTGTCTTTGCTGACTGTGTGGCTAGCCGTTGGCTTTGACGGGCCGCCCGGGGTGGCTGCCGCATCGGGAAGGTCGCCGGACCCGCCTTTGGATCCGGCACTGGCGTTTCCCTGGATTGCTGCCACGGAGGATGTTTCGTTTTTCATGAATCCACCAAGAACTTTTGGGGTTGCATTCAACGCAACGCTGTTGCACCAGAATAGATGTGTTGCGCGTCACCGTCAAGAGTCTTCGCTCACCACCCAACTGACTCGCACTTGTTGTCGTTTTGAGGGCGCTAAACGACAACAAGTGCGAGTCAGTTGGGGGAGGGTGGGGGAAGTTGGGTGCGTTAGTTGCAACATGGTTGCGTTGAGCGGTGCGAAAGGGGCAAGGCCCGCCAGGTAAAGGCACAAAAGAAGCTCCCCGGATCGCAAGGATCCGGGGAGCTTCAGGGGGGAGAGGGGTTCAGGGACTATTTGAGCCAGGCGGCCACCACATCGGGGTGGGCATCCACCCATTTCTTGGCGGCGGCGTCCGGCTTCATGCCGCCCTGGATATCCGTTGCGACCGAGTCCTGGTCGGCGTTGGTCCACGAGAAGGCCTTGAGCAGTTTCGCTGCGGGAGAACCGCTGTCCGCAAACTTCTTGGCCATCACTTTGTTCAGTTTGTAATCGGGGTAGTCACAGGCGACCTTCTCGGCGTCGGCATCGCAGCCCGGGGTGTAGGCGGGCAGGCTGACTTTCTTGAGGGGGACCTCTGAGAGGAACCATTGCGGTTCGTAGAAGTAGCCCAGCAGCGGTGTCTTGTTCTTTTCGGCCGTACGGAACGACTGGATCAGAGCTGCTTCCGAGCCCGAGAAGACCACTTTGTAGTCGAGCCCAAGGTTCTTGACCAGGGCTTCGTCGTTGGTCACGAAGGCGGGGTCGCCGTCCAGGACCTGGCCTTTGCCGCCTGATTCGGAGGTGGCAAAGAGTGAGGCGTACTTGTTCAGGTTCTTGCTGTCCAGGATGTCCGGGTACTTCTGGACCATCCATGGTGGTACGTACCAGCCGATGTGCCCTTCGTTGCCCGTGGGGCCTGCGTCCACAGCCACTTTTTGGTCCGTGATGTACTGCTTCGTGAGGTCCGCGTGACCCCAGTTCTCGAGGATGACATCGACTTCACCGGAACCAAAGCCCTGCCAGGAGATCTGCTCCGACAGGTCCTTCTGGACTACTGTGCAACCGAGTTTGTTTTGGGCTACGTAGCTGTAGACGGCCGCATTTGCCGTGTAACCGACCCACGCGTTGAGGGCGACATTGACGGTTCCGCAGGGCGTATCCGAGGAGCCTGCGGCTGCCGCTTGGTTCACGGAAGCGCCTCCGCAGCCAGCTAGCAAGAGGGCTGCAGTAACGGTTCCGGCAAGGACGGGAATTGTTCGTTTCAAAAGCTGTCTTGTTCTACTCATGGTTGGGGTCTCCTTGTTGGGGCGGTGAACGGGGAGGACTAGTGCGCGCTCGATTTTGCTGAGCGGATTTTGCGGACCGGGTCGGCTGCCGCAGCTTGGGTGATGCGGTCCAGCAGGATGCCGAGGAAGACGATGGCCAGGCCGGCGGCGAGGCCCTTGCCGAACAGCGAGCTCTGGACAAAGCCGGCGACGACGTCGTACCCCAGGCCGCCTGCACCGACCAGTGCTCCGACGACTACCATGGCCAAGACGTAGATCAAGCCTTGGTTTGCGGCGAGGGCCAGGGATTTCCTGGCCATGGGGAGCTGGACCTTGGTGATGACCTGCCACGGGGTTGACCCGCTGGATACCGCAGCCTCCATGACGGTGGGGGAGATCGCTGCGATGCCGTCGGCCGTGATCTTGATGGCCACAGGCGCTGCATAGATAATTCCGGCGACGATGGCCGTGAACCTCGTTGCGCCGAAAAGGCCTAGGAACGGAACCAAGTAGACGAAGGCAGGCATGGTCTGGCCCGCATCCAGCATGGGCCGCATGATCTGGTCCACCTTGTTGGACCTTCCCATCGCCACACCGAAGATGATGCCCAGCACCATGACCACGGCCGTGGCAACAAGGGTGCTGGCCAGGGTGACCATGGCATCGCTCCACAGGCCGAGGTAAATGATCGCGGCCAGGCATGAGGCGGTGACCAGTGCCAGCTTCCAACCACCGAGTGCGTAAGCCGCCACGAGGACAACCGCGACGAGGAGGTAGAAAGGGGTGTCGGTCAGAAGGGATTGGAACGGGTTGAGGATTCCGTTGGTCAGGGCCTCGCGGAACGACACCGTAAACAGGGAGAGATTTGTCTGCAGCCATGCGCTGGCAGCGCCGACTCCGCTGACGATGTCCGGGCCAAAGTTGAGGTTCTTCGGAAAGGCTGCGGCCCAGAGCATCGTCCGGGAAAGCTGGACCATGACAAGGACAACGACGAGGCTGACAGCGAGCAGGATGTACCTAGCTCTGCGCGATATCCGGCGCTTGCGGGCTGCCCCGGGTTCGGCCCGGCGGCTGGCGGCCGTGGTGACCCGGTCCAGCACAATGGCCAGGAGGACGATCGACAGGCCGGCGTTGACTGCCGTCCCGACGTCGAGCGATTGCAAGGCACGCACAACCACTTGGCCCAGCCCCGGCGCCGCGATCAGCGCCGCGATGGTGACCATGGACAAAGCAGCCATGGTGCTTTGGTTGATCCCCATCACGATGGTGCGCCGTGCCAAGGGGAGTTGCAGGGTGAGAAGCCGCTGAAACCCTGTGGTGCCCAAGGAGTCGGAGGCTTCCCGGGTGTTCTCCGGGATGTTCCGGATTCCGTGTGCCGTCAGTCGGATGAGCGGAGGCACGGCGTAGATCACCGTGGCGATGACCGCGGAGGCAGGGCCGATCAGGAAGATGAGGGCCAAAGGAGCCAGATAGACGAACGTGGGGAGGATTTGCATGAAGTCGAGGACCGGGGTGATCACTTGGGAAACCCGGCCCGAGATCCCGGCCAATACTCCGAGCGGGATGCCGATCAGCAGGCTGAACAGCACGGCTGTGAGGACGAGGGCGAAGGTGTAAGACGCTTCGGTAAACAGACCCTGGAGGCCGAAGAACGTGAATGCGGCTGCCGTCAGCAATCCCACCCGGGCATTGCCGACCGCAAAGGCGATCCAGCTGAGCAGGCCGACAGTTCCCAGCCAGCCGATTTCCGGTAGGCGAAGCCCGGTAGAGCTGGCGGCAAAAGTGCTGGTGAACAGGTTTGCGACTGAATCGACGGCGGAGCGGAAGGGAGTAAAGACGTACTGGAAAAGGGGATTGTCCGCTCGGTTCGATGCGACCCAGGCATTGAATTGGTTGAGCGAACGGTGCAGGTCAGTCAATTCCGACGCCGGCAGAGTGAGGGTCGATGTGCCGTGCAGGAACAAGAACCCGAGGAGCCAGAGGACTCCGGCGGCACCCAGGAGTACTGCTCGGCGACTCAGCCGCTTGCGCGGCGGGCGGAGGGCGTTGGCGCTGGTCTGAACCGGGGCCCGGTCACGAACGAGAGTGGACATCATGCCGCTACTTCCGTGCTGCGGATGACCGACAAGATGCTGTCGCGGTCGATCTGGCCGGTGATCCTGCCGGAGTCTTCCACGAGCACGGGACACGATGAGTTCATGACGGTGGGAATGGCGTCGCGGATGATCGTGCCGGCGCTCAGGACGGGAGCATCCCCGGGAGTGCCCAAAGCTACCGGATCAGTGATCCATTTGAGCGTCAGGACATCCGCGCGGGGTACTTCGGAGACGAAGTCGGCAATGTACTTGTCCGCTGGCGATCCGACAAGGTCATCGCCGGTGCCGCACTGGACTGTCTCGCCGTTCCGCATGATCAGGATGCGGTCCCCGAGTTTGAGCGCTTCGGATAGGTCGTGGGTAACGAACACCATCGTCTTGCCCATCTCTTTGTGCAGCCGGATGACTTCCGCCTGCATATCGCGCCGGATGAGCGGGTCCAGGGCCGAGAACGGCTCGTCGAAGAGGATGGTGTCCGGATCGCCCGCCAAGGCGCGGCCAAGCCCAACACGCTGCTGCATTCCGCCGGAAAGCTGATCGGGGAAATGCTGCTCGTAGCCCTTGAGGCCTACCAGTTCGATGATTTCGCGGGATTTGGCGTAACGCTCATTTTTTGACGCCCCACGGATCTGCAATCCGTAGGAGACGTTGTCCAGCACGGTGCGGTGCGGGAGGAGGCCGAAGTGCTGGAAGACCATGGACATCTTCCTCCGGCGCAGTTCCCGAAGTTCGGTGGTTCCCGCGTCCAACACGTCTTTTCCGTCGACCAGGACGGAACCCGACGTCGGTTCGATCAGCCGGGTGAGGCACCGGATCAGGGTGGACTTTCCTGATCCGGACAGGCCCATGACGACGAACACCTCGCCCTTGGCGACGTCGAAGTTCATGTCCCGCACGGCAGCATTGCAGCCGGTGCGTTCAAGCAATTCGCCTGAGCTCAAGCTCGATAGTTCCGGATTCTTAGGGATCTTTTCACCTCCGGGTCCGAAGACCTTCCAGAGGTTGCGCACTGATATGTCAGGACTGCTCATTGCTGTACTCCTGCCTGCGGCGGCTCGAACCAGTGGCTGGGCCCGGGGCTGATGTTTTGCCAGATGTGTTTTGTTTCTCGGTATTCGGCCAAGCCAGCGAGCCCCAATTCGCGGCCATTGCCTGACTGTCCAAAGCCGCCCCATTCGGCTTGCGGAACGTACGGGTGGTAGTCGTTGATCCAGACCGTCCCGTGACGCAGCGCTTCGGAGACCCGCTGGGCCTTCGAGGCGTCTGCCGTCCACACGGCACCGGCCAGTCCGTAGACGGTGTCGTTCGCCAGCCGGACGGCCTCTTCCTCGGTGGTGAACGTTTCCACCGTCATGACGGGGCCAAAGGATTCCTCCTGGACCACGCGCATCGAGGTCTTGCACCCGTCCAACACGGTGGGCGGGTAGAAACTGCCACGGCCCAGTTCCGGGGTGTCCGGAATGAAGCCCCCGCACAGCAGCCGCGCGCCCTCCGCAACTCCGGCCTGCACGTAGGCATGGACCTTGTCCCGGTGGGCCGTGGAGATCAGCGGGCCGGTCTGGGCCTCTTGGTCGAAGGGGCCGCCCAGCCGGATCTGGCGTGCACGGCGTACCACTTCGGCCACAAACTCCTCGTGAATGGACTCTTCGACAATGAGCCGCGCCCCGGCCGAGCAGACCTGGCCCGAGTTCAGGAAGACGGCAGTCAAGGCGTTGTCGATCGCGGCCTCCCGGTCAGCGTCGGCAAAGACCACATTCGGGTTCTTGCCTCCGAGTTCGAGGGCCACGCGCTTGACCGTCTCCGCCGCGGCCACCATGATCCGCTTGCCGGTTTCCAGCCCGCCCGTGAAGGAGACCAGATCGACCCGCGGATCCGAACTGAGCACAGCCCCGACCTCCGGTCCCGTTCCCGTCACGAGGTTCGCGACGCCGTCGGGCACGCCTGCTTCCCGCAGGGTGTCCATGAGGAGGATGGACGTCGAAGGCGTCAACTCACTGGGCTTGAGGACAAAAGTGTTCCCGGCCAACAGCGCCGGTGCAACTTTCCACGAAGCCTGGAGGAGCGGATAGTTCCACGGCGTGATGAGGCCGCAGACGCCCACGGGTGCATGGACGACCCGACTGATGGCGCCAGGCCGGCCGGTATCGATCACGCGGCCCGCGTCCGTGCCTGCCACGCTGCCGTAGTAGCGGAAGCAGGCGATGACGTCGTCGATGTCGTATTCGGCTTCGACCAGGCGCTTGCCGGTGTCGAGGGCTTCGGCCGCGGCGTATGCGGCCTTGTCCCGCTGCAGCAGCCCGGCCACGCGGAGCAGGATCGCGCCGCGTTCCAGTTCCGGAGTGCGCGGCCAGAGGCCGTCGTCGAACGCCGTACGGGCGCTAGCCACCGCTGCCTCGGCATCAGCCGCCGTGCACTCTGCGACGTCGGCAACGTGCGTACCGTCCGCCGGGCAGTTGATGCTGCGGATTCCTCCGGCGGACTGCCGCCAGCCGCCGTCAACGTAGCTGCCGCGCACCGTGTGGGTCTGGGAAAGTTGTGGGCTGTTCATGCCGCTCCTTGGTTCCTTGCCGGAGTGACCTGGGGCTGGCCGTCCAGGCTTTCCAGGTTGTCCGGAACCGGGCTGCTGCCGTGCCGGTAGAACTCGGCGGCGATCGGAGCGAGGGGTTCGCGGCCCTGGATCAAGTCCGCAGCTTTCTCGGCCAGCATCATGACCGGCGCGTAGATGTTGCCGTTGGTCACGTAGGGCATTGCCGAAGCGTCAGCCACCCGCAGGCCTGAGGTGCCGTGCACCCTCATGCTGAGCGGGTCCACCACGGCCATGGGATCGGTCGCCGGACCCATCTTTGCGGTGCAGGACGGGTGCAGGGCGGTTTCGGCGTCGCGGGCTACCCAGTCGAGGATTTCCTCGTCTGTCTGGACGGACGGACCGGGTGAGAGCTCACCGCCATCGAAAGGCGCCATGGCCGACTGCTCCAGGATCTGCCGGGAAATCCGGATGGCTTCGACCCACTCGCGCCGGTCCTGCTCCGTGGAAAGGTAGTTGAATTTCATGGACGGGTGGGCGGTCGGGTCCGTGGAAGTGATCTTCAGGCTGCCGCGCGCATCGGAGTACATGGGCCCGATGTGCACTTGGTAGCCATGCTTGGCGTCGGCCTTTTGGCCGTCATAACGGACGGCAACAGGCAGGAAGTGGAACATGAGGTTGGGGTAGGCCACGTCTTCGTTGGACCGCACAAAGCCGCCGCCTTCGAAGTGGTTGGTGGCCGCTGGTCCCTTGCGCCCGAACAGCCACTGCAGGCCGATCCATGGATAGCGCCACAGGCTCAGGCTCGGCTGCATGGACACCGGCTGGGTGCAGGCGTGCTGGATGTAGACCTCCAGGTGGTCCTGCAGGTTTTCGCCGACGCCGGGCAGGTCGATTACTGGCTTGATGCCGAGGGACTTGAGGTGCGTGGAGTCCCCGACGCCGGACAACTGCAGGAGCTGCGGGGTGTTGATGGCCCCTCCGCACAGGACGACTTCCTGGGCATCCACGCTGTGCTGTTTGCCGTTGCGTCGATAGCTGACGCCCGTGGCCCTGACATCGGACGTTCCAATGCCGTCGAAGTTGATTTTCGAGACGAGGGCCCGGGTCCTGACCGTGAGGTTCGGCCGGTTGAGGTGCGGCCGCAAGTAGGCACGCGAGGCGGAGAGCCGCTGGCCCTTGTGGACATTGCGGTCGAAGGGACCGAAGCCCTCCTGCCGGTACCCGTTGACATCGTTGGTCCGTGCGAATCCGGCTTGTTGGGCCGCGCGGAAGAAGGCTTGGAAGAGGGGATTGCGCGCCGGACCGCGTTCAAGGACCAGCGGTCCGTCGTGTCCGCGCAGTTCATCGTCGGGTTCCGCGGCGAGCGCGGTCTCCATGCGGTTGAAGTAGGGGAGGCAGTGTGCGAAGTCCCAGGTCTCCATCCCGGCGTCGGCTCCCCAGCGTTCGTAGTCCAAGGGGTTGCCGCGCTGGAAGATCATCCCGTTGATGGAACTTGAGCCGCCCAGGACCTTGCCGCGGGTGTGGGCGATCCGGCGTCCGTGCATGTGCGGCTCGGGGTCGGATTGGTACCGCCAGTCGTAGAACCTGTTCCCGCTGGGGAAGGTGAGCGCCGCGGGCATCTGGATGAACAGGTCCCAGGGGTAGTCGCTGCGGCCAGCCTCCAGGACCAGGACGGTCTTGGAGGGGTCCGCGCTGAGCCTGTCTGCCAGCACCGATCCGGCGCTGCCCCCACCCACGATGACGTAGTCAAACTTTTCGTTGGCCATTAGTTGAACTCCTTTGAAGTGATCCCCATTGCTGTGTCGAGTAGCCAGGAGGGGCGTCAGCCCCGTAGCTTTTCCATGGTTGGATCCACGAGCGGATCGGCAGAGATGGTGGCCGGGATCCGCTTCCCGAAGTATTCGATCTCGACGGCGTCACCCTCGCCCGCTTCGGCGGGCAGCCAAGCGTAGGCGATGGGCTTCCGGACGGTGTAGCCGTAGGCGGCGCTTGTGACGTAGCCGGCGGGCTCTCCCTTGAAATAGACAGGTTCCTTGCCCAACACCACGGACGTGCCGTCGTCGACCGTTAGGCAACGCAAGCGGCGGTTGATGGGCAGTTCGCGGCGGGCTTTGAGGGCCTCGGCGCCGATGTATCCTTCCTTGTCCTTGCCGACGGAGAAGCCAAGGCCCGATTGGAAGGGCTCGTGCTCGGGGGTCATGTCGGTGCCCCATAGCCGGTAGCCCTTCTCGAGGCGGAGGCTGTTGAACGCACCGCGGCCGGCCGCGATGATGCCGTGCTCCTGGCCGGCCTCGAACAAAAGGTCCCAGAGCCTTTGGCCGTTTTCCGCCGTCGTATACAGCTCCCAGCCCAACTCGCCTACGTAGGACAGCCGCATCGCGGTGACAGGGATCCCGCCGATCCGGACTTTCTTGGTGCGGAAGTACTTCAATCCGTCGTTGCTGAAATCGTCGCCGCTCACCTTGGCGATGACCTCGCGGGCCAGCGGCCCCCAAAGGCCCACGCAACACGTGGAACCGGTGATGTCCCGGACCTGGACCCACTGCGTGACGTCCTCGGCGGTCTGCTTGCGGGCTTCGGTAGTGAAGTAGGCGAAGTCGATGTTGCCGTTGGCTCCGACTTGGAAGGTGGTTTCGTCGAGGCGAGCCACCGTGATGTCGCTGCGGATGCCGCCGTCGCCGTTGAGGAGCAGGCAGTAGGTCACCGCACCCGGCTTCTTGTCGACCTTCCCGGCGCTGAGGCGCTGCAAGAGGGCTTCGGCGCCCGGGCCGGAAACCTCCAGCCGCTTGAGCGGCGTCATGTCATAGAGCGCGACGGCGGTGCGCGTCTTCCACGCTTCGGCCGCGGAAATGGGGGAGTGGAACATGGCGGCCCACGGTTCGCGTTCAGGTGCGCGCCATTCTTCCGGGAGCACCTCCAGCAAGCCGCGGTTTGCCTCGAACCAGTGCGGGCGCTCCCAACCCTGGGCTTCGAGGAAGAACGCCCCGAGCTCCTTCTGCCGGGCATTGAATGGGCTCACGCGCAGTTCGCGGGGCGAGACGCGTGGCTGTAGCGGGTGCAGGACATCGTAGATCTCTACGAAGTTCTGCTGGGAGGTTTCGCTGACGTAGCTCTCCGCGGTCTGGATCTCTTCGAAGCGGGAGACTTCGCATTCGTGGAGCGGAATCCGGGATTGGCCCTCGATCAAGAGCTCGGCCACTGCCCTGGCCACGCCGGCGGAGTGCGTCACCCACACGGCCTCGGCAACGAAGAACCCCTCAACCTCCTTGGACTCGCCCACCAGGGGACCGCCGTCCGGGGTGAAGGAGAAGATGCCGTTGAAGCCATCCGCAATCCCCGCGCCGGCAAGTGCCGGAAGGAGTTCCTTGGAGTCCTCCCAACTCGGCAGGAAGTCCTCTTCGGTAAACGCCAGTCGGGACGGCATCCGGTGCTCGGACATGTCCGCCGCAGCAACCTCGGGCAGCTCCCGGAGGTCCACGGGCATGGGCTTGTGGGCGTAGGAGCCAATGCCCATCCGGTCCCCGTGCTCGCGGTAGTAGAGGTCTTTGTCCTGGTGGCGAAGGATGGGCATCCACGCGCCGTTGGCGGGATCAAGCAGCCGCGAGGCATCGTTCCGGCCCACGAGCTCCGGTACGGACGTGGTCTTGACGTATTGGTGGGCCAGCGGGAGGAGTGGCACGGACATGCCCACCATCGCGCCGATCTTGGGTCCCCAGAACCCGGCGCAGGAAACTACGATGTCTGCAGGGATCACACCGCCGGGCGTTTCGACCCCCGTGACTTTGCCGCCTGTCTGTTCAATGCCGGTGACGGGAGTGGAACCGCGGAACGTGACGCCTGCGGCGCTCGCCTTGGCGATGAGCAGGCCGACGGCGCGGGCTGCGGACGCCAGGCCGTCGGAGGGGACGTAGAGTCCGCCGAGTACTTTCTCCTGATCGAGCAGCGGGTAGTGCTTGGCGCACTCGTCCGGATCGATGAGCCGGCCTTCCACACCCCACGACGCCGCATAGCCCAGCTTGCGCTTGAGGTCCTCCAGGCGCCCTGGCGTGGTGGCCACCTCGAGACCGCCCACCTGGTTGAAGCAGGAGACGCCGGAATCGCTGAGGGAGAGCAGCTTGTCCACGGTGTAGGACGCGAATTCGGTCATGGCCTTGGAGGCGTTGGTCTGGAACACGAGGCCGGGGGCGTGCGAGGTTGATCCACCCGCCAACTTCAACGGGCCCTGCTCGACCACGGTGATATTGGTCCAGCCGCGGGTGGACAGCTCATCCGCAAGATTGGCGCCGACGATGCCGGCTCCGATAATGACGACGCGGGGTGATGTGGACATGCGTGTTGCTCCTGAGGTAAGTCGTATGGAGGTTTGGGGCTCGCCGGAAGCTAGACGTGGCCGTCGACGGTCAACCCGGGCGGCAGATTGGGCTCGTCCTCGGATTCCTTGACCATGATCTGGCCGTCCACTACCAGGACTTCGTGGACCCTGACGGGCAGCTTGGCCGGAGGCGCATCGGCGGCTCCCGTGCGGAGATTGAACTTTGAAGCATGGAGGGGGCACTCCACCCAGCAGTCCTCCACCCAGCCGTCGGCGAGGGAAGCGTCTTGGTGCGTGCAGGTGTCGTCGAGGGCAAAGAGTTCGCCCTCTTCGGTGTGGAATACGGCAATCGGCGGAGACGTCTCGAGTCGAATCGCGTCCCCGGGAGCCAACGAGCTAAGCGGACAAGCACTGTGCATCTCACGAACCTCTTTCACCGGATTGGTCGAAAACCTGGGGGCGGTTGTTTCATGATCAACGAAGATCACAATACGCAACAGAGTGATGGACCTCACAGGGGCTTGTCAAGAGGTGGAAATTACTCCGCAGATTGCTTGACACGCGATGTGAAGGCCGTCACACTGTTTCGCATAACGAAGTTCGTTGCGTAATGCGCAATAAAATTTCGAACGGCTCAACGAGGAGGAAGCCATGGAGACATTGGCGATCGTGGGCGCATCATTGGCTGGACTTTCCGCCGCCCGCGCTGCCCGCGCGCAGGGTTTTTGTGGCCGGCTGCTCATCATTGGAGATGAGCAGCAGCGGCCCTATGACCGACCGCCCCTGTCCAAGGAGTTCCTGGCAGGAAAGATCGGCATCAAGCACTTGATGTTGGAAGCGGAAGAGGCGGGAATGGCAGATCCCCTGCAGGCTGAATGGCTGTTGGGCTCGCCTGCGAAGAGCTTTGACGCGGCCAGCAGGACCATCACCCTAGGTAACGGACGCACGGTGGTGGCTGACGGCGTCGTGATCGCCACCGGAGCTTCGGCCCGCACCCTGCCCGAACTTGCGGGCCTATCCAATGTCTTTACGCTGCGGACTCTTGAGGATGCGCAGGACCTGGCTCCGGAACTCGTTCCGGGCGGCCGCCTGCTGGTGGTTGGCGCAGGCTTCATCGGCGCGGAGGTGGCGTCAACGGCCAAGGGCCTGGGAATGGACGTGACCATTATCTGCAAGAGCCCGATCCCGCTGAGCGCTCCGATCGGTTCGGAGATGGCTGCCGTCATGGCCACGCTCCACGGGATCAATGGAGTGGAACTGATTTGTGACACGGGAATCGACTCGTATTACAGCTACGAAGGAAATGTGACCGGTGTCCGGCTCAGCGACGGACAGTACCGTTCCGCCGACGTCGTACTTCTCGGAATCGGTGCGGTCCCCAACGTCGGGTGGCTGGCCGGTTCGGGGCTGGAGCTCGACGACGGCGTCACGTGCGATTCGATGGGACGGACAAACGTCCCCGGCGTGGTTGCCGTGGGAGACTGCGCGGCCTGGTACGACGAACGCAGCGGGCAGCACCATCGCGTGGAGCATTGGAGCGGTGCCCAGGAACGTGCCGCCCTTGCCGTGACAGGGCTCTTGGATCACTCAGCCGCACCCCAACCGCTCAACCTGCCGTACTTCTGGTCGGACCAGTACGGAGTAACGCTCCAGTTCGCCGGCCATGCGCGGGACGCGGAGCGCGTCGAAATTGAGGCAGGGCAGCTCGAGGACCACAGCTTCCTGGCCGTGTACTACCGGGGCGAGGAACCAGTGGGCGTTCTAGGTGTGAACCAGCCGCGTCTGTTCACCCGTTGGCGCCGGCAACTCAACGCCCGCAATGCCCCGCCCGTCCTGGCAACCCCATAGACATTCCGAGCCTCAACCACGTTCATCACTGAATAGGAGTCAGCATGACCACTGAAGTTGTTTCCCCCAGCCTGATCCCCACTCTCCCCGGCCACACTTATGTCAGTGAAGACATCTTCCGTGCCGAGCAGGAACACATCTTCGAACAAATGTGGTTCTGCGCCGTGCGGACCGCGGACCTGGAAAAGGCCGGCTCGTTCAAAACCGTGCAGATCGGCCGTGAGAGCGTACTCATCAACCGCACCCGCAAGGGAGAGATCCGCGCGTTCTACAACATCTGCCGGCACCGCGGCGTGAAGCTGTGCATGGAGGAGTCCGGCGAGGCCAACCGCTCGTTCCAGTGCCCGTACCACGCCTGGACCTACGATCTTGAGGGAAAGCTGATCGCGGCCCCGAACCTCACCAAGATGCCGGATATCGATCGAAACGAATACGGGCTGGTCAAGGTCCACGTCCGGGAATACATGGGCTACGTTTGGGTCAGCCTCGCGGATGAGCCACCGTCGTTCGAGGAAGACGTCATGGGTGCGATCGAGGAGCGCCTCGGGGATCTGCGGGCTGTTGACGACTATGACATCGCGAACCTGAGCCTTGGCCGGCGCATCAAGTACGACGTCAAGGCCAACTGGAAGCTCATCATCGAAAACTTCATGGAGTGCTACCACTGCGCGACGATCCACCCCGAACTCACCGAAGTCCTGCCCGAGTTCGCCGACGGCCTGGCGGCGCAGTATTTTGTGGGCCACGGCGCCGAGTTCGGTGACGACATCAAAGGCTTCACGATTGACGGTTCCGAAGGCCTGGATCGGATTCCCGGAGTCGGCGACGACCAGGACCGCCGGTACTACGCAGTGACCATCAAGCCGAATGTCTTCGTCAACCTTGTTCCGGACCACGTCATCATCCACCGCATGTTCCCGCTGGCTGCCGACCACACCATCGTCGAATGCGACTGGCTGTACCTGCCCAGCGTGGTGGAATCCGGCAAGGACGTGAGCGCTTCGGTGGAGCTCTTCCACCGGGTCAACGAGCAGGACTTCGACGCCTGCGAACGCTGCCAGCCGGCCATGGGATCCAAGATCTACGCCAAGGGCGGCGTCCTGGTACCGAGCGAGCACCACATTGAGGCGTTCCACAGCTGGGTCACGAGCAAGATCGCCGACGTCCCCGCCGACAGCTAGACGGATGAATGTCTGTCGTCGTAACGAGTAACCAGGAACCTAGGAAAAGGAACGCAAGCCAATGGTTCATAAAGTAAAAGCTGTCATCGCCAAGGAAAAGAACGCCCCCGTCACACTGGAGACCATCCTGGTGCCGGATCCCGGTCCGGGCGAGGCGCTCGTGGACATCCTCACGTGCGGCGTCTGCCACACCGACCTGCATTACAAGCAGGGCGGTATCACCGATGACTTCCCCGTCATGCTCGGCCACGAGGCCACAGGCGTGGTCAGCGCGGTCGGCCCGGACGTCACCGACGTGGCGCCGGGGGACCGGGTGATCCTGAACTGGCGGGCCGTGTGCGGCCACTGCAGGGCTTGCGCCAAGGGGCAACCGCAGTATTGCTTCAATACGCACAACGCCACCCAGAAGATGACCCTGGAGGACGGCACGGAACTCACTCCGGCCTTGGGGATCGGCGCCTTCGCGGAGAAGACCCTCGTGGCCGCGGGGCAGTGCACCAAAGTGGACGACGACGTGGATCCGGCCGCCGTCGGGCTGCTCGGCTGCGGTGTGATGGCAGGCATCGGTGCCGCTATCAACACCGGCGAGGTCAAGCGCGGCGAGTCCGTGGCCGTGATCGGTTGCGGCGGCGTCGGCATCGCCGCCATTGCCGGGGCAAAGCTCGCCGGCGCCACGACGATCATCGCCGTGGACATCGACGCCAACAAAATCGGGATGGCTATGTCCCTGGGAGCCACGCACGGCGTGAACTCCAGCCAGGAAGACCCCGTCGAGGCCATCCGGGCCCTGACCGGCGGCAACGGCGCGGATGTGGTGATTGACGCCGTCGGGCGCCCGGAGACCTACAAGCAAGCCTTCTACGCGCGCGACCTCGCGGGCCGCGTGGTGCTGGTGGGCGTCCCGACGCCGGACATGAAGCTTGAGCTGCCCTTGCTGGATGTCTTCGGCCGCGGTGGTTCGCTGAAGTCCTCCTGGTACGGGGACTGCCTGCCTTCCCGCGACTTCCCGATGCTGGTGGCGCACTACAAGCAGGGCAACCTTGACCTCGACGCGTTCGTGTCCGAACGGATCACCATCGACCAGGTGGAAGAGGCGTTCGCCAAGATGCACGAGGGCAAAGTGCTCCGTTCGGTGGTGGAAATCGGATGACTGTCGCCATTGAAAACCTCGTCACCTCGGGCACGTTTTCGCTCGACGGCGGCACGTGGGACGTGGACAACAACGTCTGGATTGTCGGCAACGACGACGAATGCGTGATCATCGATTCGCCGCACGACGCAACGGCGATCATCAATCAGGTCCGCGGGCGGAAGGTGCGCGCCATCCTCCTCACCCATGCGCACAACGATCACATCGGAGCAGCGCTCGACGTCGCGAAGGCCGTGAACGCCCCGATCCACCTGCACCCCGCAGACATGGTTCTGTGGGAGCAGCTGTACCCGGACGCCCGGCCGGACCGCTACATTTCAGACGGCGACATCTTCGAAGTGGCGGGCACGGCTTTGCACGCCTTCCACACGCCGGGCCACTCACCGGGTTCCACGTGCTTCTACCTGGAAAGCGAAGGCACGGTGTTCACTGGCGACACCCTCTTCAACGGCGGCCCGGGAGCAACCGGAAGGTCGCACAGCGATCACCCGACCATCCTGGCCTCGATCCGGGAACGCCTCCTGACGCTTCCGCTGGAAACCGTGGTCCGGACCGGTCACGGCGACAACACCACCATCAAAGCCGAGGGCGAAAACCTCGCCCAGGCAGCGCTGGATCGTCAGGCCGACGGCGCTTAGGCGCCGCTGGCTGCTGTGTAACCCATCTTGACGCTGATTGAATACCCGGCTTGCTTGAGCGCATCAAGCAAGCCGGGTATTTTTTCCGGCTCGAAACGGAAGGCCGGTCCGGAAAGGCTGATGGCTCCGATCACCGTGCCGCTGTGGTTGCGGATCGGAACGGCGACGGCGTTGAGTCCGCGCTCGAGTTCTTCATACGTGGCGGCGTACCCGGCCGCTGAAATGACCGGCATTTGCTGTTCCAGCTCGTCGCGGTCGGTGATGGTCTGCGGCGTGTATCGTGCCTGGCCGGATTCCCTGAGAACGCGGTCACGGGTCGCAGGCGGCAGCGCGGCAAGCATGACCTTGCCGCTGGACGTGGCGTGGAGCGGGGTGAGCCCGCCGATCCAGTCCTGCGTGCCAAGCGTGTTGGGGCCAATGGCCTGGTCCACATTGACCGCGAAATTTGACCTCAGCACGGCCAGGTTGGCGGTCTCGGCGAACTTCTCCGCCAGGGCTTCGAGATCTTCCCGGGCCTCCTTTACCAAGCTGAGGCGGGCCGGAATAGCGCTGGCCAGGCGCAGGATGTTGAATCCGAGTTGGTATTTTCCGCGCTCGTGGTTCTGCTGAACCATGCCACGGGCGTCCAGGGCGCTCAGCAGTCGCGATGCCGTTGACTTGTGGACGCCCATTTCCTCAGCGATCTCACTCACGCCGGCATCGCCGCTGCGGGCGATGATTTCGAGCACGGTGATGGCCCGGTCCACGGACTGCACACCCGCGTGGTGCGCGCCGGCCGGATCGGAATCGGGGTCGTTGGCAAGACTTGCATCAGCGTCCATGTGGTTCATCGTCTCAAACGCGGTCAAGTGTGCGGCCTCTCTGCGCTGCGTGTCCTGGGATGCTGCCGTCTATCGGGAATTGCATGGCTATATGATCGGGCGGTATGGCACTTCGACTTGTTCAGGTGAATTTCAAGGCCCGTGATGACGCGTCTCTCGGCCGGTTTTGGGCGGAGGCGCTCGGCTGGGATATTTCCAGCGAGGGGCCCGGTGTGACCAACGTTGAACCTGTGGGATTCGCCTGGCCGGACCCCGCGGCCGTTTGCGTCGATGTGGTCACGGTCCCGGACCCGGAGACGGTGAGGTACCGCGCGCACCTGGATCTCGCCACCGCCTCTGCGGCCGATCAGGCGGAGCTGGTGGCGCGCTTGGTGAAGCTCGGCGCGACGCCCGCCGACATTGGCCAGGGTGATGTGCCGTGGACGGTCCTGGCCGACCCGGAGGGCAACCTGTTCTGCGTGCTGGAGCCTCGGCCGATCTATCGGGACACTGGGCCGATCGCCGCGGTGGTGGTCAACTGTGCGGATCCACGGGCCATGGCCCGGTTCTGGAGCGGGGCGACTGACTGGACCCTGCACGAAGTGACCGACGATTTTGCGAGCCTGCGTTCAGCCAAAGGTGTCGGGCCCTATCTCGAGTTCGTTCGCACGCCCGACGCGAATGCCGTGTGCGGCCGGGTCCATCTCGACCTGAGGCCGTACCCCGGCGACGATCAAGCCGCGGAGGTGGCCCGGCTGCGGGCCCTGGGCGCCACAGACGCCGACGTCGGCCAGGGCGGTGTGCCATGGGTGTGCCTTGCCGACACAGAGGGCAACGAGTTCTGCGTCCTCACCCCCGGCTGACGCAGCCTATGTTTGAAGTTGTTTTTGGTTTGGCTTTGGCGAGGATTTCCTCGGGTGTCTTGATCACCCGCACACTTAGGGTTCGATGTGCTTCTCCTCAATACCACTCAAATATGGGCGATTCGCCACTCATTTTGATTCGGAAGACCAGTCAGTGCAGTTTTCCCTTGTTAGCGTTTGCGATGAAGGCCCCCGTCGCGCCCTAAATCTTTCACGTCGAAGCAGGATAATGAGGGCGCGGCTCTGACGTCGGCCGCCAAGGAAGAGCGCGACAGCGCCGGCCGCCATCCAGGAGCGCCTGCGTGGGATGGTGACCTTGCCGGGTTGAGCCCGGCCGGCCTGGAAGCGCACGACAAGGGATTGCAGGCTCACATCGCAAACCTGACAGTGCTCTATCAAGTGCTCGATGGTTGGCGGGTGCGGACGTCGCAGGAGCGCAGCGTTGAAGGTTTCGAGAAGTGGGTGGCACGCCTTGCAGCCGTCCGGAACGAACGCCACCGGTCGAGTATCTGGGCAGCCACAACCCGTTCCCTGACGAGACCGCCGTTGAAGTTTTGCGGGGCGATGGGTCCACCTGGGAGCAGGCTGTCATCGTTGAACGCGTCGGTGTGGACGAGTGGACCGTGGAGTACGAGGACGGCGAGCAAGCATGGCGCGACCATCACGAGCTACGGCCGACGGCCGCCAACTAACGGCAAGCTCCACGTGTCCCATGGGATTCGTTCACGCCTCCGTTGGCCAGGTGTGTGTCAGCTCAGACGATCGCTCACTTTGAGGAGATACACAATGAGCGACCCCATCCTTGCGAAAAGGTAGTCATATGCTTCCGGGGGCACTGTGTGTGTGCCGGTTTCATGATGACGGATCATGAAGTCGTTGCCCACATCGGTGAGTGCGAGCATTTCATTGCTTGTCACCTCGCGGAACGCCTCATTTTTGATGTTGCCCAGCCGGACGTTGGCACTCTGCTTTTTGTTGCCTTGCACGTCAATTGTCTTCAGACGCGTGAAGCCATCCCACAGTTTATCTAGCGCCAGACCTCGCTCCTTCTCTTTCCGCGAGAGGAAGAGTTCTTTGGCGTGCAGCAGCAGCCCGTCCAGTTCGGCGTCGCCACTTGCTGGCCTCAGCTGTTCGAGGACCTGCTGGACGGCAGGGGTTCCTGTTCTGATGATTTGTAGCTGGCGGGACAGCTCATACATCGTCCCTCCACGGTGAAGGATGTTGTTCACTTCCTAGTCTGGACGACGCAGATTCGCTCTCCCGGGAGGCCAGGGAGCCTGCACCGTCCGACCTTGAAGCAGCACGGGCCTGGGCCATGGCGAACGATCCCGAGTACGCGGCCAGCGTGGCGTCCGAGAAGGATCGTCTGGACCGTGAGCTTGTGGAGCGGTGGAAGGGCTCCGGGGATCCCGACAAGGCCGCGCGGGCTGCCGACGTCCGGCAGGACGCCAAGCAGCGCGAGGCAGCCGGGGACAAGGCGGCAGCCAGGGCCGGTGCCGCCTACGACCGGGCCGCCCAGCTGGAGGCCGACGCCGCACGGATGCGCGCTGCAGGCGCCCCCGAGAAGGCGGTGGCGGCCAAGCAGTTCGGGGAGGCCCAGCAGAAATTTCCCATCTCCCACGCCGCGGCCGGCGGCGGGAAGGCTGTCGGCAAGGTCAAGGTAAACGCCGTTCAGCAGTCCCGCGCCCAGGGCAAGCACATCACCCAGGGCCGGTAAGTAAATTCGCTTCGGCCACCGGCATGAAGCGGCAGTCCGCACATCAGCGCCGGCGCAACCCGGCATTGTAGATCCGGACGCAGGAAGGCCCGGCACCAGAGGGTGCCGGGCCTTCGCCGTGCGGAGATCTCGGTCAGGCTATGCCAAGGAAGACCAGTAGTGCCCGCTCGACCGCGACCAGTTCCGTTGCCGTCAGGTTCCCCACCCGCTTGTGTGCGTTGGCCAGGGGCACGGTGGTCAGTTTGTCGATCATGAGCTGGCTTTTCTGGGTCAGGCCGGTCCGCTCGGACGGCTCCACCGGGATCCGCAGCAGCGGTGCATCTTTCAGAGTGGAGGTCAGGGGGATTACCGTCACGGAGCCCACGTCATCGAACCGGTCATCCTGGATGACCAGCGCCGGGCGGGGTTTGGAGGCGTATCCGCCGCCGGCCACCGTCCAGATCTCGCCCCTCACTCCTCATCCCAGGACACGGAAACCGCGTCGATCCACTCGTGAATGTCATCGTGCCGGTCGGACTCCGCCACAATGGCGCTCTGCCGCTTCGCCTCCTCCGCGAAGGACTTGGAGCGGGTGTCCGGGACCCACACCTGAATCGGCCGGAAGCCTGCCTCGCGCATCCGGCGCCTGTGCTCACTGACTCGATCCTTCACACTCATACCCCCATTGTTTCATGTAACACGCGTGGGTGGTAGAGCGAGATTCGGACGGCGGGACTCGTAGGGTTCCGACAGGCCGGCCGCTGCGTCGACCAGGACGCCGGCGGAACCGACTTTCCCGGAATCACGCGGTTCTTCCGCTCTGGACCGAAAATGGCGGTTGTAGGGGTCCCACAACGCACCGGAGCCCAGCACCTGGGGTGCTGGGCTCCGTTATCCGGCAGCGAGGGAACTGCCAGTCTGTGCGGCCTCAGGTCTTGGTGGCCCTTGCGATCTGTGCACGCATCAGCGGGTTCCCTCGGTGAGCTGTGACCCCTTGGCCCGGCGGGTGATTTCCCACGAACGGTCTGCAGGCCTTTGGAGGCTGCGGTAGAAGATCTGCTCTCCGGGTTCGTTCGACACGGCTACGTCATTCGGGTAGAAGATCCGCAGTGTGCTGAGGGCGACTCGGGGGTTGAGGGACAGACGCCCGAGATCCGGCGCTAAGCACTGAATGCCCGGTGTGTTGGGGTGTTAGTGATTTCATGGCGTCTGTCCCTCAACCCCCTTAAGCCCACTTGTGGGTACCGGCCTCGTCTGGTGCCCCTCGTCGCGACTCGCTGAAGGAGGATGCGCACTTCGGTCGGCCTTCGGTAGCGGCTTGTTCGGGCGTATTTGTCAGGCCTCGGAAGTGTGCCGGTAGGTGACCATGGCGAATGTGCTTCCTACAAAGGCTCCTGTGATGCCCGCGACTGCCCAGGGATTCCCTGTCTGAACAAGGTTGGAGAGGGCAAAGGCCATTCCGCCCGAAGTGACCAGGGCCACGACACCCGTGACAGTTGCGCGCGTCTTGCGGGTCGCTTCCTCGGCCACTGCCAACCTGGCAACGATCACTCCGCCGGCAACTACAACCCCAAGGATCACCAGAGCAGGCATTTCAAAAACGAATAGGTTGAACAGGTCCCAGAGAAGAAATACGGGATTGAAACGAGGCAAGGTGTAACTGAGATGGAGTGCAAAGGCTCCGACCGCGCCCGAAACGGCGCCCAGGCAGACAAACCTGCACCATAGCTTGCCAGTGCGCCACCATCCTGGTCGCGTACTACTTTTCGCCATATTTCATTACCGCCTTTATTAGGTTTTCCTTCTGGGTATTCCATGAAATTCTCTGGAACCCCGCCACATTGACGCCATCGGCGACCAGCATGTCCACCCCGGTCGCCTTGGCGGTCTGATCGAGGTAATTGCCGGCCCCTCGTTTCACGATGTCAAATCTGATGGTGGAGCCCGGCGCATCGAAATAGTCGTTGGAAGTGACGGTGAAGGTCACACTTGTTTCTGTGGTCCTAACCGCTACCGTGCCCGACCTATCAGGGAACAGCGAAGGTGGAGCGTCCACAAGCCGGCATGATCCGCCGTCCGTGAAGGTAGAACACCCTTCGACTGTGAAAGGGAATATTTCGGTCGGGTGTTCCCGAAACACTTTTGCAATTGAAGCGGCGCTGTATTGATCCTCTGCCCGCCTATGTTTGTTCCGAGTTGTGGGGTTGGCAGGACAATAGGGTAGTCCTGGTTGTGGGTGACCGGGGCCGGCGTGTTTTTGGCCGATCATCTTGGTCAGCTGAGCGTTGCTGAGATTTACCCGTTCACGGCGGCGAACCCGCCGGGGTTGGCCGCATTGGTCCCGACACCCAGGGCCCCGGCCACGGCCGTCGCAAAGGCTCCGGTTCCTGGCGTGGTCTGGGTGGGTCCGCGGGAGAGGCCGATGGGGTCGGTGTAGCGGGTTTGGGCGGTGACGGGGGTGGTCCCGCTGCTGGGTTGGAGGATAGTTGGGTGGTGTCGACGCTGTCGCTGATGATGAAGGCGAGTTTCACGGTTCCGCCGGCGGCGGTGCGCTGGGCGACGGTCGGGGGTGCTGCCCAGAGCCAGATACCGAAGCTACGCCTCAGACGCGTCCTCCCAGAGGTAGTCGGTAAAGCGTCTGTTTGCCCCTAGAACGCCGCCTAGGAATTCCAAGTCCCGAACCTTTTCCGATGGAAGGGAAATCTCCCGTTCATAGATCTGTGTGCACAGCGTCTCGAATGCTTCTAGCCACTCGCCCACTTCAATGAGCAGCTGGACGTTCTCGACGTCATCGTCCGGGAGGCCGGTTGCGGCATCCATCGCTCGATGGAGCCGAACTATAATTTCGTTGGGTGGTTGATTAGTGGTCATGGGATCGGAAACCCTGTGATGATTCCTTCGCCGCCCGGTTGAATAATGACACGGATTTTCAAACCGTCACGAACTCCTTCAACCCTGTATTTGACCGGATCTCCCGCTCGGGTGAAATCAGCGCCGAGGCTGCCCGTCTGCTGAACCCATGTAAGCGACGGGTCCGTCGCAATATCAGAGACCTCATGCATGATTTTATCGTCGGACCAGCTATGCGGGAACCAAGTGTTGCCTGCCTCGCCGCCGTAGATGTGGCCCTCCAGTATGTGCGTTCGCCGCGAAGCTGAGGCCAGGTCGACGAACTCGGATGCTCCAGCCCCATCGAACCCTCCGGCTATGCCGAGCGCAACAAGTGGCCTGGCCTTGTCGGCGAATGCCTGATCACCGTGGACGGTGTCCTGCAGCCATTGGGGTTGGGTTTGGAGGTTTGCCTCGGCGAGGGCATTGCCGCAGGCTTCGTTGATCGCGATCTGCCCGGCGCTCATCCCGACCTTCATGTCTCCCACGCAAGCAAGTTGGCGGGGGGCAACCGAACCACCACTGGCCGGCGCGCGGGCTGGTTTGGTTTGCGTCCATCCGGGCGCGATGTAGAACTGCCAGGTGCCCGGTACTGGTGATCTGTAGCCGGGAGCGTATGGGCCGTCCGGGACGTAAGGTACAGCGACGTCTGGTACGGCGTCCGGCGCATGCCAGCCCGATTCGTTCGGGCCGTCGGTAACGGCCCAGCTCGTGATCATAAGTCCGGAGGGGTCGGCGTTGTTGATGGCATCGGCTTCTCCATAGACGTACGGGGAGAAGTTGTTTGCAACACCCAGCTTCAGTACCGGGTCCGGGCTCGTGAATGTCCCGGTGACAGGATCCAGGTCGCGGGCGCCGAGGTGGGTGAGGGTGCTGATGGTGTCGGCGAGCCCTCCGATGTACCCGTTGACGGCGCCGTAACCGTTGGGGTTCGCGTCGTTGGATCCGACACCTATGGTGGCACTCGTGGCGGTGGCGTAGGCGGCGTTGCCCGCTGCGGTCTGGGTCGGGCCTCGAGCCAGGCCCGTGGGGTCTGTGTACCGGGTCTGGGCCGTGACCGGTGTGGTCCCGCTGCTGGCCTGGACGATGGTCTGGGCGGTGTCGACCCCGTCGCTGATGATGAACGCGAGCATGATAGTCCCGCCGGTGGCGGTGCGCTGGGCGACGGTTTTGCCCGCGAAACTGTAGGACTTGGTCGCCGTCTTCACCCCTCCCGGGGTCATGTGGGCGGTGATGGAGCCCAGGGTGACGGTGGTTCCGGTACCGTCGGTGAGCCCGACGAGGTTCCCTGCGGCGTCGTAATACCGGGTCCCGGTGCTGCCTGCGGTCCCGGCCACGGGGGCTGGCGGGGTTCCCGCACCGGCGGAGGGGTTCGGGTTCACCGGCAGGGTGCTGTTGCCGGTGGTGGTGGCGAGTTTCCCGTCCGCGGTGTAGGACAGGGTTTCCCCGGCCCGGCCGGTCATCCGGCCTGCCGCGTCCCAGGAGAAGGTGCTGGTGGTGGGTGTACCCGTGGCCGGGGTGCTGGTCATGGACCGGAGCCGGTGCGGGCCGGGTTGCCCCGTGGCCGGGGCGGTGGAGTAGCCGGAGGTGTCGGCGATGAGCTGGACCGTGCCGGCGGAGTTGTTCGTGAAGGAGACCGTCCCGTCGGCCCCGACCGGGACGATGACCAAGTTCGGCACGGTCTGCCCGACGTCGAAGTTCACGTTCGAGGTGCCCGGTACCGGGGTTCCTCCGGCGTAGGCGGTGATGTTCCCGACGGAGGTCGGCGAGGTGGCCGTCAGATTCAGGGCGACGGCGGAGACGCCGCTGGCGGGGATGCCACCATGGCCGGTGACCTTCAGGTTCACGGTCTGCCCGGCCCCGACGGGGCCGTTGGTTCCGCCGGTCCCGTTACGGGTATCCAGCTGCCGGGTCGGGGTCTGGGCCGAAAACGCCCCGGGTGCTGTGGGGGTGCCGGCAAGGTAGTAGCCGGAAGTGTCCGCGATGAGCTGGACAGTGCCGGCGGAGTTGTTCGTGAAGGAAACCGTTCCGTCCGCCCCGACCGGGACGATGGCGAAGTTCGGCACGGTCTGGTTCGCCACGTAGTTCACGTTGGAGGTGCCCGGTTGCGGGGTTCCTCCGGCGTAGGCGGTGATGTTCCCGACGGAGGTCGTGGAGGTCACGGTGATGTTCAGCGCCACGGCGGAAACACCGCTGGCGGGAATTCCGCCGCGGCCGGTGACTTTCAGGTTCACGGTCTGCCCGGCCCCGACCGGCCCGTTGGTTCCGCCGGTGCCGTTACGGGTATCCAGCTGTCGGAAGGGGGTCTGGGGTGAGAAGACGCCTGGGTCGGTGGGGCTGCCGGGGTAGTTGTAGTTTTCGGTGGTGGCGAGTTTGCCGGTGGCGTCGCCATGGGCCAGCCCGAGAGAGCCTGTCAAGGGACTGCCCCCGGTTTTGTTGACTCCTTGACCTAGCGAGCTGGTGCTCGTGGAAGGATGTTGACCATGCCGACGGCTTATGGGGCGGAGTTCCGCCAGGATGTTATTGATGTGGCCCGCAAGGGCGAGGCGCCGCTGGCGCAGATTG
>NZ_JBFTOG010000047.1:0-37976 GCF_056397865.1 Arthrobacter sp. 05L417
CTGCTCGTCCGGCTCGTCTGGCATCGCACCACCAGCCCGAAGCACGTCCTGGAACACTCAACCTGGCGACGAAAACACCAACACCGCGCACGACATAGTCATTACAAATCCCGCGGACACACCCCATAAACGCGACTGTAGTACTAGGCGCTCAGCTCGGCCCGCAGGGGGTATTCCTTGCTGTCCAGGAGAAGCTGCGTGCAGCGTCCGGTTTCCGGGTTCAGCACGATGGGGGCCGCGAGATTGACCGTGGTCTTTTCCGGGCTCGGGTTGACCACCACCAAGGTGGTTGCCAGCTCGGCCCGGTCCAGGCCGAGATCGTCCAGGGTTCTGCGGGGGATGGTTGGCGCATAGCCCGGAACATAAACCGTGGACTCGGCCAGGAACATCCGGATGCGCGGGTTTGCCGACTCCATCGCGTAGAGCCCGGGGGCGCCGTCGATTCCCCGCAAGACGAAGCCGCCTGAGGCTTCAAGCCCCGGCATGGGCGCGGTGAAGCTCAACTCCAGGGAAGCCTGGGCCGTGCTCATTTGAGGAAATCCATCAGCGTTGGCTGGAGCGTCTTGGCGGTGACCGCGAGCGCAACCTGGTAGTTGGTTTCCTGCAGCTTCAAGTCCATGACGACCTTTCCTATGTCGGCGTCTTCAATTCCCGAGCGCTGAACCTCAAGTGAGGCCTTCAGCCCGTCCACGGAGCTCTGCGCGCTCGTCAGCTTGGTCTGCCGCGCTCCGACGTCTGCCCGCCCACTGATGACTGTTTTGATGCTGTCGCTGAGCGCCGTCAAACGGCTGCTGACGTCCGCACCGGAGCGGATGTCAGCGACGACGTTGCTCACCAAAGCGAAGACCGAGCTACCGCCGCTCCCGAAGATCGCACCGCCGTCGGCGTCTACGCGCACCGTTTGGCTCGCATCGACGCGCCGCTCCACCGTACTGCCTGGCGTTCCATTGAAGAGGGGTGGCGTGGCATTGCTGAAGGCGCCAGCCGAGTCGGAGCTTCCCGCGAAGACATTGCGGCCGAGGTACTGCGTGTTCGCCTGGGCGAGGAGATCCTTGTTGAGGCCCTCGATTTCGACGGCGATCGCCTCCTTGGCGGAGCTGCTCAGGGAACCGTTGCCAGCCTGAACGGTAAGGTCACGGACCCGGTTGAGGATGTTCGTGGCCTGGCCGAGGGCTGAATCGGCGGTGGTCAGCCAGCCGTTGCCGTCATTGATGTTGTTCGAATACTGTCCGGCGGCGCTGATCTGTCCCCGCACAGCCAAGGCATTCGCCAGCCCCGCTGGGTCGTCTGAGGGCCTGGTGATGTTTGTGAGGTTGCTGGCCTTGTCCTGCAGTGCGGCGAGCTTGGCCTGGCCTGCCTGAAGGTTCAGTTGCGCGGCGGCGGACATCGTCTGGGTGGTGACTCTGTTCAGCATGGCTTACCTTCCCACCAATCCGGTGTGATTGATCAGGACGTCGAGGGCCTCGTCCACCGCGGTCATTGCGCGGGCGGCCGCCTGGTATGCGTGCTGGTTGGTGAGGAGGCTGATGTTTTCCTCGTCGAGGCTCACGGAGGCTCCTGAGGAACGCTGCCCGACGGCGGCAATGCTCGCCGCGTCGGCGAGCTGCTGGTGCTGTTGTGCCGAGCGCGAAGCCGTGCCGATTCCTGCGACGATTCCGGACCAAAGAACGTCGGGGGAAGCCTGCCCGGTGCCGATTTGGGCCACTGCGTCCGCGATTTTGCCGTCGAGGGCGCCGGAGCCGGGGCTGCCGGTGGCGATTCCTGCGGCGCTCGTCGGGACAACGCTGAGGGACAATGCAGCCGGGGCGCCGGGACTGGTCGTGAAGAAGTCGAGATTGGTGGCACCGGTGGTGGACTGACCGGTGCGGTGGACGGCGTTGACGTCGTTCATGAGTTTGCTCGCGAACGCGTTGTACGACGCGGCGGCTTCGGCGATCGCCCCGCCGGTGCCTCCCGCTGCGGCCGGGGCGAGGAGCGAGACCGCGCCGGCGAGCTTTCCGCCGTCGAGGGGTACCGCCACGCCGGGGCGGTCCGCCCATTCCAACTGGACCGGCCCCGCCAACGGCAATGTCGAACCGGGCGGGCTCATGGTTGTTTGGCCCGCCAGAGCGAGGTCGCGGTGCGAGGTGCCGGAGACGATTGCGTTGCCCCCGACGAAAACATCCACCGTGCCGTCGGCGTTGTCCCGGACGGTGCCTCCGGCCAAGGACGAGATGGTCTCGGTCACCTGGTTGCGGGCGTCGATGAGCTCGTTGGCGGAGCCCCCCGAGGCCATCACGGAGCGGATGGTCGCGTTGAAGTTAGCCACGCGGGCGGCGGCATCGTTCAGGGTGGCGACGGTGCTTTGGGCTTCGCCGCGGACGCGCGTCCACTGCGCGTCCAAGGCCTTGTAGCCTGTCGAAACAGTATTGGCGAGGGTTGTACCTGCCTGAAGCAGCACGCCTGCGGGCGCAGACTCTCCCGGGTTGTTGGAGATACCTTGCCAGGAGGACCAGAAATTCTGCAGCGCCGTGGATATCCCGGCGGGCCCGGGCTCGTTCAGCGGGCCTTCGAGCTGCTGGAGCTCGGTGGAGCGGTATCCGGCGTAGCCGGCCTGGGCGGCACTGGAACGAACCCCGGCGTCGAGGAAGCTGTTCCCCAAACGGGCGATTCCATCCATGGACACGCCCTGGCCTGCTTGGACCCCCGCTCCGACAAGGCCCGTCCGGACCGGCGCGCTGAGGGCCGATTGTTCGATGCGTTGCCTTGTGTAGCCGTCCGTGCCGGCGTTGGCGATGTTCTGCCCGGCCACGTTGATGCCCTGCTGCGCTGCGGTCAGGCCCAAGTAGGCCGTATTGAGTCCGCCGAATGTGCTCACTGCTGTGTCCTTTGGGTGATCCGGGCCTTGAGGTGATCCGGCCGTTGGTTGTCCGTCTACGTTTGATGAGTTTCGGTCAGAACTGCTGGTCGAAAAGGCGGGACGGGGTTGAGTCTGCATTCTTGCCCTGGGAACCCGTCCGGCCGTGGGAGTCGTAGGTCCCGGCCGCCGGCTTCAGATCCGCCATGGTCTCCTGGGTGGAACGGACGGCAGCGCGGAGGAACTGCTCGTTGGAATCACGCAGCTCCTTGATGGCGGCGGTCTGATGCTGCATGGCGTTCAGGTGCGAGGAAAGGACATCTGCCCAGGCCTCTTCCGGGGCGGACGCGGCCAGTTCGCCCAGTGAAGACTCGGCAGGCAGGCCCCATTGTTCTGCCACGGCAGCCACTTCCACCGCCCTCGCGAGCCCGGCCTTGGACAGGTGTTCCAGGACTTGTTCCACTTCCCGCGTGCCATGCGGCAACCATCGGGATTTGCCCGCGGTGAGGAGCAGCTGCTCTTCCTCCAGCTTGAATGTCAGCAGATCCAATAGCTCACGTTCTCGCCACAGCAGGGCCGACAGTTCATGGATGGCCATGTCGGGTCAACTCCAGTTCCGGGTTGGTTTCTCGGGTGCGTTGCCGCGAGAAGGCACTTTCCCCTGTGCCTTCGCCGCGCCAATGACAACTATCGGCCGCCGCGGCCCGTGCGTTAGATCAAGCGACGTGCGGTGGATTTTGTTGGCCGCGGCAAATTTTCCCTGCGGCTTTTTCTAACCAAAGGCCTGCTTGTTCCGATAACCAGAAGTGACAGGCCACGGACGGCCTGGAGTACCAGCAGACCCAATCACGGAGGAAACACCATGGGCATGGCAATCAACAACAACCTGATGGCTAACAACGCATACCGCAACCTGAGCAATACCCAGAACGAAGTATCCAGTTCGATGGAGAAGCTCTCCAGCGGCCTGCGCATCAACCGGGCAGCTGACGACGCAGCCGGACTGGCGATCTCCGAGGGCCTCAAGTCCCAGGTTTCCGGTTCCGCCGTTGCGGCCCGTAACGCCCAGGACGGCATCTCGGTCATCCAGACCACTGAAGGCGCCTTGACTGAGGTCACCTCGATCCTGCAGCGCATGCGTGACCTGGCCGTCCAGGGCTCGTCCGACACGAACAACGCCGATGCGCGCACTGCTATCAAGACCGAAGGCGACTCGCTCGGCCAGGAGCTCGACCGCCTGACCAAGGGCACGAACTTCAACGGCATCGACCTGCTCAAGGGTGCCGCTGGAGCCGGCGTTTCCGCCACCTCCACCCCGGGCTCCCTTGACATCCAGGTGGGCACCGGCGGCACCGCAAACGACAAGATCTCCGTCAAGGTCGGCGACGTGACTACGGCCGTCGGGGCGCTCTCCAGCTCAACCACCGCTGCGGACTTCCTGGTGGACACGTCCGCCAATGCGCAGACCACGATCACCAAGATCGACACCGCCATCAAGAACATCTCCACCCAGCGCGCGGGCCTCGGCGCCACCCAGAACCGCCTGCAGCACGCGATCAACACCCTGAATGTGTCCGGTGAGAACCTGCAGGCCGCTCAGTCCCGCATCACCGACACTGACATGGCCCAGGAAATGGTCAAGTTCACCAAGGCCAACATCCTGCAGCAGGCCGGTACGGCCATGCTGGCCCAGGCCAACCAGTCCGGCCAGGGTGTCCTCAAGCTCCTCGGCTAAACCCGGAACCGCCTGGCGGATCCATCCTCGCCGGTGGCGGTCAGCTCGGGTCCTATACCCGTCTGGCCGCCATTGGCCGTTAGCGCAGCAGCATAACTTTGGAAGGAACCCTCCGTGGGAACATCGATTGACGGCCTCGCCAGCGGCCTGAACACCACCTCGATGATCGACGCGCAGATGGCAGTGGAAGCGCTGCCCCAGCAGCAGTTGCAGTCCAAGGTCACCGCCGACCAGTCGATGATCAACGCTCTGAACAGCCTCAACACCCGTCTGACAGTGTTGGACTCCCTGGCCACCTCCATCTCGGCGCCCGGCGCGAGCAATCTGTTCACGGCCACCACGAACAACCCGGCCATCACGGCCAAGGCATCCACCACCGCGACCACGGGTTCGATCGACGTGACCGTGACCCAGTTGTCGAGCACCAAGATCGGTGTGACCGAAGCTCTCACCGCCTGGCCGACCGACGCGTCCGGCAACCCGGCACATCTGACTCTCGTCGACAAGACCGGCAAGGCCACCGAAGTCACTCCGACTTCCACGAGCCTTGACGATGTAGTCAAGGCCGTGAATGCCGCCGGCGGGGGAGTGAACGCGGTGAAGGTCCCTGCCGGCAACGGCACTTACCGCCTGCAATTGACCTCCACCACGGGCGGCGCGGCCGGCGACTTCCAGGCATATCAGGGCACCGCTGCCGATGTAACTGCCGGGACCGCGGCAGACCTGTTTGCCGCACCAACAGCTGCCATCGTCAAGCCAGCCGCGGACGCCCAGGCCATCCTCTATGCCGGCACCGCCGCGCAACAGACCATCACCTCCTCCAGCAACACGTTCAGCGAGGTCCTTCCCGGCGTCGCGGTGACCGCCACGGCCGTGAGCTCCTCGCCGGTGACCGTCACAGTCGCAAGCGACACACCTGGGATTACAAAAAAGGCCAGCGATCTGGTCTCCTCCGTCAACGATCTCTTGGGCTACATCGCGAGCAGCAGCGCGGTGAGCACGACGACGAGCACCGCCGGCGTCGCCAGCGCCAAGGGCGGCATCTTCACCGGTAACAGTTCCGTCCGGGCTGTCAGCGATGCCGTCACCGAAGCGGTGGTGGCCCCCTTGAACGGCAAGTCGCCCTCCGAATACGGCATCGTCATCGAAAAGGACGGCACCTTCTCTTTCGACAGTGACAAGTTCGCATCGGCGATGGCAGCCGACCCGGCCGGAACCCAGTCGGCCCTGTCGCAGATCGCCAGGAGGGTTGCCTCGGCCGCGACGAACGCCTCGGACCCGGTGAGCGGCTCCGTGCCGCAGCTGATCAAGGGGCAGCAGTCCGAAGTGACCGATCTGACCTCCCAGATCGCCGACTGGGACGTCCGGCTCGCGGACCGCCGAGCCTCCCTCAAAGCTGTCTACACCAACATGGAAGTCCTGCTCGGTGGCCTAAAGTCCCAGGCGTCGTGGCTCACCGGCCAGCTCTCCGCCCTCTCCAACTCATCCTCGTCCTCCTCGTCGTCGTCAGGAAACTAAACCGTGACAGCCACCGCCCTCCGGGCCAGCCAGCTCAGCAAGTACAACAAAGACGCGATTCTCTCGGCTCCGCCGGCACGGCTCCTCACCATGTTGTACGACCGCCTCCTCCTGGACCTGAACCGTGCCCAATTCGCCCAGGAGGGCGCCAATTGGGGCGTCGCCAGCGAAAACCTCCTGCATGCGCAGTCGATCGTCACGGAGTTGTCCTCCACGCTGAAGACAGATGCTTGGGATGGCGCGCCCGGACTGCTGAGCATCTATCAGTACTCGATGGAAGCGATGATCGGGGCCAACATCTACCGCGACGTCAACCGGACCAAGGAATGCATTGCGCTGCTGGAACCGCTTCGGCAAGGCTGGCATGACGCCTCTTCGCAGCTGCCTGCCCAGGGCGGGACCGCAAGTACGAACGGCACGCTCGGTGTCGGCTGACCCGGTACGGGAATGGTCGGACATCCTGGACCGGTTTGAAGGCGACATTGCCTTGGCTGTCTCCGGTGGCGAACCCGAGCCATGGAGTCCTCCCGCCGGGGCCGGCTCGCTTCCGGAGGGGCTGGCCGACCGGGCTCGGCGGATCCTTGACGCGCAGTTGGAATCCATGGCCATGCTCGGCAAGGTACGCAACGACGCCCTCGCCCATTTGGACGCCCTCGGCACAGTCCCTGGAAGCCGGAATTCCCCGCGTCCGTTGATCCTCGACGTCCAAGGCTGAAGCGAAAGTACCGAAAACAATCCCTGAATCGGCTAACGAATCGCCGACGCGTGCCGATGGTGGAAGTTGAGCAGGGATTGCTCGATGCACGGCCACGGATCGGCCTCTTCATATCTATTCGCGAAGGCAGGCCGTCGTGTTCGAGTCAGTGACTTCTGTTGCCCTTGGTAGCGCCTTGGACGCGCTCACATTGCGCCAGAACACCATCGCCAACAACATCGCGAACATCAATACCCCGAACTACCATGCCAAAAGGGTCCAGTTCGAAGACGCCCTCGCGGCTTCGGTGAGCGCCGGGAATGGTTACGCTGCACCCACGGTGTCAACGTCCCAGGAACCCACCCAGCTCAACGGCAACAACGTGAACCTGGACACCGAGACCCTCTCCAACGTGGACACTGTGCTGCGGTACCAGTTCGCGGCCCGGGCCGTCGGAGACGAATTCACCGCGATCCGCACGGCCTTGAGGACCAGCTGATGACCTTCGATGCGATCGGGATTGCCGGTTCCGCCCTGACTGTCCACCGCAAATGGCTCGATGCCGTCTCGGACAACCTGGCCAACATCAACGACGTGTCCCGCACCAGCGGCAAGGCTTTCCAAGCCCGCTACGTCGAAGCCGCCGAGGGCGGCGACGGAAACGGCGTGTACGTCAAGAGCACCCCCCAAGGCAGCGCAACCGGCAGGCTCGTGTACCAACCGGACCATCCGCTGGCTGACGCCCAGGGCTATGTCCGTTACCCGGACATCGACCTCTCCGAACAGATGGGTGCCCTGATTGTGGCGCAACGCGGCTACCAGGCCAACGCCCAAGTGGTTGACCGCGCCCGTGAGACGTACCAGGCAGCGCTCGAGATAGGAAAATCCTGATGGCTTTGGACCCGATCGGCGCAATTCAAGGTGGCGGAGGACTTTCGGTGCAAGGCGTCAGCGGCACCGGCTACCTAGGCACAAACAACGTAAGCGGAGCCGCCGGAACATCGGACGGCAATGGCTTTGCGACCGCTCTGACCGGTGCCGTGGACAACCTCCAGTCCCTGCAATCGGCGTCGAACCAGCTGGCAGTGTCCGCGGTGACGGGCAACCTTGACGACATCCACAAGGCGACGATCGCTGCCACGCGCGCCCAGATCACCATGGAGCTTGTCTCCACGGTACGGAACAAGGGCGTTGACGCGTTCAACGAGATCATGAGGATGCAGGCCTGATGCCTCCACAGATTGCCGCCTTCTTCCGCAAGATGGGCGATGGATTCAAGGGATTCACGGCCGGGCAGCGCACCATCGCCATCATCGGCATCGCCGTCCTGGTGCTCGGCGGGGTGGCCCTGTCAGCATGGTTGGGCAAGCCGTCCTACTCGCCGCTGTTCTCCGGACTGAAGGACACGGACGCCAACGGGATCGTGGAGCAGCTGCGTAAGGACAACGTCCCGTACGAGCTCAGCAACGGCGGTTCCACCATCCTGGTTCCCGACGACAAGGTCAACGACGAACGGCTGAAAGCGGCCGCAGCGGGCCTTCCTGCGGCCGCAGCCACGGGCTATTCACTGCTCGACAAGCTCGGCGTGACCTCCTCCGAGTTCCAGCAGTCGGTGACGTACAAGCGCGCGCTCGAGGGCGAACTCGCCACCACCATCCAGGCCATGGACGGAGTGAAGACAGCAGCCGTGCAGCTCGCCATTCCCGCCAAAACAGTGTTCGTGGACAAGGCTCCGGACGCCACGGCATCCGTGTTCGTGGAAACGCAGCCGGGTATCACCCTGTCTGCCGATAAGGTCCAGGCGATCGTGCACTTGACGTCCGCCGCGATCGAAAACCTGAAGCCAACGAACGTGACCGTGGTGGATTCCCAAGGCAACGTCCTCTCCACAGTGGGAGGGGGAGCCACCGGCTCCTCGTCCAAGCAAGCCGCCGACTACCAACAGCGCACCTCCGATTCGGTGAAGGCAGTCCTGGACAGGGTAGTGGGCCCGGGCAACGCCACCGTAGCCGTCGCGGCCGACGTGACCGCGGAGTCCGCGCAGCAGCGCAGCGAGACGTTCTCCACGGCCAAGGACGCCGCTCCGCTGAGCGAGACCACCAAGACCGAGAAGTACACGGGAACCGGCGGCGGCGCCTCCGGTGTCCTTGGCCCGGACAACATTGCCGTGCCGGTCGGCACCAGCGGCAACGGAACGTTCGACTCCAGCGACACCACCAAGAACAACGCCGTCAACAAGGTCACGGAAGACCGCACCATTCCGCAAGGCGCCGTGAAACGCCAGACTATCTCCGTCGCCATCAACCAGGCCGCGGCGGCCGGACTCAACGTCAACTCCGTCAAGGCCCTCGTCACTTCCGCGGCCGGCGTCGATCCCGCCCGCGGCGACGTGGTGACGGTCGAAGTGCTGCCCTTCAGTACTTCGGCCGCAGACGCAGCTGCCCAGGCATTGGGCGCGGCCAAAGCACAAGCCGACGCCAAGCAGCAGTCGGATTTGATGAACACGCTCATCCTGGCGGGCAGCATCCTGCTGGCAGTCGTAGCGCTGATTGTGCTCGTGCTGATCCTCTTGCGCCGCAGGCAGCGCCGCGAACCGGTTGACCTTGGCGAACGCCTTGACTACGAGATGCTGCCGCAAGCCGTCTCCACCCCGGCACTCGAAGGACCGCCCGCCACCTCGGCGATCGAACTGCCGCCTGCACATCCGGTTCCGGCGTTGCCGATGCCTGCCTTGCCTATGCCTGGCGCCGAAGCGCTCGACGGCGAGCGGCGGCTGGCCCAGATTGAAGCCATGGTTGCAGAGAACCCGGCCCGGACCGCCGACTACCTGCGCGGGCTCATGGATGATAGGCAAGCGGTATGAGGGCCGGGGAGTTGGAAGCAGGCGTCCTGACCGGCCCGCAGAAGGTGGCCGTGGTGCTGATGCAGATGAGCCCTGCCAGCGCCGCCTCTGTCATGACCCAGTTCTCCGAGTCCGAGGCCGAGGACGTCGCCGCCGAGATCGTGCGCTTGCGCCGCGTCTCCCCATCAGTGGCGGACCTCGTCATGACCGAGTTCCACGACCTTGCAGTCAGCGGACGCCGCACGGCCCGCGGGGGCCAGGAATTCGCCGTCGGGCTCCTGGAAGCGTCCTTCGGTGCGGACAAAGCGGCCGGTTTCATGGACCGTCTCGCGTCCACGATGGCCGGGAAGTCCTTCGAATTCCTGGAAATGATGGATTCGGGGCAGCTTCTGGCCCTGATCGACGGCGAGATGCCGCAGACCATTGCCTTGATCCTGGCGCATTTGCGGCCGGGCAAGGCTTCCGCGGTCATGGCCGGCTTGGGCGATGTGCAGCGGAGCGAGGTGGCCCGATGCATCGCCACGATGGGGATGGCTTCGCCGGAGGCCGTGGGCATCGTGGCCGAGACCCTCAAGGTTCGTGCCGGAGCCGTCATGTCGCAAAGGAAGTCGAGCGAGATTGTCGGCGGCATCCAGCCTCTCGTTGACATCATCAACCGCTCCGACGTCAACACCGAGCGCTCCGTCCTGGAAGGCTTGGAAACCCTGGATCCGGAGCTGGCCACGGAAGTGCGCGCCCGGATGCTGACTTTCGTGGACATCGTGAAATTGGAACGCCGCGACATCCAGCAGATCCTTCGTGGCGTCAATGCCGAAGTGCTCGCTGTCGCCATGAAGGGTGCCCCTGCCGCAGTGCTCGAGGCCGTGCGCACCAACGTGTCCGGGCGCAACCTCGAAATCCTGGAAGCCGAGATGGCTTCCGCCGGACCGGTGCGCGCCTCCCAGGTTGAAGAGGCCCGGGCCGAGATTGTCCGTTCCATCCGTGAGTTGGAAGCCGACGGCGCCATCGTGGTCCGGCGCGGCGAAGAAGACGACTATGTCTACTGAGGCTGGGCTCCAGAGGGTGGTCTTCCCGGACATCCAGCCGGCCTCGAGGTTACGCAAGGAGGACCGGGGGTACACCCAAGGACACGCGGCAGGTTACGCGGCCGGGATCCAGGCCGCGGCCGTGGAACAACGCCGTCTGCGCGAACAGTTTCAAGGCGAACACCGCGCAATGCTCGACGCCGGGCGCCTGGCAGTGGCGCAAGCTGTCCGCGTGCTCGAAGCGGCCGCCGCCGCATCCAGGCAGCGCAGCGGCGCTGTATTGGAGGAAGCGCAGGATGTGTTGGCCGCGAGCGCGATGGAGCTTGCCGAAGCCATCCTGGGCTACGAACTCAATGACGGCGGGAATACCGCCCGCGCCGCGCTGGCCCGCGCCCTCAGCACCGCGTCCGGCGCGGAAACCGTGACTTCCGTCCGGCTCCACCCGGCGGACCTGGCCGCGCTGGACGCCGTCGACGTCGGGAACATAGCCGGCGTCGAACTTAAGGCCGATCCCACCCTGAACCCCGGCGATGCGATCGCGGAATTTCCGCAGGGCTGGCTCGACGCCCGGCTCGGCACCGCTTTGGACAGGGCCAAAGCAGCGGTGCTGGGGAACGACGCATGAGCGGCATCAATTTCCGGCCGCACGCAGGCCGCTTCCGCGCAGCCCTCGCCGCCGCGGCACCGCAGCGCGTGGGCACCGTGACGTCCGTGCTCGGCCTTGGACTGGAGGTCTCCGGGCTGGACTGTGCCGTGGGAGACCTGGTGACCGTGGGCGAGGCTCCGGGGCTCGACGCCGAAGTGGTCGCCTCGGTCAGTGGCGTGGTGCGCTGCATGCCTCTGGGACGGTTGACCGGAGTGGCCGCGGGTGACCCGGCACGCTCCAAGGGCGCTCCGATCCTGGTCCCTACGGGCCGTGGCCTCTTCGGGCGGGTGTTGGATGGGCTTGGGCGTCCGATCGACGGCAAAGGTCCGTTGCCCGCCAGTCCCATGGTCCCTTTGGACAACGAAGCGCCGCCGGCCATGCACCGCGCCCGGGTTGACACTCCGCTGCAGACCGGCGTCCGCGTCCTGGACACCATGGCAACGCTCGGCCGCGGCCAGCGCATGGGGTTGTTCGCGGGCTCGGGGGTCGGCAAGTCCTCGTTGCTGTCCATGATCGCCCGGGGCACGGACGCCGAAGTATCCGTGATTGCCTTGGTGGGGGAGCGCGGACGTGAAGTGCGCGAGTTCCTGGAAGACGACCTCGGGCCTGAAGGCCTGGCTCGTTCCGTGGTGGTTGTGGCGACGTCCGACGAGCCTGCCCTGATGCGCATGCGCGCCGCCGTCACGGCCACCCGGATTGCCGAATCGTTCCGCGAAGCCGGCCAGGACGTGGTCCTCATGATGGATTCGCTGACGCGCGTGGCCATGGCCCAGCGCGAAATCGGCCTGTCCGCCGGTGAGCCGCCGGCTACCCGCGGCTACCCGCCGTCGACCTTTTCCGTGCTGGCCCGGCTCCTGGAACGCGCCGGCACCGCCGAAACCGGATCCGTGACCGGTATCTACACGGTGCTGGTGGACGGCGACGACCACAACGAACCGATCGCCGACGCCGCCCGCTCGATCCTCGACGGACACGTGGTCCTGGACCGGAAGCTCGCCGTCACGGGGCATTTTCCGTCGGTGGACGTGCTTGGTTCCGTGTCCCGTGTGGCCTCCAAGGTCAACTCCGGCGATCGCACGGCGCTCGCGGCCTCCTTGCGCAGGGTCCTCGCCGCGCGGCGCAGCGCCCAGGACCTGATCGACGTCGGCGCCTACCACCGCGGCAGCAATCCCTTGGTGGACGCGGCACTGGACCACGAAGCCGCCATCAACGGGTTCCTGCAGCAAAGCATGGACGAATCCACTCCCTACAGCGAGTCCTGGCCGGAACTCTTCCGCCTCTCAGCAAGCCTCGAAGGAGCCGCGTGAACCGTCAATTCTCCCTGGCCGGGCTGTTGCGCCTGCGCCAGACGCAGCAGGACGCCGCCGCCAGTGGACTGGCCCGCGCCAACTCCCGGTCCGCATCCTTGCGATCCCGGCGTGCTACAGCCCGCGAGGAACTGGCCGAGTCCGCCGGAGACGCCGGAAGCTCCGCGTCTCTCCTGGCCATCGCGGCGGCCCGTGCTTCCGCGCAGAGCATGTTGGCCGAGCTTGACGCCCTGGCCGCTAGTGCGGAGGCTGAAGCCGCCGAGGCCCGCGCGGAATACACCGAAGCCAAACGCCGCGCGGTAGGGCTCGAGAAGCTCGAAACCCGCCACGGCGCCGCGTTCGAGGCTTCCGCGCTCCGTGCCGAGCAAGGCGTTCTGGACGAAATAGCGTCTTCCGCGTGGCATCGAAAGGCCACCTCGTGAGCATGACCGAGGCCATCGGGCGCATCCAAAGCATCCAGTCGATGTTGCAGCAATTGAGCCAAGGCGTCCTCCCGCAGGCATCTTCCGCGGGCACCACCGCTTCCACCGGGACCCGGGCCCCCTCCGGGGGCGCGGCTAGTTCGACGGACTCGGCGTCCTTCGCGCAAGCGCTGAGCTCCGCCGTCGGGGGCTCGGGCGCGCTTTCGGGTGTCATTACAGGCATGGCTACCGGCGCTGTGACGGGCGATGCCGTGGTGGCCGACGCCAAGAAATACGTGGGTGTGCCCTATGTTTGGGGCGGCACCAACCCGGCGGTGGGCATGGATTGCTCCGGCTTCGTGCAGCGCGTCTTCAAGGATCTCGGCGTCGACCTGCCGCGCGTCGTCAGCGACCAGATGCGGCAAGGCACTCCCGTGGCGTCCTTGGCCCAGGCCAAGCCCGGCGACCTGCTGGTCAGTTTCGGCGGCGAACACATTTCCATCTACCTCGGCAACGGCAAAGCGATCGACGCGCCCGTCCCCGGCCAGACCATCCAGATCCGCGATGCGTGGGAACAGCAGTCCAATCTGACCGCCATCCGCCGGATTGTCCCCGCGGGAGGCTCGTGATGCAGTTGCCTTCTGCCGGTGTGGCTGCTCCGCGTCCGGTTGTTCCCGGATCTTCGCCTGTGCCGCAGCCCGGCGCCGCCGCTGGCTTTGAGGCCGTGATGATCGGCCTGCTGGCGGCCGACGCGATGACCTCCGATGGGACCGCACAGCAAACGCCCGACGGCGGAGCGCAAGGAAAGCCTGCCGCCGACGGTTCCGTGCCGGTCGCCCGAGCTGCCAAGCCGGAAGGGTCGAAGGGCGCCAAGGACAGGGCTGATGCGGCGGGTTCGCCTGGTGCGCCGGGTGCTGTTGATACGGGTGTGGTGGGCGCTGTTGATGCGGCGGCCATTGTTGCGGGTGGGGCCGCTGTTGCGGGCGGACTCGCGATGGCCGTTGTCGCTCCGGGGACCGCTACTCCGCAGGCGAGCAGGTCGGGCAATGCTGTACCGGTTAAGGACGCTACGGCACCGGCCAAAGCGATTGCAGGCACGTCGGCAGCGGCAAGCCTTGTCGGTGGGATGCCCGTCCCCACTGTGCCGGTAGCGCCGCCGCTCGGGAGCCCTGGCCAAAGTCCAACCCAGCCTGGTTCGGCCCCGAGCAACCCGCTGCCCGCCGGCCCGCAGCCTGCTGGCACCCTGCCGCCCAGCCCTATCCCCGGTAACTCGTCGCCTACCAACCCGCTGCCCGCCAACCCCGAACCCGGGGTCAGCATGGCCGCAGTCCCGGCACGCGAGTCGGGCACCGCCGTCGTACTTCCCGTGGGGAAACCCGCGACGCAGCGGGACTCACCACGGGTCCTCGGGCAGGACACGCAGGCCGCCACGACACCCGGGCTTCCCGCGGGGATCCAGGGCGGAATTCCGGTGGTGGGGCAGCCAGCGTCGCCACTCCAGCAGGCCTCTTCGACAGCCGCCCCACGCATGGTGACGCCCACGTTCCAATCAGATCCGGCGAAACTGTTGCCTCAAGTGTCCGGACCGTTGTTCTCCCTTGCCTCGGCGGCGCCTGGCTCGCACGTGATGACCTTGAAGCTGTCGCCGGAAAACCTCGGTCCGCTGACCGTCCGGGCCCATATCGAAGGCGCAGGGGTCCGGATCGAATTATTCGCCCCCGGGGAAGCCGGCCGCGAGGCAGTGCGCAGCATCCTGCCGGAACTGCGGCGCGGACTCGGCGAATCGGGTTTCGGCGCGAGCCTCGACCTCTCCGAACACAACGCTCCGGCCGACGCCGGCGCGGGCGGCTCGGACCCCGGGGAGCGTCGCCCGGCGGAGAGCTCGGCCTTCCCACGGAGCAGCGACGGCGACACGGTTCGCCTGCCGCGGACCGCCGTCGTACTTCCCCGAAGCATTACCAGCAGCCTGGACATTCTCGTCTGATGAAGGAGAGCCAATAGTGACCATCCAAGCCATCGCGGCAAGCAGCGGAGTCCAGTCTGGAACCACCGCTGGAACTACCGCGGCCAAACCCGCGCAGACCATGGACTCGAGCATGTTCATGTCCCTCCTGGTGACTCAACTTAAGAACCAGGACCCGAGCGCCCCCATGGACACCAACCAGATGATGAGCCAGACCGTCCAGCTGTCCATGATGGAGAAAATGACGGAGCTCACCGCCGACGCCAAAGAGAGCTTTTCCCTGCAGATGCGCAGTGCCGCGGCACAGATCATCGGGCACAACGTCAGCTATGCGCTCGTGGACGGGACGAAGGGCTCCGGCGTCGCGAGTTCGGTTTCCTTTGCGGCCGGAACCCCCACTGTGGCGGTCGGGGGAGTGAACGTTCCGCTCGATTCGATCAGCGGCATGACCGCCGCCGCCACGTCAACCATCTGACGCTCCGCATCCCTGAACCACCCGAAGAAAGGCAACACCATGCTTCGTTCGCTGTACTCCGGAATCTCCGGCCTCCGTGCCCACCAGGCCATGCTGGACGTCACGGGAAACAACATCGCCAACGTGAACACGGCCGGCTTCAAGGCTTCCTCAACCCAGTTCCAGGACACACTCTCGCAGATGACCCAAGGCGCCGGCGCCCCGCAGGCTGAAACCGGTGGCACCAACCCCGCCCAGATCGGCCTGGGCGTGCGCGTGGCGGGAATCAGCACCAACTTCAGCCAGGGTTCATCGCAGAACACCGGGCGAGCCACCGACATGATGATCTCCGGCGACGGGTTCTTCATCACCAGCAAGGCCGGCCAGCAGCTTTACACCCGCGCCGGCGCCTTCGACATGGACGCGGCCGGCCGTCTCGTGAGCCCCGACGGTGGCATCCTGCAAGGCTGGTCCGCCGCCAACGGTGCGGTGAACCAGGGAGGTCCCGTTGGCCCGATCGCCCTGTCGCCCAACACAACGGCCGCGGCTGTCGCCACCAACAAGGCATCGCTCGACGGGAACCTGCCGTCCGACGCAGCCGCGGGGACCAGCGTGGAGCGCCAGGTCAAGGTGTACGACGCCGACGGCGCCTCCCGCAGCCTGAACTTGACGTTCAGCCGGTCCGCGGCTGGCTGGGATGTGGCCGGGGCAGATGCCAACGGCGCCACAGGCAACTCGACGCTCACGTTCGCGAACGGTGCGCTGACCTCGGGCGGTGCCATGACGGTCGGCGGCATCACAGTGGACATGTCCACTGTTACCGGCTTCGCGGCCATGAGCACACTTACAGTCGGCAGCCAGAACGGATCCGCGGCAGGAAAACTGGAGTCCTTCACCCTCGGCGGCGACGGCTCGCTCATCGGCTCGTTCAGCAATGGTGCCAAGCAGGTTCTGGCACGCGTTGCCCTCGCCCGCTTCACCAACCCCGGCGGCCTTGAGAAAGCCGGTAGCTCGACATACGTGGCCACCGCCAACTCCGGTACGGCCCAATTGGGCGCCCCCGGCGACGCAGGACTCGGTACCTTGACTGCGGGGGCCCTTGAAATGTCCAATGTGGACCTCTCCCAGGAATTCACCAACCTGATCGTGGCCCAGCGCGGCTTCCAGGCGAACGCCCGCATCATCACGACGTCGGACGAGGTCCTGCAGGAGCTGACGAACCTGAAGCACTAGTGACGCTGCCCGTTCACAGACAGAAGGGTGGCCGGCATCCTTGGACGCCGGCCACCCTTCAGGCAATTACTGCTTTTTAGAGTCCGGCGACCCCGTTCGGAGTGCCGACCCCCGTGGGCCCGTCCCATCCGGTTCCGGAGAGGCACCATTGGCTCGTGGAGCAAGTGCCCGTTGAACCCGAGGCAACGTCATTGAATGTCCCGGAGTTTGTGTACGGGAGAGAGTTGGCCAGCGCCGTGGAGCTGCCGGAGTTGCCGGAAAGCGCATACATGGCCGCGATCAGGGGTGAGGAAAGGCTAGTGCCTCCGTACTGTGCCCATGACGAGGTGGTGCTGCTGCTCGGTGCGAACACCGCCAATCCGGTCTGCGGATCCGCGACGGCGGCGACGTCTGCAGAGGCGCGCTTGCCGCACCCCGTGCCGAAGTTGGCAGCCGCAGGCAGCGCGGCATTAACACTTGAGCATCCGGATCCCGAGCCGGACCATGCGGACTCGCCCCACCCGCGTGTACTGGTGTTCTTGACCAACGATGTGCCTCCCACAGCGGTGACATAACTCGAGGAAGCGGGGTAGGACGAGCCGGAGTACCCGTTGTCACCGGTTGATGCTGTCACGGCGATGCCCGGGTGATTGTAGTACGCGCCGTAGGTGGAGTCCGCCGAATCCCCGCCGCCGTAGCTGTTGGAAATCGCGACGACCCCTGGCTGTTTGGCGGCCGTTGCCACGGCTGTACCGAGATTGGTGATGCTGGCTGTTGTCGCTTGCACAACGAGGATCTTGCAGTCCGGGCAGGCTGCCGAGACGGCGTCGACGTCGAGGGCGGTTTCGTCGGCCCAGCCGGAATTGAACCTGGGAAGCTTGTTGCCGCCGTTTTGGTTCATGATGGTGAGGCAGCCGTTGTTGACCGTGCATGCCGGAAGGCCGAACTGTGAGCGGTAAACGCCGAGATCGCGTTCAAGGTTCGGATACCCATAGGCATCTACGATTGCGACGGTTCGGCCGCCGGACGCGAGGCCTGTGATGTTATAGGCGCTCTGGATGTCCGCAGGGGTCTTGCCGGTGGCGGGCGGAGCGCTCGAAGCGGGCTTGGCTTGTCTTCCCTGCGACAGCGCCTTGGCCGGGGTCGTTGAATCATCGACGTACTTCAGCGCAAAACACGACGCAATGCCGCTTGGGACATCGGCGCAGACCCTCTCCGCATGCCGATTTGCGGACGGAGATGGTTGGGCGACCGCCGCCGGCGCCGTCGCTGAGAGTGCACTCAGCAATAGCAACAACGCCCCGGAAACGCTAAGAATCTTCTTCACGAAACCTCCCTGAGGATCAATAAGATCCGAGTTGACAGAACGGTCAACTTGGCGTGACAAGCTTCGCACCAAACGCCACTCTTGTCACCCACGTCACATCCACCCCCGCGGTCTCATGAGCCACCACGGATCGGAGATTCATCGTTGGATTACCGGGGGTTCCGGCTCACCTCATCGACCGGCTGAGGCCGTCAAGGATGAGGTTCAGCCCGAAGTCGAACTCATCCCCGAAGTCGTAGCCGGGTTTGAGGACGTGTTCGGTGGCGATCTCCATCATGTGGGGATATTGCCCGGTCGAAAAACGCTCGACGATCGGCGCTGTGACCTCGGAGGCGGTGTCCCGGCCGTCAAAGGGCAGTGCGGCTTCCTGGAGCGCGAATCCGTAGATGTAACTGTCGAGCAGGGCATAGGCATGGGCTGTCATTTGAACGGAAAAACCTGCTGCTCGCAAAGTCGCCAGCGTCGCTTCGTGGTGGCGCAGGTTCGCTTCGCCTGGGGAAGAACGGCTTTCCAGCAGCCCTACCGCCCATGGATGGCGTTTGAGCGCGCTGCGCACCGCGTGGGCCCGCCGGTACATTTCCTCCCGCCAGTCGCCCGCGGGGGAGGGAGGCGCGATTTCGCTGAAGACGATGTCCACGATGCCGTCCAGGATCTCATCTTTATTGGCCACGTAGTAGTAGAGCGACATGGGCTTGGTTCCCATGCTCTGGGCGAGCGAGCGGATGGTCAGCGCTGCGATTCCCGACTCGTCAGCGAGATCCACGGCGCAGCCCAGCACCCTTTCGCGGCTCAGTGGAAGGCGCCGTTGGGGGAGGGGCTGTGCAGTATCCGGCATCGGGATTCCTCGGGCTCTAGTTAGTACAGCACTCGAGCGACTTAGTACAGCACTCTAGCGGTTTAGTACATTGTACGATAATCTTTTTAGTACAGCGTACGAAAAAGTCGTCACGCATCCAGATTGCTTGGAAAGGAACGGCCATGACCTATGGTCAGCAAGCTGCGGAGACTCCGATTTCGGCCGGCTCGCCCGCGCCGGAGATCACAATGCCGACCATGATGCGGGCCATCGTGCAGGAGGTTTATGGCTCAGCCGACGTCCTGCACCTGGAGCAGATCCCCAAGCCGAACATCGCCGAGAACGAGGTGCTGGTCCGGGTCCACGCTGCGGGCCTGGACCGTGGGACCTGGCATGTAACCCGGGGCCTGCCCTACGCACTGCGCCTGGCCTTCGGCGTCCGCGCCCCCAAAAACCCTGTACCGGGGCTGGACTTGGCCGGCACGGTCGTGATGGTCGGAGCGGCAGTGACCCGATTCGCCGTCGGGGACCAGGTCTTCGGGGTCGGAAAAGGCTCCTTCGCCGAGTATGCGGCGGCCCGCGAAAGCCAGCTCGCGCTCAAACCGGCGAACATCGGTTTCGAACAGGCCTCGGTGGTCCCGGTTTCCGCCTGCACTGCGCTGCAGGCCCTCCGCGCCGCGGGCCAGATAACGCCGGGACAGAAGGTGCTGATCCTTGGCGCCTCGGGTGGAGTGGGAAGCTACGCTGTTCAGCTCGCCAAAGCAGCCGGGGCCGAGGTCACGGGTGTTTGCAGTGCCGTCAAAATGGACCTGGTGCGCTCGCTCGGCGCCGACCACGTCCTCGACTACGCCAAGCAGGACTTCGCCGACGGCCCTGAACACTACGATCTGATCCTGGATATCGCCGGGAACCCTACCCTGGCACGCCTTCGCAAGGCGCTCACTCCTACCGGCACGGCCGTTATCACCGGCGGCGAAGAAGGCGGCTCCTGGACGGGCAGCATCGACAGGCAATTCCGGGCCCTGGCGCTGTCCCCATTCATCAGCCAGCGGTTCACCATGGTCATGGCCACGCAGGGCGCTGCAGACCTCGAACACCTGGCCGGGCTCATCCACGCCGGAGCCCTCACCCCGACCGTTGACCGCAGCTATCCGCTGGAGCAGGTTCCGGACGCCATGCGCTATTTCGACGCCGGCAAAGTGCGGGGAAAAGTCGCGATCACCATCTGAGAAGCCCGAGGCCACTGAAACAGGCACTGGCAGTACACGGTATAACAGGCACTCCCACGCGGACGCGGGGACTGGTTTTCTTGAATCAGTCCCCGTTTCCCAGCTTGGAAGGCCACCATGTCCGTGACTACCGTCAAATCCCTTCCGCAGGCCGTCGCCCGTCCGCGCGCATCTCTGGCGGTTGCCATGCTGGGATTCTTCGTGGTCGCCTTGGCTGCCGGACCGGTGCTCGGGGGCATCCTGACGCAACTGGACTGGAGGCTGATCTTCTTCGTCAATCTTCCGGTGGGAGTCGCCGCCCTACTCATACTCTCCCGTGTGGCTCCATCGCCGCGACGCCCGATGCCTTTTGACTGGCTGGGGCAGATTACGGCGGTCCTCACGCTGGCCAGCCTGGCGTACGGGGTCATCGAAGGCGCCGAGCTCGGCTACGGAATCCCCCAAATCCTGTTGACGTTCGCCATATGTGTCGCATCGGCAGCAGTCTTCGTGGCCGCGCAAGCACGGGGCAAGCACCCGATGATCCCGCTCGACTTGTTCCGTTCACGCACCGTTTCGACAGCCCTGATCATCGCCGGGGTCACCATGGCGGCGTTCTACGGCGTGGTCTTCCTCCAGAGCCTTTATTTCCAGGGTTGCGCATCAGCCTCGGTACCACGGCCCTTCTCCTCCTCGTCCTTGTAGCGGTGGCCCTGCCGCTTCGGCACACGAAACAATCACGGCACTAGCGAAAGGAAGCCACGATGAAACTCATACCCCCTACCCCCACGGCCAAAGCCCCGACGGAGAGGTTCACGGGAGACGTCTACCTCAACTCCCTCCACAACGGCGAGGCGCCCTCGCGCCTCGTGGCAGCCATGGTGCGTTTCACTCCCGGAGCCCGTACGAACTGGCATTCGCACCCCGTTGGCCAGACCCTGCACTGCACCGACGGCATCGGGTTCGTTGCCACCCGGGACGGCGGCGTGATCCTCATGCGCGCAGGAGACACGGTCCACACGCCGCCCGGCGAGGAACACTGGCACGGCGCCACCCAGGACAACATGATGTGCCACCTGGCTTTGGTGGAGCGCGACAACGGGGAGAGCGCCACGTGGCTTGAACCCGTCAGCGAGCAGGACTACCAAGCCGCGCACGCCCAAATCAGCCGATAACCCCCATCCAAGCGAAGGAAACCCATGAACACCGTCACCCTTAACAACGGCGTCGAAATGCCGATCCTCGGCTTCGGCGTCTTCCAGATCCCGGACGAGGAAACCCAGGCCGCGGTGGAAGCCGCCCTCGACGCCGGTTACCGTCACCTGGACACTGCCGCTTCTTACGGAAACGAGGCCGCCGTCGGGGCTGCGATCAAGGCGAGTGGCCTCGCCCGCGACGAACTCTTCATCACCACCAAGCTCTGGATCCAGCACGCCCCCACGGGCAGCGTCCAGGACGACACCAAGCGCGCCTTCGACAACTCACTGAACCGCCTCGGACTCGACTACGTCGACCTGTACCTGATCCACCAGCCCCTCGGGGACTACTACAGCGAGTGGCGCGCCATGCAGGACATCAACAAGGCCGGCCTCGCCCGCGCCATCGGGGTCTCCAATTTCCACCCCGACCGGCTGGTGGACCTCATCGACCACAACGAGATCGTCCCGGCCGTCAACCAGATCGAGACCCACCCCTTCCACCAGCGCGCCGCCGACCAAGCAATGATGAGCGAACGCGGCGTCCAAATCGAGTCCTGGGGACCATTCGCCGAAGGCAAGAACAACCTGTTCACCAACCCGCTTCTCAGTGCCATCGCCGAAGCCCACGGCAAGTCCGTCGCCCAAGTGGTTCTCCGCTGGCTCATCCAGCGCGACGTCGTCGTCATCCCCAAGTCAGTCCGGCCGGAACGCATGGTCCAGAACCTCGACGTCTTCGACTTCACCCTCACGGACGAGCAGATGAGCCAGATCGCCACCCTGGACACCGGAGCCAGCCTCTTCTTCGACCACCGCGACCCGGCCATGGTCAGCTGGCTCGGCGGACGCAGGATCAACTGATCCCACGCTGGGTTACCGCCCTGCCCTCGTCCAGCAAACTTGCAGCTTCTGTCCGGTTTCCGCACTGTGTTCCGGTCCTATCCTGAGGGGGTGGAGCAGAACACGGAGTCTGGGAGTGGCGAGCGGGAAGACCGCGAGCCCCACTTCAGGGTGAGCCGGCGCGGGTTCCTTACGGGGGCGGGGATGGCAGGCGCGGGATTGCTCGCCGGCCTCGGCATCGCCAGGACGGGCGTGTTGCCCGGGGGAACGGCCGCGGTCAGCGCTGCTACCCCGACGCCGGCAGCGTCACCCTCGCCGTCGCCGAGCAACACGGCTTCCGTACCTTCGATCCGTATCTTCGTTTCCACCGCTTTGACCGCAGCACGCGTTGCCAGCTGGGCTACCGGGCCCACAGGTGCGGGCCTCCTGTTCGTGGGGCCGATGGGCCACGGCACCAACGGGCTGATCATGGACAACCACGGGGAACCGATATGGATGGAACCGACCGGTTCCGGCGTGACGGACCTTCGCGTGCAAGCCTTCGAAGGCCAATCGGTGCTGACTTATTGGACTGGAATCGGAACCGGCGGACACGGTGCGGGAAAGGGCGTCGTCAAGGATGCCCACTACCGCACCGTGGCCGAAGTCAACACAGGCAACGGGCTGCAAGCGGATCTGCACGAGTTCACCATCACCCCTGCCGGGACGGCGTTGATGATCTCCTACCCAACAGTCCGGCATGACCTGACATCTGTGGGCGGACCCGCACGGGGCTACATGTTTGATTGCCATGTCCAGGAAGTCGGCATCCGTTCCGGAAAAGTCCTCTTCGATTGGACGGCCTCGGACCACATCGACCTGGCTGAGTCCTATGTGCGCCCGTCGGATAACCCCAAGGCCGACGGCTCCGACGCCACGAAAGCGTTCGATCCCTTCCACCTCAATTCCGTGGACGAGAGCGGAGACGCGCTCCTCGTTTCGTCCCGCCACACGCACACCGCCTATTTGATCGGCCGTTCGGACGGGAAGATCCGCTGGCGTTTGGGCGGGAAACGCAGCGACTTCTCGATGACTCCGGAATCCGTCTTCGCTTGGCAGCATGATGTTCGACGCCGGCCCAACGGGATCATCAGCATGTTCGACAACCACTACAACCAGGGCACCACCGGGACATCGCGCGGGCTGCTCCTCGCCGTCGACGAAAAGGCGCGCACCGCCGTCGTCAAGCAGGAGTTCAGCAGGGGTGGCCACCGGGGCGACGCCGAAGGGAACCTGCAGTTCCTCGATAACGGGCACGTCCTGGTGGGCTGGGGAGCGGACCCCGCCGTCACCGAATTCACCCCGGATGGGAAAGCGGTATTCGAGGCGACCGGACTCGGCGACGCCTCCTACCGCACCTATCGCTCGCCGTGGACAGGCCGCCCGGACACCGTCCCCGACTTGGCCGCGGTCCCGGGCAACGGGTCCACGATGCAGCTCCACACCAGTTGGAATGGCGCAACCGAGGTCGCCAAATGGACGTTCCTCACCGGAACCGGCCCCGGTTCACTGTCCGAGGCAGTGACGGTTCCGCGCCGCGGCTTTGAAACGTCGACGGCGGTGGCCGCCGCGCCGAGGGCCGCCGTCGAGGCTTTGGATAAATCCGGCAACGTTTTGGCGACGTCCACGGTCATCGCCACTGCCTGAGTCTTGTCGAACCGCGTTACGGAAGTAGGTGTTCGTGCGCGGCCGCCTCCAGGGCGTCGGCCTCTTCCTTGGCCATGCGGGTCTCTGCCTCGACGTCGATACGCCGGGTCATCAGCCAATACAGCCCGGCGGAGACCGGGAGCCCGATAAACAGCGAGATGTCGGCGCCGTCGATCGCGTGGGCTATGAACCCGACGAAGAGCTTACCGGCCGAGAAGAAGGGGATCATCACCACAAAGCCGACGAGGTAGGAGATGATGCCGGGCCAGCCCCAGCGGCCGTAGATCCCATCCGGCTTGAAGATCTCTGCGATGGCGTAGTGGCCTTTGCGGACGATGAAGTAGTCGGTGAGGTTGACCGCTGTCCACGGAATGAAGAAGTACAGCACCAACAGCAGGAAGTCGTTGAAATTGGCGAGGAAGTCGGCCGACGCCAGGTTCGCCAGAACTACGGAAATGAGGGCGGTGATGGAGATCGTGATGATCCGGAGCCTCAGGGTCGGCCGGATCTGCCGGACGCTATCGATGGACGATATCAGGGTCAGCGATCCGCCGTACATGTTCAAGGCAGTCACTGACAGCAAGCCCAGGGCGGCGACGAACAACGCGATGCCACCGAATCCGCCGAAGAGCTGGTCGGCCGTGGATTTGATCGAGCCGATGGTTTCGAAATTCTCGCCGGCGGCCGCGCCAATGTAGGCGCCCAGGAACATCACCCAAATACCTCCGAGGGCGCTGCCCCAGAACGTCCACCGGAAGGTTCCCCGCCCGCTTGCGGGCGGAAGGTAGCGGGAGTAGTCCGAGACGTAAATGGCCCAGGAAATCTGGTAGCCGGCCGCGACCCCCAGCTGGCCCAGGAACGGCACCAGATGGAAGTCAGCCAGGTTGTATGCGCCCGCGGGTATGGTCAGCTTGACGGCTGCGATGGTGAGCAGCGCCAGCATGATGATGGTCAGGTAGGTCAGGTAGCGCTCAAAGGCGTGGATGAGGTCGTAGCCGAACAGCGCGATGACGACGGCGACAACCGTGACCACCCAGAACCACAAGTTTTGGGAGCCGAAGTTGATCGACTCCGAGATGGCTTGGCCGGCCAGTATGGTGTTGAAGATGTTGAAGCCCGCGTACTGGAGGTAGGCAAAGAGCCAAACCAGCAGGGCACCGATGTAGCCGAACTGCGGCCGGGACTGGATCATCTGCGGCAAGCCGAGTTGGGGGCCCTGCGAGGAGTGCGCGGCCATGAACAGCGTGCCGACGAGTACCCCGATGGCGATCGCGAGCAGCGACCAGATCAAGTTGCCGCCGGTGGTGATGCTGATCAACCCCACTGCCAGGGTGGCGATCTGGGCATTGCTGACGAACCACAGCGGTCCGATGTGCGAGACCTTGCCGTGCCGCTCGTTCAAAGGAACATAGTCGATCGACCGGATCTCCAGCCCGCGGCCCGATCCTTTGTCCGTCGTAGTGCTCATGGCGTTTCTCCTTCGGAGCATCGGTGCATCTTGACTTTGGTTTAGCACAGAGTGGGGCGGCCCAGAAGAGGTCGCGAGGTTACTAGGGGAGCCGGTGGTGCCGCCACGTGGGGAACTGGTCCCTGGCTGCCTGAACGGCATCCGGCGAGAGGTCCAGCGTTGCGGTGGCCGGCTCGGTGCCGAGGCTATGCAGGACAGTCCCGAGGGGATCAATGAGCATGCTGTGGCCGATGGACACCGGCGGAGTCTGGGAGACCGCCGCCACGTACACACCGTTCTCGATTGCCCGGGCCTTGGCCAAGGTGGCCCACTGCTCGGTCTTTGCAGTGCCGGGAACCCATGAAGAGCAGACGAGGAGCACCTCGGCGCCGGCGTCGGCCAGGATGCGCGCCAACTCGGGGAAGCGCAGGTCGTAGCAGGTCATCAATCCGAAGGTCATGCCCCCGCAGGAAAATGTGACAGGCAGTGGCTCCGGGGCGGGTCTGATGTATTCCGATTCGCGGAATCCTTGGCAGTCAAACAGGTGGATCTTCCGGTAGCTGGCAAGGTGGGACCCGTCAGGACCGATGGCCACCAAGGTGTTGAAGGCCCGGTCCGGTTCTCGGGATCCGTCCGCTTCCTTGGTTTCGTCCCCCTCACCGGGCGCTTCCAGGAGGCCTGCGACGACGGCGATCCCGTAACGTGCCGCCGTCGCGTAGAGCTTGGAAGCCACCGGGCCGTAAAGCGGTTCGGCCATGTCCACGAAGCTCTGGTCCACCCGGCTTTTCTCGTACGTCGAGTACTCCGGGAACACAATGAGGTCAGAGCCCTCGTGGGCCGCCCGGGCACAGTAGTCCGCGATGAGGTCGAGGTTGCGGCTGACGTCCGTGCCGGAATCGATCTGGGCTAAGGTGATGCGCACGCAGTCCTCATTTCTCCCCGTTTACTGTGTTCCGCCGTCATACCAGGGCGGCTTCTTTTTCTTCCATCACCATCTCCGGCGGCGCCTTCCGGAACCCCTTGGTGATGATGCCCAGTACTACGACGCCGACGCACAGCCAGATCAGCCCGAGCGTGATGGCATTCGAATCCAGCTGGGAGAGCAGGAACCCGTCGATAATGGCTCCCACCGCTGGCATGACCACGTAGAACAAGACGCTGAGCCGGTGCCCCGAGCGTCGTTGGCGCAGGTAGTAGGCAATGACCGAGATGTTGACGAGGGTGAAGGCCGTAAAGGCGCCAAAGTTGATGAACGACGTCGATGTGGCTACATCCAGGAACATGGCGATGAGTCCCACCGCGCCTGTAATGACCAGGTTGAACACCGGAGTGTGGAAGGACTTGTTCAGCGCCCCGAAGACTTTCTTCGGCAGGACTGAATCCCGGCCCATGGCGTAGAGCAAGCGTGAGGCGCTGGCCTGTGCCGCGAGCCCGGAGGCAAACTGGGACACCACGAGTCCGGCCAGGAAAACTGCGCCGAAGAACTGCCCGCCGATCTTCAGGGCAATGTCCGACGCCGCCGACGCCGAATCGTCGAAGACTCCGCCGGGGTGGATCAGCTGGGTGGTGTAGGAGACGACGACGAAGATCGCGCCGCCGATGAGTGCCACAAGCATGATCGCCTTCGGCACGGTCTTCTTCGGCTCGATGGTCTCCTCGGTGAGGGTGGACACCGCGTCAAAGCCCAGGAACGAGTACGCCGCGATGGCAGCTCCGGCGGTGATCTTGTCGAAGCTCGAGGTGTCGTTGAAGAAAGGAGCGGTGCTGACCAGGGCGCTCGCGCCGGAGGTCGAGACCAAGGTTCCAACGGACAGTGCAACGAACAGGACTATCACCAGAAGCTGAAATGCCATCAGCAGGTAGTTGGCCTTGTCCGCCACCTTCACGCCAACCACGTTGAGCAGCGTGGTGATCGCGATGAACGCGACAATCCAGACCCCGATGGGAATGGCCGGGAACTGCGCGGTGAGGTAGGAGCCCCCGATCAGCCAGATGACCATCGGCAGGAACAAGTAGTCCAACAGGACTGCCCAACCGGCCAGGAACCCGATCCGGGAATCGATGGAGCGGCGGATATAGGTGTAGGCGGAGCCGGCCACCGGATAGGCGACGGCCATGCGACCGTAGCTCTGGGCCGTGAAGAGCATGGCGACCATGGCCACGAGATAGGCCGACGGCGATGCTCCGCCGGTGGTTTCGGCGATCACGCCGAAGATCGCCAGGACGATGAGCGGGGTCAGGTAGGCCAGCCCGAACAGGACCAGCGAGGGCAGTTTCAGGGCGCGCGTGAGGCTCGGTTGCGTTGTCACCGGTGGTTCCTTAGGAGTTGGTGGACTGAGGGGTCCACGTGGTCGGGTCGATGCGGCCTTGGTAGACCGGCAGGTCAATGGGCGGCTCGCCGGGGCGGAATTGGGACCAGGGGCGGTTCAGGTTTTCGGTCCCGTGTTCGCGGACATGCTCGACGGCGGATAGGTCCAGTTCCGCGGCGAGAAGGGTGGGCGCGTCGTCGTCGGCCTCGGCTATGGTGTTGCCCTCGGGGTCGACGATCAGGCTGAGGCCTTTGCCGGTGGGTCCCGCGCAATTGACGCTGACCATGAAGACCTGGTTCACGATCGCGTTTGCCTTGGCCAGGACGAGTTCTTGCTTGCGGTCCGGCGTCGTGGTCTTAACGACGTTGAGGATCACTTCGGCGCCCATCCACGCCAACTGGCGGGTCACCTCGGGGAACCAGGCGTCGTAGCAAATGTTCAAGCCCACCGTGCCGATCCCTTCCAGGTGGACGGTTGTGAACCGGTCGCCGGGGTCGTAGGGCTCAAAGGGGCGCCAAGGAAAGACCTTGCGGTAGTAGCCGGCGAGCTCGCCTTCGGGGGAAAGGACCAACTGGGTATTGAACAATTGCCCCTCGGGGCCGCGCTCGCAGACGCTGCCCGGAACCAGCCAGATGCCCAAGTCCGCGGCTAGCTGCCGCAGCTCGTTGACGCGCGGACCGTCAAGCGGCTCGGCCGAGTCCTGCAGCACTTCCGTACGCTGCAGGTCCGGGTTGGAATCCCCGAAAAGGTGCAGCTCCGGGAAGACCACGAGCTTGCTTTGCGGTTGGACCGCGACGGCGGCGGCGACCTCGGCTGCGAAGGCCTCGATCGGTTCGCCGATCAGTCGGGGTGATGCTTGCGCGGCGATGAGGGGAAGGATGCGTTGCACTGGTTTCTCCACGTTGTCGTTGTGACTCGCCTCATATTAGATCATAATGATCAAATAAAAGGAAGGTGGATCTTGCCCCGTAAAGTAGCGGATATGACCCGACAGCTCGAGGACACCACCGGCGACTCATTGATCGGTGCTGCCCCTCTGCTCGGAATCGACCGGAGGAGCGCAATCGACGCCGTGCGCCTGCGGATCGGCATGGCCATCTCCTTGGGGCTGCTTCAGCCGGGGGAGAGGCTGCCCGACCAGCAAGACGTCGCGCTGGGCCTGTCGGTCAGCCCGATCACGGCACGCAGGGCCCTGGCGAGCCTGGCTGACCAAGGCGTCGTTGTCCGTCGTCGAGGACGTGGTGGAGGAACCTTTGTCGCGGACGAGCCGCCGCGGAACGTGCTCGAGCAACTCACCGCGTCGCCCGCCGAATCCCTTGCCGTGAACCGGCTGGTGGACCGCCGGCTGTTGTTCGAATGCGCGGTCACCCACTTCGCCGCGGTCAATGCCTCGGCAGCGCAGCTTGATGAGTTGGAACGGCTTACCCATGAAATGGCCGGATCAAGCAATTGGTCCGAGTATCACCAGGCTGACGAGAGGTTTCACCGGCTGGTCGCCGCGTCCTCGGGTTTGGGAGCGGCGGTCGACGTCTATAACGAGGCATTGGCGGAACTCTACGCATACTTCATCCCGTACCCGATCGAGTTCCTCCACGAATCCAACCGGGACCATATTGCGCTCGTAAACGCCCTGCGGGCAGGCGACGACCGCGTTGCGGTTGAGGTATCGCGGCGCCACGTGGACGTGTTGCACAAGACGATGTTCATGGGCCTGGCGGGCGGCGACGGCCGCCAAATGGGGTAATCAACGGCCCGTGCCTTATCGTCCGGTATATCGGACTAAATATGGCTACCTTTCGGTGATAGCCGTCACTTTGCATGCTCTGATTGATTCTCAGTTGGGGACATCGGACTTCGGTTGTCAAAGTGAGGATTAGGCATGCAGGCCACAGGAAAAGCGGGAACGGGTGGGCCGCGCGTTGAGCGTCGTTCCATCGACTTTGTCCCGGAGAATGAACGCCATGGTTCGCCTGGCCAGCAGTTCACGCTCTGGTTCGGGGCCAACATGCAGATTACGGCCATTGTCGACGGCGCCTTGGCAGTACTGTTTGGCGCGGATGCGCTGTGGGCGATCATCGGACTCCTGGTCGGAAACCTCTTGGGTGGTGCTGTCATGGCGCTCCATGCGGCCCAGGGGCCGAAGCTCGGCTTGCCACAGATGATTTCCAGTCGGGCGCAGTTCGGGATCTTCGGTGCGGTGATTCCCTTGGTCCTGGTGGTCGTGATGTACCTCGGCTTCGCTGCCACCGGTACGGTGCTCTCCGGACAGGCAATCAGCCTCATCCTCCACACGGGAACTCCGGCCGTCGGCATGATCGTCTTCGGGGCGCTGACCATCGTCGTGGCGACCCTAGGCTACAAGTACATCCACATGTTGGGCCGCATTGCGACCGTCGTCGGTATCCTCGGCTTCACTTACCTGGGCATCAGGTTGTTGACCAGTCAGGACGTCGGCGCACTCCTAGGCGCCGGCGGCTTCGAGTTCCCCACCTTCCTGCTCGCCATTTCGCTTGGCGCCGGATGGCAGCTGACCTACGGTCCTTACGTGGCCGACTACTCCCGGTACCTGCCTTCCAAGACGCCTGCACGCAAGACCTTCATGTCGGCGTACTTCGGAACGGTGATTGGTTCCCAGTGGTCCATGACCCTGGGCGCGCTCTTCGCTGCGCTCGCATTGCCCAAAGGCGCACGGTTCTTGGACGGCCAAGTCGCTTTCCTCGGGAACCTGAGTGGCGGCGGACTGATCGCGGTGGTCATCTACCTGGTGATCGTGACCGGAAAACTGACCGTCAATACGCTGAACGCCTATGGCGGCTACATGACCATGCTTACCTCGGTCACGGCGTTCACCGGCAAGTCTGCGGTGGCCTCATGGACCCGGTTCGCCTACGTGATCGGCTTTATCGGACTCTCCGTGCTCATCGCAGTCCTTGCTTCCCCCGATTTCATCGCCAACTTCAAGAACTTCGTCCTTCTCCTGCTGATGGTGTTCATCCCGTGGAGCTCCATCAACCTGGTGGACTACTACCTGGTTTCCAAGGAAAAGGTGGACATTCCGGCCCTCTACGACCTTAATGGTCGGTACGGACGTTGGAACAAGACCGCGCTACTCAGTTACGCGATCGGCATTGTCATCCAGATCCCGTTCCTCGCGCAGACCCTCTACACCGGCCCGATGACCGATCTTCTCGGCGGGGCCGATATCTCCTGGCTCGTAGGCCTCGTGGTCACGGCAATCGTGTTCTACCCGCTGGCGAAGAGGAACTCCAACGCACCGGCTGAGATGGTCTACCCGACGGAACTCGGCCCAGCGGAATCGGAATCGGACTCGGACTCGGGGGAAGTAGAGCCGGTGGCTGGCCCAGTGTCGAAGAGCGCGGCCGTCTAGCCTTTGGGTTGTGCCCCCTTCAGACGCTCGCTCGCTTTTGGGGTGTTTTGGGCGGACGCTCGCTCACTTGAGGTGAGCGAGCGTCCTGGCTTTTGGCCCTATAGGTGAGCGAGCGTCCTGGCTTTTGGCCCTATAGGTGAGCGAGCGTCCGGTCGACCGTGCCGGGAACGGTTGTCTCAGGGCCCGACGGCGGCAGTCCCGCTGCGCCGTCGTCGTGCCTTTGGGTTGTGCCCSYYTYRGACGCTCGCTCRCTTTTGGGGTGTTTYSGGCGGACGCTCGCTCGCTTGAGGTGAGCGAGCGTCCTGGCTTTTGGCCCTATAGGTGAGCGAGCGTCCGGTCGACCGTGCCGGGAACGGTTGTCTTAGGGCCCGACGGCGGCAGTCCCGGTGCGGCCGTCTAGCGTTTGCCCCGTTCCCCCTCAGACGCTCGCTCACTTTTGGGGTGTTTTCGGCGGACGCTCGCTCACTTGAGGTGAGCGAGCGTCCTGGCATTTGGCCCTATAGGTGAGCGAGCGTCCCCACTGCTACCAGAGGGAACGACGTCGGGATCAGGCTTGGGTGCCCAGCCTGCGGGAAATTTCCCTGGCGCATCTCGTCACTTCAGGAATCCACTCCCTAGCGACGTCTTCAATGCGGACCGCCCGTTCCTCGGCGGTCTCGGCGTCCTTGGCCCGGTGCCGAGTGCCTCCGCCGGGAAACGCCCGGTTCGACACCGTCAACGTCACGCTGGCCACGGGATAGCGCTGCCGGTCGAGGACCGCGACCGCAACAGAGGAAAACCCCTCCGTGACCTCGTCCTGCTCCCACGCGTATCCGAGCGATCGTGCCCGCGCCAAGAGATCCTGCAATGCGGGCAAGGATTGCGGGCCCTTGCTGTGGCGCTCGGCGAAAGCCTCCGGTCCCGGGAAAAGCGCAGCCACCTGGGCCGGGTCCATTTGGGCCATCATCGCCCTGCCGCTGGCCGTCAGGTGGGCAGGAAGCCGGACCCCGGTGTCGGTGACAAGGGGGCTTTGCCGCGGCGCCCGCTCCTCGATCACGTAAACGACGTCGCGCCCGTGCATCACGGCAAGATGGGCAGTCCGGCGGGTCCGGGCGACGAGCCGGGACAGGGGAAACCGGGCAATCCGCTGGATCGGAGCTTGCCGCGAATACCCCGTCCCCAACTCATGGGCGGTCACTCCCAAGGCATACTTGCGCTCCTCGGGAAGGTGGACCAGAAAGCCGTCATCGATCAGTGAAGCAATGAGCTGATACGTGGTCGACCGCGGCAGGCCAACATCGCGCGCAATGATGGACGCGCTGACCGGGCCGGCCTGGCCTGCGACATATCTGAGAACCGCCAGCACCTGGGCCGCGGCCGGCGCCTTGGGCCGCACCGATTGACTGTACATTGTCCTAGAATACGCCTCGGAATGTCCGGTATACCGGATGTCGCGACTACTAAGAGAGTCCCTCCAACTGGGCCCGTGCCGTTTCCGCAGTCCGGTGTTCCCGGCTGGCTAGCCGCACTGCCAGTTTGCGGTTCCGCTCGGCCAAGGTGATGGCCCACTCCGTGGCGGCAAGCTCCTGCTGCAATGCAGCCAGCTTGTCCTTGGCAGCTTTGACTTCGACGGCGAGTTGCTCGCTCCGGCGCACGGCCTCCGACTTTTCGCGTTCGGCCTGGGCGAGTTCCAGGTCGGCCTTGTCCGCGTTGCGCTCCGCTTCCGCGAGTGCGGTGTGTGCCTTCTCGCGCTCGCGTTCCGAGTCGGCGCGAGCACGCTGGGAGTCTGCCCGCACGCGCTGCCGCCCACCGTCGTCGGACTCCTCTTTGAGGGTGCCCACCGTGGGAAGTGCGCCCGCAATCGCCACCGCGCCCGACAGATCCACGGGTTCCAATCCGTTCGTGGCGAGCGAACGCACCAGTTGCCCGCTGCGGAGCGCCGCGGCAGCGCCGGGATCCGTCATGGCCGCCCTCAGCGTGGCCTCGATCTCCATCGCGGCGGCGCCACTCACCTTCACGCCCAGGCCTTCCGCCACTGCCCGGGCCTGCTCGACGGCGGCGCCCAAGACGCGCGGGCGCTGTTGGCCGAGCGTGCGGAGACGGTCGTGATCCTGCTGCTCCTGTGCTCTCCCGAGCGATGCCCCGAGTTCCAGGACGCCCGCGAATTCCTTGGTTGCGTGCCGGACAAGCATGTTGACGGCCCACGCCGCGGTGGAAGGCTTCGGCAACTGGGCGATCTGTTTCGCCAGATCGGCGTCTCCCGCGGACTTGGCTTCCTTGGCCCGCGCAGTGCGGGCCGCCGTGAAGGCCGAGGGAACCAGTGTGTAGAGTTCGACGGCGATCGCGGCCAGGTCCATCGGGGAAGCCAGCCGTACTACTCGGCCAAGAACCCAGCGAGTGCGTCAGCCATGACTCCGGGTTCCCAACTGTGGTTGGCGCCTGGAATGGTGGTTTTGCGGGCACTGGGGATGTTGGCCACGATGGAGTCGGCCGCTTTCGGCATGATCGGTATGGTTTGCTCGCCGACGATCGCGACGGTGGGCTGGGTGATGCCGGACCACAGCTCTGCCCGAGGCGCGGACTGGGTCCACGCGAGGGATTCGGCATCGGCGGAAAGGCTGGGGCCCAGTTCGAGCATGATGGGCCATCCTGGACTGTTCTTGGCGCCGGCCAGCCACTCCGGTGGCATGTCCTTCATGTAGTACTCGATGGTGCCGGCCTTGTCTCCGGATGCGATCCGTTCCTGGAGGCCGGCGAAGAATTCGGCCCCGCCGGTGCCGAGTTCATCGCTCAGGGGAGTCTCCCAGAGCGCCAGCTTCGTGATGGGTAGGCCTGCTGCCGCCGCTGCCAGGGAAATCGAGCCACCTGAAGAGCTCCCGAAGAGCGCAGCTTGGCCGCCCGCGATGTCGATGAGTGTGGCGAGATCGTCGATGTTGTCCTTCAGGGTGAATGACGGAGCCTCTGCGCTTTCCCCTCTGCCGCGCCGGTCGTAGTTCAAAACGGTGAACCCCTTGGCGGCCAGAAGCTTGGCCATTTCCACGGTGATGGAGTCGAAGCCCCTGAATTGCATTGCACCCCCAACCAGGATCACGGCAGGTCCCTCGCCGTATTGGTCATACCCGATGCGGGTACCGTCTTTCGAGATCGCAAATTCGGACATCCCAGATCCTTCGATGTGGCGGACAGTAGGTTCCTAAACTCTGGGGCCCGGCCACTTGCGGGTCAAGGGGAAAGGACGGTGAACAGGAGTTCTTAAGAGCTTCTTAAGTGCCCCGCGGGAGAGTGGAAGCAGGCCGCACAACGGCCGTCACCCCCGAACCGGAGACACCATGCGATCACACCCCGAGCAGAACACTTCCACGGAAGGCCGCGCTTCCGCCGTCGTCCGTCACAGTGTGCCGTTGCTTCCCCAGCCCAGGTACTGGCTTCTGTGGGGCATTGCCCTCGCTGCCGTAGTTCTTGCCATCGGCTTCAGCGTGCAGGCGGTAGCGGGCCTGACCACCAACGAATTCGGCGTTGACCAGGAACTCAGCCGCCATCACGTGGGCGCACTGACCACGGTGGCCATGGCATTGAACTTCCTCTTCGCCCCTGTAGCGGGAGTTTGCATAGTCCTGGTGATCGGCTTGTACCTTTTCCTGGTTCGCAAGTCCTTCGTGCGGGCGGCCATGTTTGTGCTCTTCGCATGTTCGGGCTGGGTTGCCAGCGAGGCATTCAAACTTATCGTTGCCCGCCACCGGCCCAACCCTGCGCTTCTTTTCGACCCCCTGGCCCCGGAAACGGGTTCCAACAGCTTTCCCAGCGGGCATACCGCCTTCGCCGTAGCGCTCGCCTTCGCCCTGTACCTCCTGGTCCGGGGCACCCGATGGGGCGTCATCACCGCGTGGGCCGGTGCTGTCATGGCCGTGGTGGTGGCGTGGTCCCGGATCTACATCGGAGTCCATTACCCCAGCGACGTGGTGGCATCATTCCTGGCCACCAGCGCCGCAGTGATCGTTTTGGCAGGACTCTGGAACAGGTACGCACCGCAAGTTTTCGCGCGACTACCGTTTGGCGCTGGTTCGGGAGCAATCGCCCCGGAAGCAACCGCAACCCAAGCACACGGATCCTGAGGAGGACCCCTTGCACGTACTTTCCGCCATGCCCGCTTTCCTTGATCCCGCCACCCTCCTTCAGGGCTTGGGTCCAGCGGCGCTGGGAGTAGTGGCGCTGATAGTCTTCATCGAGTCCGGTCTCTTATTCCCGTTCCTGCCCGGTGACTCTTTGCTGTTCACCACAGGCCTGCTTCACCAGCAACTGCAGCTTGAGCTGCCGGTGTTGATCGCCGTCGTATCGGCCGCCGCCATCGCCGGTGACCAGATCGGCTACATGTTGGGGCGCAAGTTCGGACGGCGATGGTTCAAGGATGACGCCCGGGTACTGAAGACCGCGCACCTGGATACGGCCGAAGAATTCTTCAAGCGACGCGGCGGCCCCGCAATAGTCCTGGCCCGCTTTGTCCCCATCGTGCGGACATTTGCACCGCTGAGCGCAGGCATCGCGCGCTACGACTACAAATCCTTCACCCTGTGGAACATCGCCGGCGCCGTCATTTGGGGAACCTCCGTGACGCTCCTGGGCTCCTGGCTGGGACATTACGAGTTCATCGCAAACAACATTGACGCCATTGCCGTGATCATGGTTTTGGTCTCCGTCCTGCCGTGGGGAGTCGAGTTCCTCAAAAAGCGGCGCAAGGTCAAGGTGGACGCCGCGAGCAGGCACGCCGGGGAAGAATAGACAGCATGACAACAGCTGAGCGGCCGGCGGTCCTCTTGGTCGAAGACGACGCCGCCTTGGGGCCGCTCATCAGCGAACTCCTGGAGCCGGACTTTTCCGTCCGCTTGGCTGTCAACGGGCGCGACGGGCTCCACCTCGCCCTGACCCAGAGTTGGGATGCGATGGTCATTGACAGGGGGCTGCCCGTCATGGACGGCATCGCCTTGATCAAGGCCCTTCGTGCCAAGGGGATTGCCACCCCGATCCTCATCCTGACGGCGCTCGGTGCCACCGATGAGAAGATCCGGGGGCTCGACGCCGGAGCGAACGACTACATGAGCAAACCGTTCGACGCCATGGAGCTGGCCGCCCGCCTGCGAGCCCTCACCCGGACGTACGGCCTGCCGCCTCAGACTCTGGGAATCGGGGATTGGGAGCTCGACGCCGGTGCCCGCTCCATGCGCTCCGTGTACGGTTCCGTGGTCACCCTGACAGCGAAGGAAGCGGGACTCCTTGAAACCTTGGCCGGCGAACCCGAACGGGTCTTTACCCGTGAAGACCTCATCAACGCCCTGTTCCACCCCACGGACCAGCCGGGCGTGATCGACACCTACGTCCACCACTTGCGCCGCAAGATATCCAAAACGGTGATCCGGACGGTCCACGGCCTCGGATACCAGATCGGCGACCCCCATGACTGAGAACGACCCCCATGACTGAAAACCCGGACCAGGCGACGCTTCGCAAAGCCTCCCTGAAGATCGCCGTGCGGATCAGCGCGGCATGCACGGTTTTGGTTCTTTGCCTGCTGGCGGCCGCCGCGATCTACCTCTTTAACCAGGCTCAGCATCCAACGCTGCCCGGACCTGGCGAAACCGACTCCGTCTACGCATATCTCGATACAAAGGACCTCCTGAAGGCCATGATCGTTGCCGGCATTGCGGGGATACTCCTCGCCGGTGCCATCGGCTGGCTCAGCGCGCGGAGCGCCATCAGGCCCTTGGGAGAGGCATTGGCCTTGCAGCGACGGTTCGTTCAGGACGCCAGCCACGAATTGCGTACACCCCTCGCCATCCTCGATGCACGCGTCCAGCTCGCCCAGCGCGACGCCCCCGCCGACTCAAAAACCGGGGAAGCGCTCGCCCGCATCCGCAATGACACCGCGACCCTCACCGGCATCGTCAACGAATTGCTTGTGGCGGCCACCGGCTCGCCTCCGGATGCCACAGCGGAGCCGAGCGACCTCGCCAAGGTGGCGGGCGCCGTCGTCGAGAGCTTGCAACAGCTCGCGGGAGAGAAAGACGTCCGCGTCACCCTGACGGAAAAGGACCGCCCTTTCGCGCTCATTGACAGCAATGCCTTCCGCCGAGCTCTCCTTGCCCTGGCCGACAACGCGCTGGCGCACACCCCCGTTGGCGGCCAGGTGGGGATCACGACGGCGGTGCTCGGCAACCGCGCGGTGGTCACCGTCTCGGATTCCGGGGCGGGGATCAAGGGAGTGGACCAGACCCGGATCTTTGACCGCTTCGTGAGGACACACAGCCCCGAGGGTTCCCCGGGCCAGCGCAGCTTCGGAATCGGCTTGGCGTTGGTCCGTGAAATCATCACCGGGGCCCGAGGCACTGTGGAGGTTGAGCGCAGCGGTCCGCGGGGAACGGTCATGAAGATCACGCTGCCGCTTGCCCCGAAGGCTGCGGGCCCCAAAGATGCGGCGCCGAAAGACACCGGCCCGAAAGACACCGGCCCGAAAGACACGTGGTCCGGCTCGGCATAGCTTACTTAGGCGGCCCGCAGTTTGGCGGGTTGGGCGTATTTAAGCGCCTTTGCATGGTGTCGGAGCTTGCGTCGGTGGTGCCTGGAATCTGGCGCCGCCGTGGTCATGGATAGCCCGGTTCCTGGCGGGGGCGGGGCTGTTGACCGGTAGTGGTGTCCCGTTGGGGTGCGGATGTCGAGGACATGCCGTGTCCCGTGCTGGGTTGTTGCTGCTCCGGTTCGTGCTGTCCAGCCGGGGAGTTCCTTGGTGTGGTTGCATGCTTCGCACAGGCCTGCCCCGTTGGCCAGGGTGGTGGGTCCTCCGTGGTGCCAGGGGATGATGTGGTCGAAGTGCCTGATGGGTGCGTCGCAGTAGGGGGTCCGGCAGGTCTCGTCGCGGGCCTGGATGAAGCGCCGCATGCCCGCCGGGAATAAGCGCGCCCGCGAATCCACCCCGACGAGCTCTCCGGTTCCGGGGGCTGTGTAGAGGCGCCGCAGCCAGACCTTCAGGTCCTGATCCTGGGCGGACTGGCCGGGTTGGTGGTTGTTCCCCGTGAGCATTGTCCGTGCCCAGCCGGCGGGGACGATGCCGTAGCCGGGGAGCCGGGCGGGTTCGCTGTCGCCCTGGAAGAGTGTCCTGTCGGTCATGACGAGCTGGAC